>JAWXCN010000032.1:0-84452 GCA_034408725.1 Candidatus Hydrogenedentota bacterium
GGCTGCGCACACAGGCAAACCCGACGCGGCCCAACTCCTCGATTTAACTGCTTGGCAGGAATTGGCCGGTGATATAAACTGGAAGGAAATGCTCACCCAACCCGACAACAAAGAGACCGTCGCGGCGCTCTGCCTCAACACGCACACAGGCCGCCCGCTCGCCAGCGACGCGTTCCTCAGCAAACTCGAACACAAACTCGGCCGCCGCCTCCGCCCACTTCCCGTAGGCCGACCCAAAAAACAAAAACCAACAACGCGGAAACGGAGAAAATAGGTGGATGTCCCATATTGTCTAGTATTTCGTGATCAATTCAATCTGCGGTTCCACTTCGCTACTATGATGGCGCGTATACCTATTATGAGTATCACAACAAATAGCAATTCGGACGACACTGGAAGGGTCTCGGAATCGGTATCAGATACTGAAAAGCTCATTACAAAGGCATCGAAATCTCCCAGCGCAGAGAGACTATTAATATCTGCCCCAGGATCGAAATCTACTGTACCCTGAAATAGGCCCAGTGCGTGGATTACCCCACTATCATCGACAATGACGGACGACGCCTGTTCACCCTCGCTGCCTCCGATGTGCGCATTCCACACTAATTCGCCCATACTGTCTAACTTGGAGACGAAGATGTCGGTTGCGTCCAGGGCCGTCAGAACGTTTGTATCTGGCCCAGGATCAAAGTCGGCTGATCCACGAAAGAAACCGCAGGTGAAGACGTTTCCATGCGAATCAATCGATATATCTAGAGGTATATCAGCGTCTGCGCCGCCCATTTGTCTAGCCCAAGAAAAATTCCCTGAATCCTCGAGTTTGACTACAAAAATATCGTTGGAACCCGCGGAATTCAGAATTGTCGTGTCCGGTCCCGGATTAAAATCCGCTGAAATTTCGAAGTAGCCGGCAACGTATACGCTGTCATCCGCATCAAGGGAGATTGAGTTACCGACGGCAATATTAGTGTTCGCACCAAAATGTTTCGCCCATATCAATTGTCCCCCAACGTCCAACTTTACAACGAACGCATCAATTTGTCCGAACGGGGAGATGAAAATCGTATCCGGTCCTGGATCGAAATCAGCCGTATCTGAGAAGTACCCCGTAAGATACACATTTTCATTACTGTCTAGAGCTAATGATAAGGAAGTATCTTGACCTGTTCCTCCGATTTGACGGGCCCATAGTGTATTTCCAGATTCGTCCAACTTGAGAACAAAAGTATCCTCCTGTCCAATCGCGGTAAAGTTGTTAGATCCCAGACCGGGATCGAAGTCTGATGTGCCACTGAATCTCCCGCACAAATAGACACTTCCATCATCCACCGCAACAGCCTGGGCTACAGCGGTGTCATTCCCACTAATTTGCTTTGCCCAAAGCAGAAATCCCGAAGCTTCAAGCTTCAAAATGAAAATATTGAACGAACCGGTTGAGGTCAGGATCGTTGTGCCAGGGCCAGGATCGAAATCCACTGCTCCAGCGAAGGCTCCTACAACGTAGACGTTGCCATCGAGATCGACAGTAACCGAATATGTTTGGATAGTAGAGCTACTTCCAAAAATCTTTACCCAAGAAAGGTTTCCGGAAGGCTCAAACTTGGACACGAATGAATTAAGATTTGTGGCATTAGCTATTTCAGTTCCCGTCCCAGGATCGAAATCGACCGTGCCGGTAAAATCTCCGACACAGTAAATGTTTCCCTGACTATCAAGTGCCATTCCGTTTGGATTTGCCGTTCCGAGACTACCTCCCAACTGCTTTACCCACAGCAAATCCGCATCAATGGCGAGCACCGGTGTGGAAATCAACAGCAATAAATCAAATAAACGACTGCGGACATTTGATTGTGAAGTACGTTGCATTTTGGGGGTGCCTGTTATTTTGTAATGTTCTCTGATTGGCAGATTATAATTTTATTACACGTGCATGCGTTAAATCACGATAGATCGCTCCAGTGAGCCAAACCCCATCCTACGACAGGTGCGGCGTTGGCCGCTTCCCACAACTCGTGAAATTAGGAACAGGCAACTATATATGGCTTTTGAGCCCCGCTTCCCGTATTCTTCCTCCATGCCACGGCTCGCGCGCATGGCTATACTTGGCTGCGCCACCTATCGCACAACGGGGGAACAACAGGATCGTCTTCTTCGCGGGCGCCAACAGTTTTTGCGCCGCCGTATCTAGCGTGTTCTTTCGCGAACCGACGACGCATGCGGCGGGCGCTGCGTGCTACTGCCGTGCTACTGCTTCGATTTGTAAGTGGCTCTGTTATCCGCTTTTAGGACGCGGCGGCTGATTGACTCTGGTTTTCTTGAATTGCTATACTCCTCCGATTGTCCCGCAAACGACATTTACCCGTGATCAGCGCCTGGTGCGACACTGGTTTTTGGGGAACGTGTTGGGGCGTAGCCAAGTGGTAAGGCATCGGCCTTTGGCGCCGACATTCCTAGGTTCGAATCCTAGCGCCCCAGCCATTTAGATATAGCAAGGCACAATGTCCGTGGCGTTTAGCAAGAGTGTAAAGATATTCAGCGGAAGCGCGTCCGTCGCGCTGACCGATGGAATATGCCAGAACGTGGAGACGACTCGCGGGCGCGCGTCAGTTGGAAAGTTCAGCGACGGCGAGAGCAAGGTCCAGATCGGCGAGAACATTCGCGGCAGCGATGTATTCATCGTGAACAGCACGTGTCCGCCAGTCAACGACAATTTAATGGAAATGTTGATCCTGATTGATGCCGCGTGCCGGGCATCGGCCGAGCGCGTGACCGCGGTGCTTCCGTATTTTGGATACGCGCGCCAGGATCGTAAAGATCGGCCTCGCGTGCCCATCACGGCGAAGCTCGTGTCGAACCTGCTGGTTGCGGCGGGGGCGGACAGGGTATTGACGATCGACCTGCATTGCGGGCAGATTCAGGGTTTTTTTGATATCCCCGTGGACCACCTCAGCGGAGACGTGGTGTTTGTGAACCATATTCTGGAACGTGAGATTGAAAACCTGGTGGTGGTTTCGCCGGATACAGGAAGCGTTGCGCGCATTCGCGAATTCGCGCGCCGGTTGGATGCTCCGCTCGCCATCGTGGACAAGCGCCGGCCCAAAGAGAACGTGTCCGAGGTGATGCATGTTATCGGAGATGTTGAAGGCAAGCACGCGCTGATTTTCGACGACATGATTGACACGGGCGGCACTTTGGTGAAAGCGGCAAAAGCGATCAAGGACCTGGGCGCGCTTGACGTGATCGCGTGTTCGACGCACCCGGTGTTCAGTGGCGACGCGGTTGCTCGCATCGAAGACAGCGTGTTGGATGAAGTGTTGGTGAGCGACACGGTGCCGCTCAAAGCGGAGGCGAAGGCCTGCGACAAGATCAGGGTGTTGTCGATAGCGCCATTGTTGGGAGAAGCGATACGGCGCGTCCATCAGGAAGAGTCGTTAAGTATATTGTTTCGGTAGAAAACGTAAAATTATGGGCGTGCGCAATGCCGCCCGCGTCTTGAGGAGAGCTACAGGTCATGCAACTGCAATCATTGAAAGCGGCGACACGCGCGTCCGGAAGCAAAGGCAAAGCGCGTAGAGAACGCGTCAGCGGCAACGTGCCGGGCGTGTTATACGGCGGCGGCCAGGGTCCCCTGGTTCTCACCGTGAACGCGCGCGAATTTGTAAAATTGGTGCAAACTGGCGGCGCACACGCCATTGTGCAGATTGAAGTGTCAGACGATTCAGGGTCGAGCAGCCCCGCGCTGCTGAAAGCTGTGCAATACCATCCCGTGCGCGGGCACGTGCTCCATGCGGACTTCCAGCGTATTCGTCTGGATGAACGCATTGTCACGCTTGTGCCGCTGCACTTCTTCGGCCATTGCAAGGGTCTTGTCGAGGGCGGCGTGCTTGATTATCAGCTTCGCGAACTCGAGATCGAATGCCTTGCGCTCGAGGTGCCGGAAAAAATCGACATGGATATCACCGACCTCGGCATTGGCGATCACCTGTATGTATCCAGCATCACCGCGCCGGAAGGCGTGACCATTGTGACGGACGTGGAGCGCAGCGTGGTCGCGTGCCATGCGCCGCGCGCCGCGAAGGAAGACACCACGGTGGCCGCGGATGCGGCAGCGGCAGATGCGGCGGCGCCCGCGGCAGATGCGAAGGCGGGAGACGCCAAAGGTGGCGCGAAGCCTGCGGACGCCAAGGGCGGCGCGAAGCCCGCGGACGCGAAAGCGGGTGCGAAGCCAGCCGACACGAAGGCAAAAGGCGACAAGAAGTAAACGAACCCCACGCCCGACGGAGAGGAAGGCCGCTTGAAGCTGATTGTTGGTTTGGGTAATCCCGGACAGCAGTACCGGCACACGCGGCACAACGTCGGGTTTCGGGTATTGGACGAAGTGGCGGGCCGGCTTGGCGCGCGCTTTGACCAGGAGAAATACGACAGTCTGTTCGCGATGGCGGATCACCAGGGCGTCCGTGTGATGTTGCTGAAGCCGCAGACGTTCATGAATCTCAGCGGGGGCGCGGTGGCCAAGGCCGCGCGCAACCGGGTGCCCGAGCCAATGGATGTGTTGATCGTCCTGGACGAGATTCAGCTTCCATTGGGAACGGTGCGCATTCGGCACGAAGGCAGCGGCGGGGGGCATAACGGGTTGCGGTCCGTGATCGAGCATTTGGGCACGCGCGACTTTCCCAGACTGCGCATAGGCATCGGTCAGAAGAAGTGCGGGCAAGACCTGAGCGATCACGTTCTCAGCACGTTCACGCCGGAAGAAAAGCCGGACGTGGACCGGGCAGTGACCCTGGCGGGGGATGCCGTGTTGTGCTACGTGGCCGAAGGAGTGTCCGTCGCGATGAACCGGTATAACAAGCGGTCCGGGACCGACGCGGCGACGGAGTAGGAGAGCAGATGAAACATACGATTAGCGTCCTCGTTGAAAACCACTTCGGTGTTCTGGCGCGCGTGTCTGGATTGTTCAGCGCGCGCGGATTCAACATCGACAGCCTCTGCGTGGGGGAGACGGAAGACGCGAGCGTATCCCGGATGACCGTCGTGGTAGAGGGTGACGATCGGGTGCTTGCGCAGATTGTTAAGCAGCTCGAGAAACTGGTCGAGGTGATCGAAATCACGGACCTCACCAAACTGAGTTACGTCGAGCGCGAACTTGTAATGGTCAAGATCGCCGTGGCGGGGGAAGGGCGGACCCCGATCATCGAGATTGCAAATATCTTTCGGGCGAAAGTCGTGGACATCAGCCCTGAGTCCATGATTATTGAGGCGACCGGCAGCGAGGGAAAGATTCGGGCGTTCATCGACATGATGCGTCCGTTTGGAATCAGGGAACTGGTGCGGACGGGCCGGATCGCGGTGGCCCGGTCGTTGAATAACAACGCGTAAGGGAAGAGTAATGGCGACGATTTACTACGAGAAGGATGCCGATCTGTCGGTGTTGAAGGGCCGCACGGTGGCGATTATGGGCTACGGCAGCCAGGGCCATGCGCATGCGAAGAACCTGCGCGACAGCGGCGTCAGCGTCGTCATTGGTCACCGCGGAGGCGCGGACAGCAAGACATATAAAGCTGGCAAGGAAGCGGGATTCGAGGTGATGTCCGTCGCCGATGCAACGAAACGCGCGGATATTATTATGATCCTCGTGCCGGATACCATCCAGAAGGACCTGTTCGAGAACGAAATCAAGCCGAACCTGCGACCGGGTATGTCGTTGATGTGGGCGCATGGTTTTAATATCCATTTCAAATGTGTCGTACCGCCGAAAGACGTGGACGTGTTCATGATCGCGCCCAAAGGGCCCGGCCATCTCGTGCGCGAGGAATTCGAGCGTGGGGCAGGGGTACCTTGTCTGGTGGCGATTTACCAGGACGCGACGGGCGAAGCGTTGAAGAAGGCGCTGGCATACGGAATTGCGGTCGGCGGCGCGCGCGCGGGAATTATTGAGACCACCTTCCAGGAAGAAACCGAGACGGACCTTTTCGGCGAGCAGACCGTGCTCTGCGGCGGTTCGGCCGCTTTGATCAAAGCAGGCTTCGAAGTGTTGATGGAAGCGGGCTACCAGCCGGAGATCGCCTATTTCGAAGTGATGCATGAGTTGAAGCTCATTGTCGATCTATACTATCGGGGCGGTCTGAAATTCATGAACTATAGTGTGAGCGATACGGCGGAATACGGCGGCCTGTCCGTCGGGCCGAAAATCGTCACGGAAGACACGAAGAATGCGATGCGAGCGGCGTTGAAAAAAATCCAATCGGGCGAGTTCGCAAAGGAATGGCTGGGCGAGTACCAGGCCGGCGGGAAAACCTTCCAGCGCCTGCGAGACGCGGACGCTTCGCACCCGGTCGAGAAGGTCGGGGCGGAATTGCGGAAGATGATGCCCTGGATCAAGTAATATACACCCCGCCCTCGGGCGGGGTTCTTCATTTGAATCGAAGTACGGCGCGTGCGCCGTTGATCAAGCAAGGAGGCGAATCGCCTTGAAGAATCTGTTGTCGTTGCAAGAGCTCGACTTGAAGATCGAAGCATGCAGGCTTCGTGAACTCGAGATTCCCAAGCAGAAAGGGAAGTTCGATGTTCAAAAGAAGCGTCTGGCCGCGGAACTCGATGAGCGCGACAAGGCATTGAAGGCATTGCAGCTTGAGCAACGCGACTGCGAAAAGGACATCGAGCAGAAGCAGGCGCAAATCCTGAAGTACAAGGCCCAGCTCAACAGCGTGAAGAAGAACGAGGAATACCAGGCGCTCCTGCACGAGATTGACATGCTCGAGAAGCAGATCAGCGGGAAGGAAGAACGTATTCTCGCGTTGATGGATGAAATAGACGTGGCAAAAGCCCGTTTGTCGGAAGACAAAAAACGAATCGAATCCGAGCAAAAGCAGATTTCCGCGCAGTGCGCCGAAATTGATGTGGAACTCGCGGAAGCGGTGAAATCCCGCCAGGACCTGGATGCTCGCCGCGCGCCAATTATGGAAACGGTCGAGCTGTCGCTGTTGACGCGGTACAACCGCATTCGCGCGAGCAAGAAAACGGGCGCGGCGGTCGTGGCGATGCGGGGAACGACCTGCGGCGGCTGCCAAATGACGGTGACGCCGCAAGCAGTCAACGAGATTCTGGGCGGAAAAGTCCATGGCTGTGCCCATTGTGGACGACTTCTCTACCATGCCGAAAACTTCATTGAAACTCCAGTGGGGTAATCCCGCGTCCAATCGCGCAAGGGTATATCGGGGAGGTTTTGCGTCATGCCATTTTTGAAGCGCAGGCGCTTTGTATCCGTCATCGGCCGGAAGAGCAGCGTGCCGGACGGGCTTTGGATGAAGTGTCCGGGGTGCGAGAAGACCGTTTCGAGCACTGAGGTCGAACAGAATTTTATGGTCTGCCCGCAGTGCGATCATCACAACCGCATTACTGCGCGGCAACGCCTGGGGTATCTGCTCGATCCCGACAGTTTCCAGGAAACACATGATTCCGTCCAGACCAGCGATCCAATTCATTTCGTGATTCCTGAACAGTCGTATTCCTATCCCGAGCGCGCCAAGAAAGCGCGCGCCAAGACTGATGTCACCGAATCGATCATTACAGGATTCGGAGAGATTGAAAAAACGCGCGCGGTGATTGGCGCGATGGACTTTGGGTTTCTGGGCGGCAGCATGGGTTCTGCCTTTGGCGAAAAGTTTTGCCGCACCGCGGACGATGCAATCGCAAACCGGATTCCATTTGTCGTGTTCACTTCATCCGGCGGCGCGCGCATGGACGAAGGTATTCTTGGGCTCATGCAAATGGCGAAGACCAGCGATGGCGTCCGTGCAATGAACGAGGCGGGCATACCCTATATTTCGGTGTTGACGCACCCAACCACCGGCGGGGTGTACGCCAGCTTTGCGAGCCTCGGCGACATTCTCATTGCGGAGCCGGGCGCGCAAATCGGGTTTGCAGGGCCGCGTCTTATCGAGGGTGCGCTTAAAGTGAAACTTCCAGAAGGGTTTCAGTCCGCCGAATCACAATTCAATAACGGTTTTGTCGATTGCATCGTCAACCGTACGGAAATGCGGAGTGTCCTAGGCCGCCTCTTAAAATATTTAACACCGCAGTGAGCTCTCGCGAGTATCTCGCCGCCCTCGAATTTCACGGCATCAAGCTAGGCCTGGATAATATTAACGCGTTGATGGCCGCGGCCGGCGATCCCCATCTGGAAATCCCCGCGATACATGTCGCCGGCACCAACGGCAAAGGCAGCGTAGTTGCTTTCATCAACGCGATATTGCGCGCCGCCGGCTATTCAGTTGGATGTTTTACAAGCCCGCACCTCATTGATGTCACCGAACGGTTTCTCATTAACGGCGAACCGATTTCGAACGAAGCGCTCGACGATAACATCGCGTATTTTCACGAACTCACCAAATCGCTTTCAGCGCCGCCGACCTATTTCGAACTCTGCACCGCGATTGCGTTCCGCGCATTCGCGCAGGCGAAAGTAGACGCCTCAATTATCGAGGTCGGAATGGGTGGCCGGTTCGATTCCACCAATATCATCAAGCCGCTTGTAACTGTCATTACCAACATTGCGCTGGACCACCAAAAATATCTCGGCGATACGCTCGAGGAAATAGCGGGAGAGAAAGCCGGCATCATGAAACCCGGTGTTCCCGTCGTCATAGGCGAACGCGACTCCGAAGTATTTGACATGCTCGCGGAATCCGCGCGAGTGTGCGGCGCTCCCGTGATTTGCAAAGGCAATGAATTCACCTACTGCGTTACCGGCACTCCGCTGGAACCCGGTATCACCTATCGCGGCGAACACATCGTCCTGAACGACGCTTCCCTCGGCCTAGCAGGCATGCATCAGGTCGAAAACGCCGCGCTTGCCATCGCCGCAGTCGAACAGGAGCTGCGCGAATTTCCCAAAGTCGATTCCAGTACGGTAGAAGCAGGATTGCGGAACGCCATATGGCCGTGCCGCCTCGAACGCGCCCTCGATGAACCACCCGTATATATAGATGTCGCCCACAACCCCGCGGGCATAGCCCGCCTTGTTGAATCGTTGCCACCCTGTGTCGTGGTGTTCGCTGTCAGCGCCGATAAGGACGCCCGCGAAATGCTCCAACTCCTCGCGCCCATCGCGCAACACCTCATCCTCACCGAGTTTGAAGGCGACCGCGCCATGCGCGTAGTAACCCTCCATCACGCCGCCGCCGATTTCCCCCACGAATGCACCACGCCTCTCGCCGCCGCCATTGCCGAAGGCATTAAGGCCGCATCAACATCAACGCCCCTGCTCATTACCGGCTCCATCTTCACCGCCGGCCAAGCCCGCCGAATCCTCGTCAAAGACTATAACGCCACACCCCTCAAGTTCACCTGATTAACGCGCGCGAAGCGCTTTGGACTGCGGCGTGCAGCGCCGCTTTGACCTCCAATCACACATGCCATGCCCACTACTTCACAAAGCATCACTCCGCAGTTTTCACATCTAGCCTCCGAAAGTACATACACGTGGGCGGATTTAGTGTCAGCGGCGATCTAATGTTAAAGTTCAACCACGGAGTAACCACCATGTACGCCGACGACACCATTTACCTCAGACGCTGGATATCCGATCGCGACCCGGACGCCTTTCGAGAGATCGTCGTTCGCTACGCAGCCATGGTCTTGGCGACGGCCAAGCGCGTACTCCGCAACGCCGACGACGCGGAAGACGTTGCGCAGGAATGTTTCCAGGCCCTCGCTGAAACTACGCGCGTGCCGGCGGATTATCTTGGTCCATGGCTTCACCGCGTCACCACAAACATCGCTATAGAAAAAATCCGGACGACTTCCCGCCGGGTCACGCGCGAGGAAACCTATGCCAGTGCGCAGCCTGTCGTAGCCGAAATGACGTGGAATGACATCTACTCCTACGTGGACGAAGCACTCGAGTCACTTCCCGACAAGCTGCGCGTGCCGCTTGTTGCGCACTATCTCGAAGGGCACAGCCAAACCGCTATTGCGGATACCCTTGGCATTCCTCGGCAAACGCTAACCAATCGAATCCACAAGGGCGTCTATGAAATTCGCACGCGCCTGCGGCGCAGGGGCATTCAAGTGGGTTGCTCCGCGCTGGGAGCAATGCTGGTTTCATGCGGCGCGGATGCGGCGCCAGTGCCAGCATCAGTGTTCGCGGGCCTGGGCAAATTGGCCCTGGCTGGCGTTGGTAGCGGAGGATTCATTTCGTCTGCGATTCCGTCGATGCCGGCCGTTGCGGCGCTTTCGAGTGGGGTATTGAAGTCCGTCGGCGCTTGGGCCGCGGGTTTGTTGATCATGGCCGGCGCAGCCGTGGGCGCAGTGTACGAGCTTGCGCCGCGAAGCGTGCTGGCCGCTACTGACGTGGCCGCCGCGCCGGCGCAACTCACAACTGCCAGTGAAGTGCTCGACGCATATAGGGAAAATCAAAAGCGGGCTCAGCGATTGACCGTTACGTATGAGATGACCGCGAATTGGAACCGTGTGATGTCGCCAGACGACCCGTACTACGCTAAAGCTCATGGCAGCGCGGTAACGCACCAATCCGGGGAGATTTCCTCCGACGGACACCGCGCATTCACCAACACTGCGACATGGGGCACCAACGGTATGACATTGGAACCGGTGCCACAAGACAAACCAATGGTCCGTGTCTGCGGTTTTGACGGTGAACAAGACTATCAACTTGACGTGCAAGGCCGGGGCATGCCGGGTTCAGGTTCGATGGGCAAAGGCGCTCCGTTAGATGAAACCCTTGATGGCCCGCCATCCTATGGGAATTACTACGCCATATGGGGCATGGTTTACGACGCGCCCGCATGGGGCTATATCAATACGGAAGGCCGCCGGATCGACGATATTCTCGAAGAGTCCGGTGCGATGACAATGCGTGTCGAGAACGTGCGAGATTTGATGTACTACGTCGTCTCCGCGGAGACGGAATGCGGAACTTTCACGGCATGGTTCGATCCGTACCATGGGTACAACGTCGCGCAAATCCACATGCAGCAACGTACGGGACATCTCTCCCGGAAGGGTTCGCAACATCCCTTTAAGGAAACTTTCGTGCGAGACATTGTCTATACCGTGACGAACTTCGCGGACGTCGATGGCGTCTGGGTGCCGAAAGAATATACGCGGAAGACTACGGAAACGCAGCCAAGCGTCGGGACGAGCTACAACTGGAACAGCAGCTTTAAACGTACGTCGATCAAGGTAAACCCGGATTTAGACGGACAAAAAACGTTTGCCTTCTTGCGCGGGGTTCCCGAGGGTTCCCAGATGTGGTACAGGAAGACCGCGGGCGAACCGATCGAATTCCTGAGTTGGCAAGGCGGAAAACTGGCAGCCTCGCCGAAAAAAACGAGACGCTAGTCACATGAAGGGGACTGTCACCGGCATCGCGTTTTGGATACTGGTGGCTGTCCTCGATCCAACCCGCGTGAAACTTGGAGCATCCAACAAAAGTCCGTCGTTTCTATCCCGAAACGGATTGTGGCGCGCAACCACAATAGCGTCATTCGGAATCCGTCACACTGTACCCAGCGCCTGCTCGAATCGACTGATCAAGTCACCGGGCTCTTCGATCCCCACCGATATACGCACCAAATACGGCGATACACCGAGCGATTCGACCCAGTCTAGCTCCTCGAAGTGGGCCAGCAGTGTGTAGGGACATGCGAGTGTGTAATTCGTGCCGAGGCTGGGTCCTTTCGACACGCGCAATGCATCATAAAACTTTGGCGCGGCGGTCTCGCCGTCTTTCAATACGACCGAAAACATTCCCCCGTAACCCGCGCCGGGCCGGCACGCCGCGTGGTATTCGTTGGTGCATTCATATTTCGGGTAGTACACGCGCTGAATCTTGGGGTGCGTATGCAGATAGTCACAAAGGTGTTCGGCGTTGGCGTTCATGCGCCGCATGCGCGCTTCAAAATCGCGTGAGTTGCGTTCGAGCACGGCTGCATCCTGTTCCCACAGCCGGTCTTCATATACTGCGTCATGCTGTTGTTTCAAAGCGCCGAACAACGGCGATTGCGCATTGAGAACAACGGAACCCGCCATGACATCGCCGACACCCGAGAAATACTTGGTGAGACTGCTCACGATCATGTCCGCGTACGGCCGCAGGTCGAGATTCAAAAACGAGCCGAGCGTTTCATCCACCACCAGCGGCACGTTATGCTTGCGCAACAGCGCGGACAACCGTTGCAGGTCCGTGGACTGGAGCAGGGGGTTGCGCGGATGCTCGCAAAACACCGCCGCGATTGGGCCGTTCTCGAGCTGCCACGTCAGTGCGTCGAAACGTTCGCCCGTGACATCCGGGTAGAAGTCGCCGCGCGGGCCCCACTTGGTTTGTATACGCAACAGATCGACATATGGCAATCCGATCTGTATCGTCTTCGCGTCAGGCTTTAACGCGCGCACCGTTTGCAGCGACCCGCTGAGCGCGGCCATACCGGATGCGTACAGGTAAACATCTTCCGGCCCGGCGTCCGTTAGTCCCGCGATGCGTAGCCGCAACGTTTTCTTGGCTTCCGTTTCGCCATAACTGCCGCCGCGCTTCTCCAACGTGTCTTGCGCAAGCCGCGAGCTGACGATATCGCCATAGTGCTGCCAAAACTGTTTGGCCGTGGCAAACGCCTGCTCCGGAAACAGCACGACATGAATGTCGTTTTCACCATATTCTTCGACTCGCGCGGGGAACTGCTGCGTATCGTGGAGGAACCGCGCGCAACGCTCGGCAATCCTGCGCGAGGGCACCGCAACACAAAGCTCGCCGTCTCGCGCAAAGCGTCTGCGGCACACATGGAACAATTCGTTTACGAGCGGATTAAATACGAACCGCGGATAGCCGCAGCGCAATTGCTCAAGCAGCGCGGGATCGCCTTGCTCATAGCGAACAACGTGCTCCCACAGCGGCATCGCAACCGACGCCGCATGCGGCGAATCCGGTATGGGCTTACCGACATCCGCCGCGCGCCACAATGGGTTGGCGAGCAATATCTCGTCCGGGTTTTGCGCGGGTATTCCCGAATCGCTTTCGTTTGGAATCGTGTGTGGCATGTGCTTTCTATCAGGCTTTATGCCTATATCAGGCGTTATGCGCAGCCTGCGGCTGCTATTACTCTGTAATGGCCGGGGCTGCGATTGCAATATGTTCCTCGTCAAAAGCAAGAAGCGGGCCTCGTGAGACCCGCTCCCTGTACTCCATTGTTTATCCGTCAGTGTGAAAACAAGGGCGCCAGCACCAGCGAAATCACACTCATCAGCTTGATCAAAATGTTGATCGACGGGCCAACCGTATCCTTCAACGGGTCGCCGACCGTATCGCCGACAACGGCGGCTTTGTGCGCGTCTGAACCTTTACCGCCGTAGTGGCCGTCTTCGATGTATTTCTTGGCGTTGTCCATGGCGCCGCCGGAATTCGCCGTCTGAATGCCGAGCATAACGCCCGTGCAGATAGCGCCCACCAGCATTCCCGCGAGCGCTTCCGCGCCCAAAGCGAAACCGACGACGATCGGAAGCAGGATCGCCGTCATGCCCGGCACGATCATCCCGTGAATGGCGCCCTGAGTTGCGATGTCCACGCATTTTGCGCTATCTGGATAGACGCCTTCCTTGCCTTCTTTTAGGCCGGGGATTTCCGCGAACTGCCGCCGCACTTCGCCAATCATCGCGAATGCGCTCTTTCCGACCGCGCGGAACAGCATGGACGAAAAGAAGAAGGGGACCATTCCTCCGATCAATATTCCGCTCAGAATATAAGGGTTGGAAAGCATGATCTCTTCCGGAGTCATTTTGGAAGACAAGAGGAACGCCGCGAGCAGTCCGATCGCCGCAAATGCCGCCGAACCGATGGCAAACCCCTTGCCGATTGCCGCCGTGGTGTTGCCGACGGCGTCGAGATTGTCGGTAATTTTGCGCACGCTTGGGTCGAGCCCGCTCATTTCCGCGATACCGCCCGCGTTGTCTGCGATGGGGCCATAGGAATCCACGGCGACAACGATACCCGTCGTAGCCAGCATGCCGAGCGCGGCGATGGCGACGCCGTATACGCCGGCGACGTCATATGCGAAGACGTTGGCAAGCGCGAGCACGATGATCGGAATGGCGACACTTTGCATGCCGATCGCGGTGCCCTCCGTTACAGTGATCGCAGGGCCCATTTGACACCCTTCGGCGAGCCGCTTGACGGGTTTGTAATCGCTGGAGGTGAAGTATTCGCTCACGAACCCGACTATGGTTCCCGCACCAATGCCTAACATGCAGGCAAACAGGGGGCCATATTGTCCATAGGTTACACCGGCGAGCGTGAAAGCCTGACCATAGAAGTGCGCATAAGCGGTGATCCCCGCGAGAGTCAGGAGCGCTGCGACGTAAGTGCCGAACATGAGAGCTTTTCGTGGATTGCTTGATGCGAAAATCTTTGTGTACATAATGCCGATAATTGACGAAACGGCGCCCACTGACGCAACGATGAATGGGAATGCGCGCACGTATTCCGGGGCGGTAGTCATTGTGGCCGCAATGGCCAGCGCGGCAATGATTGAGGCCACGTAAGATTCGAGCAAGTCCGCGCCGAGGCCCGCAACATCGCCGACGTTATCACCGACGTTATCGGCAATTACAGCGGGGTTTCGCGGATCATCTTCCGGAATTCCAGCTTCCACTTTTCCAACGAGGTCCGCGCCCATATCGGCGCCTTTGGTGTAAATGCCGCCACCGGAGCGCGCGAACAGGGCCACGAGGGACGCGCCCATGGCATAGCCATTGACTATTTGCGACTCGCCGTTAAAGTACCAGTACACGATAATGAGCCCAAGAAGGCTGATTCCGACAACGCCCATGCCCATCACGGCGCCGCCGCTGAGCGCAATGTCCAAAGCCGCCTTTACGCCGCCGGTGCGCGCTGCTTCACAGGTGCGAGCGTTCGAGCGGGTGGCGATGTACATTCCGAGAAAGCCTGCGAGCGTGCTTGCAAGCGCGCCGGTCCAGAAAGCGAATGTCGTTCTCTTTCCCAACGGAAGATCGGGGCGGCTTTCGCCGACGATCCAGATGAAGATTCCAAGCACGAGGACAGTGCCGAGAACATATTGGTACTCACGGCGCAAGAAGGCCCCCGCGCCTTTTTGAATGAGCGCCGAGATGTCGGCCATTTTCTCGGTGCCTTGCGGCTTGGAGAGCACATAGCTCGCCAGGTACGCCACAAAGAGCAACGAGCAAAGGCTTGTAATACCCGTGATATCCAGAAATCCGATGTCCATGCAAAGCTCCCTCACGGCCCTTGATGATTCGACTACCGGCCATTCAGCCCACTACGAGCGAATGACGCCCTCTCGAGTTAACGCAGCACGTGCGGCGTTCTGCTCTGCCTCCTTCTTGTTCAACCCTGAACCCCTACCGGCAGCAACTCCCCGAAGGATGACTTCCACCTCGAAAAGTTTTTGATGGTCAGGGCCGTCCGACCGAACCAATTCGAATCGAGGCAGCGGAATCTTTTCAGCCTGGCAATAGTGTTGCAAACGGGATTTATGGTCCCAGCCCGTGTCCGTGCGCGTCGCGTGTTCGAGTTCGGCGCGAAATACACTCACGACCAGCCGGTGCGTGGCATCCCAACCTCTTTCGACGTAAACCGTCCCAATGAGTGCTTCCAGACAATCCGCCAGCAAAGCGGACCGGTTTCGCCCCCCGGACATTTCCTCGCCCTTCCCCAAACGAATCACGGGAGCGATCTGGAGCCGCTCCGCGACTTGCGCGAGGCATTGTTGATTAACCAGGCTCGCGCGCATCCTGCTGTACTCACCCGGTGACCGGTCCGGCGCGTGCGCGAACAGATAATGCGCAACTGCCAGGCTCAACGCCGCGTCTCCCAGAAATTCCAAAGATTCATAATCGTACGAGGGGCCGCTCTGTTCGGACTGAATTGACGCATGCGTTAATGCGCGGTCAAGCAGTTCAATACTTTCCAGGCCCAGTTCCAGGCGTGTGGTCAGCGAACGTAACTCGATTTCGCGCTCAGCGGATACCGTCATATTGCCTAAACAAGAGTGATGCGTTGTGCCCGCCAAACCCTAGCGAATTGGACATTGCGATTGCAACCTTCGCTTCGCGGGCCTCGTTTGCAATGAGATTCACCATGCACTCGGGGTCAGGCGTTGCGTAGTTGATGTTCGGGGGAAGTACGCCATGCTCGATCGCAAGCAGGCAGATAATTGCTTCGACGGCCCCGGCGGCGCCGAGCAGATGCCCGATCATGGATTTTGTCGAGCTCACGGGAGGCATTTCCTCGCCAAAAATCGTGCGCAGCGCAAGCGATTCGCTCGCGTCATTGTGTTTCGTGCTGGTCCCGTGCGCGTTGAAATAGCCTACTTCGGATGCGTCAATTTTCGCATCGGCCAGCGCAGCGCGCATTGCCCCCGCGGCCCCGGACCCGTCCGGCCGGGGCGCGGTAATGTGATAGGCGTCGCACGTTTCGCCGGAACCCGCGATCACGCCGAGGATATTCGCGCCCCGCTTGCGCGCGTGCTCTTCCGATTCGAGTACAAGCACGCCCGCGCCTTCCCCCATGATGAACCCGTCGCGATTCAAATCAAATGGCCGGCTTGCATGTTTCGGGTCCTGGTTGTTGCGCGACATGGCCTTCATCGCGCAAAAGCCTGCCATGGCAAAGGGCGTAATCGATGCTTCCGCTCCGCCGCAGACCATTACGTCCGTAATGCCGGATTGAATCGTCCGCGCGGCTTCGCTGATGCTTTGTGCGCCTGTCGCGCACGCAGTCACAATGGATTTGTTTGGCCCGCGCAATCCAAGCCGGATGGCGACTTCGCCCGCGCCGATGTTGGCGATCAATTTTGGAATCGTTAGCGGGGACAGCGCGCGATAGCCGCCGCTCATGAACTTTTCGTGACTCTCTTCCAGTGTTTGGATTCCCCCGATACCGCTGCCTACGATTGTGCCGCAACGTTCCGGATTCTCGGCGTTGATATCCAACCCGGAATTGTTCCATGCCTGTTCCGACGCGTACATCGCATAGATTGCATACAGGTCGCGCCGTCGCAGGTCCTTGGCTGACATGCCGGCCAACTCGACCGGAGGCGCGAGGCCGGCGATCTGCGTCGGCAACGCGGCGGGATCCCAGCGGGTAATTGTGTTCACGCACGACGTGCCCTCGCAGATATTTTTCCAAAATGTTGGGACATCATTGCCCGCCGGCGACACGACTCCCATTCCCGTAACGACAACAGTGGTTTGCATGACATTTCCTGATAAAACGAAACACCCAGCCGGCGGCGATTGTGCCACGGGCTGGGTGCGTCGAGCAAAGTGCGTATACCAACGCGCCAAATATCCGGCGCGGAAGAATCCTATTGAAGCTTCGTCTCGATATACTTGACCGCGTCGCCGACGGTCTGGATTTCATTTGCTTCGTCGTCGATCTCGATGTTGTATTCCTCCTCGAGGGCCATCAACAATTCGGTGAGATCGAGCGAGTCCGCTCCCAGGTCGTCAATAAAGCGCGCTTCAAGCGTCACTTCCTCGGGCTTGCGATCCAGCTTTTCGACTACGATCTTTTTCACCATCTCCGCGACGTTGTTCGCCATTCCGCATCACCTCCATTTCGGCGTAGTATTCCCGTGACATGTATAGACTGCCGCGAGTGGGCGGGAGTATACCAAAGGTGGGAAACCCATTGCCAATCCCATGTTTGGACGTTGCAAGCGGGAGCGAGATCGTGCTGATACCCAAGCGACAGCACGGTTCTACCTACTTACTATTTCACCTACTGCGTTGCACCAATGTCCGGGTTGGCTGGAAATTAATTCAAGGGGTATTGATGGAAATGCGCAGTATGGTCTTAATTGTGTCAAGCATTGCAGGCTTACGCTGTGTTTTACGTGTCTGCCGGGTCTATCGGAGCGGTCGTGGACAAAGTGGACTTCGTGGACGTAGTGGACGAATCAACCGAGGCAACCGTAGGTTATGATGCGACGCAGCATTGCAAAAACTGAACCGCGCGGGTGGGTATGACGTATTCTACACGTGAGAATGATGCGACGGAGAGCGACGAGGCGTTGATGGCGGCGGTATGCGACGACGCGCCGGGCGCATTCGATCGGCTGGTGCGGCGGTATGAGTCGCCGTTGTTCAACTATGCGTGTCGCTTGTTGGAGGATCGCGTCGAGGCGCAGGACGTGTTTCAGGAGGCGTTTTTGCGGGTTTATCAACATCGCGCGCGATACCGGCGGGGCGCATTGGTTCGGCCGTGGGTGTACCGGATTGCGACAAACCTGTGCCGGGACCGGTTGCGCGCGCGCCGTCGCCGGCGGAATGCGTCGTTCGACGCGCCTGTGTCGGGTGTTGCGGGTTCGCAATCGTTTGCGGAGACGCTCGCGGATGTGCATCCCAAACCGGACGCGATCGCGCGTGCTAACGAAGTAGAGCAGCGCTTGCGCACGGCTATACGGAAGTTGCCGGTGAAACAGCAGACGGTGTTTCTGATGGCGCGGTATCAGGACATGCCCTATGGTGAAATCGCGCGTGCGTTGTTTATTCCGGTGGGTACGGTGAAGTCACGGATGAACAAGGCGGTTACTTTCTTAATGGACGAGATGAAGGACTTTCTGCCATGACGCCGCGGGATGCTAAAGCCCTTCGCCTGCTTCGCGGGTATTTGCTCGGGACTTTGTCGCAGGGAGATCACGCGGAAGTAGAGCGGCTGATTGCGCAATCCGATGAATGGCGGGTGGCGTTGGAATCGGAGCGACAGGCAATAGCACTGTTGGATGGTTTGCCGCATGACGAGCCGCCGCCGGGGCTTGCCGCATCGGTCGTTGCCGCCGCGATGGAAGGTGATCGCGCGGTTCCGCGGGCGCTGTATGCGCGGCGGCAGTGGATCGCCGTAATCGCAACAGCGTGTGTTGTCGCAGTAATTGGCGCGGTAGCTTTGCCGTGGCTTTCGCGTGCCCGGGAGGCGGCGCGACGCGCGAGCAACGCGAATAATCTTAAGCAGTTGGGGATCGTCTTCAAGATGTACGCAAGTGAATCAAGAGACATGTATCCCCCGATTGCGTCGTATGTGGACGTGTGGATGTTCGATCTGCGTGCTGTATACCCAAAGTATTTAACGGATCTTTCCGTTTTGGTGAACCCATCCCTCCCGGATGCGGAAGAAATGGTGGAACAATTGAATGCTTTCGCGGCAAAAGAGCCTATTGATTGGGAAGCGATGACGCGCATTGCGGCACGGAGTTATACGTACACGGGTTGGATGATTAAGGACCCCTCCGAATTCACGAAACTTGCCGATGCGCGAAGAAGCGTGGGTAACGCACAACTGGATAGTGACATTCAGGTTGACGGGAAACGATTCGTCAGGCTTCGGGAGGGTGTCGAGCGGTTCCTGATCACCGATATTAACGATCCGACGCGCACGTCTGCCTCGCGATCAGATGTGCCGATCCTGTTCACTACATCGCCGCTGGATAACCGGTCGGGCCTCACTTTATATATGGACGGCCATGTGGACGCTGAAAATTTTCCGCCAATTGTAGAATGAACCTTTCTCCTCCGACGGCGTATTGAGCTACGCCGGCGGACACACAGCCCGCCGGAACGACAGCCGGGAGGGCCCTCCGATGCGACGCGTCACCGCAGTTACTTTACTTGGATTTTGCTGCGCATATGTTAGTGCTGATGCACAAGAGCCGAGCGTGCTGCCTGCAATGCCGCAAGCGACGATGCAAATGCCGTGGTCCGAATTTCGCGCGATGTGGGACGCGCTCGAAACCGCGGAAGCGGAGACGGCGGCAGTCGTTCCGAAACCACCGGTCCAGTGGTCTGTCGTTGAGGCGGACTACGCGGCCGAGGCGCGCGCAGACAACGCGAGCGTGAAAATTACAGCGCGGTTTCACGTGCAGATTTGGGAACCAGTGGAATGGGTGCGCATCCCGCTGATCGGCGATGGCGTTGCAGTGACGGAAGTCACGTTCGACGATGCGCCAGCCAACCTGACGCCAGATGAGCAAGGGCGGTTGACGCTGTTGCATCAGGGGTCGGGCGAACACACCGTGACCATGACGTTCTACGTAACGACTGCCGAAAACGAAGGGGTCGTTAGTTTCGAGTTTCCCTGCCAGGAAAGCGCGGTCACGCGGATGATGTTGCGCGTGCCGGTGAAAGACGCGCGCGTACAGGCCTCGGCCGCGAGCAATACGGAACTGAGGGCGACGGAATCCGGCGTCGAAGCGGAACTGGCCTTTCCCAAGACGCAAAAATTGGCGGTGAGTTGGACCCTGCCCGCGAAATTGCCCGCGACGGCGACGTTCATTGAGCCACGCGTGGCGTGTACGTCGTGGACGCTTGTCTCGCTTGCGGAAACCTATGTGTCGTGTGCGACGCAGTTGCGGTTTCAGTTGCTGCGCGGCGCGGTGGACAGTTTCGCTGTGGACTTGCCGGGCGACGTGAACGTGCTGGACGTGGCGGGGCAAGGGTCGGCGTGGTCACGGCAAGACGCCGATGGCAAACAGCGCATCCAAATTAAGACAAATCATCAGATTAGCGACAGCTACGACGTCATCATTTCGTATGAGCGTCCATTCTCGGGTGAACTTGTGGACGTTCCCATCGCGCGCGTTTCAGATGTCGTGCGCGAGACGGGATACGTGGGGATTTCGGCGCGCGGCAATGTCGAGGTAAGTCCCGCCGCGACGATCGAAGGGCTCACGCGGCTCGACGCGGCGGAGTTGCCGGTGGAATTACGCGCGATGTCGCCCACGCCGGTATTGCTGGCGTTCCGGCATGGCGAGGGCGAACGGCTGCTCGCCGTTGATGTGCGGCGGTTGGAGGATGTCGCCGTGCCGGATTCAACAATTGAATATGCCAGCATCACGACACTCGTCACCGAAGATGGTATGGCGGTCACGCGCGCGTCATACGAAGTGCGCAACAGCGTGCGTCAGTTTTTGCGGGTGCGCGTTGACGAGAAAGCGGAGATTTGGTCCGCGCTCGTGGGTGATCGCGTTGTGAAACCCGCGCGCGACGCGACAACGGGCGAAATTTTGATCCCACTGTCGAAGTCGGTCGAGGTTGATCGCCGGTTGGGCAGTTTTCCTGTGCATTTGTTGTATATGGAACGCATCGCCGCACCGAAGGGATTGTGGAGCACCACAAACCTTTCAGCACCGGCAACGGACATTTTCGCAAATTCGGTGGAATGGGAAGTGCAACTGCCGGAACAGCGACCTTTGTACCGCGCGACGGGTGATTTAGAGCGGATTGATGTCGCGTCGGGCGGAATTTTGGAATCGGCGCGCGAGCAAGTGCGTCCGGTGTCCACGACACGTCAGGAGAGACTGCATCGATTGCGGGAAGGCGTGCAGCGCTTTTTGATCACGGATATCAATAGCCCGATCGCAACCTCAGAAGGAAATGTTGATCGATATTCGGGCCAGAAGCTCAGTCCCGAGCAGACCGGGGCGGGTAAGGCGTCGTCATCAATCGCAGGCGTGCTACCGGTGTCGATTTCATTGCCGGAAGCGGGTTACTCCTACAGGTTCGGCACGATTTTGGCAGAACAGGGCAAACCGCTGTCGCTGTCGTTGACGACGCTGCCACGCGCGATTCCGTTGACGCTTCGATATACAGTCTTGGGGTTCGCGTTGTTACTGGGCGTGACCCTGGCCAGGCTCGCTGTGACCAGCGCGTACCGCAAGAGATTCGGCAGGCGCGCTGCAACCGTACTTGCAGTTGGAATTGGAACAGTTGCCTGCGCGGTGTATGTCGACGGCGTCTCACTACTGGAAGCGACGGTAACAATTGCGGGCTCGTTTGTGTTGGTGCTGTTTGCTGCGAGGGCGCGCTCACAATTCCTCTTGGTTCAGCCGGCGCCGGAAGTGCGTTAGCCATGTTCAACAACGCATGGCGCAGAATGCGCACCGTGGAATTTGTTGCTTTGTTCGGCATTATGCTTGTCGCGCTGCTGGTGTGCGTGCCGCTGCTGACACGCGCGCGCGAGGCGGCGCATAGGGCTTCGTGCCAGAACAACCTGAAGCAGATGGGAATTGTCTTCAAAATGTACTCTTCGGAGAATAAGGATTACTTCCCGCCTTTGAGTCCAATCATCGACAATTGGATGTTCGATACCGGAGCCGTAATTCCGGAATATCTGACTGACGTACATATTCTGATCTGCCCGGACAGCCCGTTCAGCAGACCCGAAGTTTTCGATTCGTCGCGTAATAAAAGCAGCGCCGACGCGAGCTGCGTTTCCTCGCTGTTTTACATCTACACCGGCTACCTTATTTACAGCGATGAACAGGCGCAAGGGTTGTTCAACGCATATATGCTCGATCCGATGAAGGTCATCACGGGTAACTCGGTCGAGGTCCACGTACCGGTCTGGCCAGATTCAACTCGGGTGACGGGTTTGGTGGGCGATGGCGATATTCCGCTCATGTGGGACCGGGTGCCACTCGGAGAGGATGAGTTCACGCACAACCCCGCGGGGGTGAACGTCCTCCATTTTGACGGTCACGTGGAATTTGTGAAGTACAGCTTTTATAACTCGTCAAACTTTTTTCCCGCGACGC
Source organism: Candidatus Hydrogenedentota bacterium (assembly GCA_034408725.1). Taxonomy (GTDB): domain Bacteria; phylum Hydrogenedentota; class Hydrogenedentia; order Hydrogenedentales; family SLHB01; genus JABWCD01. The sequence continues at coordinate 22,581 of JAWXCN010000032.1, forward strand.
GTGTTGGGGCGGAGACTTTTGGCAGCGTTTTGCCGGAACTTCCGAATTACTGCGTTTACCAGTAACCGCCGGCGCACGCTCTTTCGCGCGCAATTCGATTCCGCGATAGTTATTGTTTCGATAGTGTCGCGACTCTTTGATGATGTCTCCCTTGTTAACTCGCTAGAAATGTCCCTTTAGTGTAGCTGCCCAATGGAGGCGGCTATATGAAGGCGTCATTTTCAACCTGGAACGGAGGAACCGGTTTTGCCGGCCTTGCCTGCATACGTAATTGTATTGGAGCGGTTGCCGCATTAGACTGGCGCGACTTACATTATCAAGGCTTGCGCAGTCTCATTCGGAAAGGACATTACACATCATGAGCACACACGAATCGAATGCCACGGCTACGAACAATTCCACTACGCGGCGGTCATTTCTTCGTTCGTCCGTCATTGCCGCGGGCGCAGCGTTGGGCGCGCCCGCCATTGTACGGGGACAGAACCTAAACAGCCTCCTGAACATTGCGGTCATCGGCTGCGGCGGACGTGGTGGCAGTAACCTCCAGGAAGTCTCGTCCGAGAACATCGTGGCCCTTTGCGACGTAAACGGAAACAATCTCGACAGCGCCGCGGCGAAATTTCCGAAGGCCGCCAAGTTCACCGATTTTCGCAAACTGTACGACAAACCTGATCTGTTCGACGCGGTCGTCGTCAGCACCAGCGAACATACCCACGCGTTTGCGACGTTGCCCGCGTTGCACGAGGGCAAACACGTGTATTGTGAAAAACCGCTTACCCACAATATCTGGGAAGCCCGCATCATTCGCGAGGCCGCGGGGAAGGTGAAGGTCGCGACGCAAATGGGGACGCAGATTCACGCGGGCGACAACTACCGTCGCGTGGTCGAGTTGATTCAGTCTGGCGCCATCGGCCCCGTGCGCGAAGTCCATGTTTGGGTTTCCCGCACGTGGGGATGGCAGGCGACGGAGGAGGAATCCAAAGCCGCGCAGGATATCGTGTTCACCAACGAACGGCCCAGCACGGCCGATCCGGTTCCCGAAGGGCTTGATTGGGATCTTTGGTTGGGACCCGCCCCCGAGCGGCCGTTCAGCAACGTGTACTTTCCGGGACCCAAATGGTATCGCTGGTGGGAGTGGGGCAACGGAACCATGTCCGACTTGGGCAGCCATTGGAATGATCTGCCTTTTTGGGCGCTGAATCTTAAACATCCAGTTACTGTCGACGCAGGCGGACCCGCTGTCCACCCGGACATCGCGCCCGCTTCCATGTGGGCCGCATATGAGTATGGCGCGCGCGGTGACATGCCTGCCCTCAAACTGACCTGGTATCAAGGCAAAGAAAAGCCCGCGCGTTGGACCGATGGCACAATTCCAAAATGGGACGATGGCGTGCTTTTCGTCGGTGACAAAGGAATGCTGCTTTCCGACTACAGCAAATACGCGCTGCTGCCCGAAGACCAATTCAAGGGATTCACGCCACCACCGCAGACGATTCCCGCGTCATTGGGACATCACAAGGAATGGCTCCACGCCTGCAAGACTGGCGAGCCGACGACGTGTAATTTCGAGTATGCGGGTTGGCTCACGGAGGCCAACCACTTGGGCAACGTGGCCTATCGAACCGGTAAGAAGCTTGAATGGGATGCAGTGAAACTGAAGGCCACGAATGCCCCTGAGGCCGACCAATACATCAAACGCATCTATCGCAAACCGTTCGTCTTTGACGCCAATTAAGTTGCACGTAGACTCTTTGTTCGAGTAAAGTACCTGCCCATGGGGCGCCACACGGTTCAATTTAGTTGTCATCACTGCAACCATTGCTGTACGGAAGTGATTTGCCTTCCGACGCCGTGGGACGTAATCCGTATTGCGCGGGATACGGGTCAAGACCCGTACAAGTTTCTCGACTTCGTCACTCCTGAAGACATTGACGAAGTCGACGAATTTGATCCGACTTGGTTATACGTCGGCGACCAGCGCTATATGATGGCGCTGCGCCGCTACGACCATGGCTGCCACTTCCTCGACAAGAAGACGAAGTTCTGCACGATTTACGAATCGCGCCCGATCCTTTGCCGGTTGTATCCGTTCAAAGTAACAGAGTTCCGCGATGGAACTTTCAAAGGGTTCACGTTGCACGATGACGTAGGGTGTCCACGGCACCGGGACGGTTCAACGCCGGTAAAGCCACTATATGAACTATATATGCAGGACACTGAGCACCAGGAAGATTACGAGTCGCTTGTCAAGGTATTCAATCAAAAGGACCATGCATCGAAAAAGCCCGAGGACTTCATAGGGATGTTTATCGTCAAAGACGTCGTGGCCGGCGCAGTGCGGGTTTGATTGGATTTTGTGATTCTACACGACCCGGCCGTTTGCGTAAAATGAACAGAATCAGCACTTTATGAATGTATTCGCGTATTTTCGTTTGACTTCACCCCTACCCCGTGCTATACTCCGCAAACTTGGTGGGAATCCCTAGGGTGGTATTCGGGGATTACAGACAGCGGGATTAGCCATTTGACTGTAACGGAATGCTGTGTGGCCCTTGTCCCCTGCGTTGTTGTGATGAGCTCGGAGCACTTTTAATGAAGCGCTGGACGGTTATGCTCATTCCCCATGGGCAGGGGAATACCAGAAGCCTGAATCTTTACTCGATGCAGTTATACGTCTTGGTATCGGCGTTTGCCGTACTGGCGTTTACCGCAGCCTACACCTATCAATCCGCCCGAATCGCAAGCAAGGACGTGGAGCGGCTCGAACGCGAGAAACGCGCGCTTGGAGCGATGGCGGCCCCGCTAACGCAGCACCCCACGGCAATTTTAGCCGATGACGAACGCCTGACCATAGAGCAAAAAGTGCGCGAGGAATACGAAGGGCGCATGGTCGCGATTACCAGCGAGCTAAGCGAGCTCTATGACGTCGAGAAGAACTTCCGCAAGAACAACGGGTTACCGCCGCGCACGAAGACCCCGGCGGAATTTGTTGAGAATGTCAGCGCGGAACAGGGTGGAAAAGGTGGACCTCCCGGGTCCGATCCGGGGGACGACGCGCCATTGGCAAATGATGCGCTGGTACGGCCACCATCGGTGATCGATGGGCTGGCGAATCCGAGCGCGGACCTCATCGTTCAGGAAATCAACATCCGCACGGAGAGCCTGCGGGAATACAACGAGTTGTACCTCGCGGCAAGCCAGGCCAAGAAAGAAGAAATTGATCGCACGCCGGGCATTTGGCCGGTCTCCCGCACGAAACGATCAATAGTCACATCACGGTTTGGACACCGCAAGGACCCATTCACACGGGACCTTAGTTTCCATGACGGGCTCGATATCGGCGCGCCGTATGGCACTTCGATTATTGCAACGGGCAAGGGGACCGTTATATCCTCGGGCTGGGACAAGTACCTTGGGAACCATGTCCGCATCGATCTTGGGGCGGGTATGGTCACGGTATACGGACATATGCAGAAAACGACGGTATCAGTTGGCGAACTCGTCGAGAAGGGCACGGAAGTTGGAAAGCTCGGCAGCACGGGACGCAGCACGGGCGCGCATTTACATTACGAAGTTCGAATCAACGGCAAGTCGGTGGACCCTGAACGCTACCTTGTCGAATAAGAAGCAGGCATGTTAGACGCAGCAAAAAAACGAGTATACGGTGATACCAAAGTGGTAACAGTCATTGGGCAAGGCACAACAATCATCGGCGAAATCAAGTCGAAGGGCACTATCCGCGTCGAGGGCGTGGTGTCTGGCCGAATCCACAGTGAGGATTCGATTGTCGTTCAGGAAACTGGGCGAGTGAAGGCCGATCTGTATGCCGGCCAGGTGACGATTGCAGGAGAAGTGGAAGGCAATATCTTCGCGCAGGACCGCCTCGAGATCGCGACGAACGGCAAGCTGCTCGGCGACATCGTCGCGCCGCGCGTGAGCATTGCCGAAGGCGTCCTTTTCGAAGGCAAGTGTACGATGAAGCCGCCCAACGCTACGGCCCCGCAACGCGTCACCGAAGATGGCGTGCAACAGGCCGCGCCACAGCGCCAGCCGCAGACGCCGCCCCAGGAGCCCTCGCAGCGCACGTAATCATTTCTCAAAATCGTGTAAAATATGGGGGCGGCCAACGATGGCCGTCCTATTTTTTTGTGCTATGACAAATTCAAAACAAACAAATTCAAAGTCCCAGCGCCGCGTGCTTGTCGCGATGTCCGGCGGAGTGGACAGCTCTGTCGCCGCGGCCTTGCTCGTCGAGCAGGGCTACGACGTCGTGGGCATGACCATGCGCGTTGCGTCCGGCGAAGGCCGTGAGGTGTCGGACAAAGCCTGTTGCACACTGGATGCCGCACAGGATGCGCGCCGGGTCGCCGACAAACTGGGCATTCCGCACTACGTTATCAATTACGTGCAGCGGTTCGAGCAGGAGGTCATTCAGGACTTCATCGGCGAATACCTCGCGGGCCGCACGCCGAACCCGTGCTCGCGGTGTAATCAGCGCGTGAAGTTTGGCGCGCTGTACGAGAAGGCGCTCGCCATTGAAGCGGACGCAATCGCCACGGGACATTACGCACGGCTTGAGCGGCGCGGCGATCGTGTCGCGCTGCTTCGCCCCGTGGACAAGAACAAGGACCAAAGTTACACGCTTTCCGGTTTGGGCCAGGCGCAACTCGAACGCGCAATGTTCCCCTTGGGCGAAATGTCGAAGGAGCAGACGCGCACAATTGCGCGATCGTTGGGTCTCGTTACCGCGGACAAACCGGAGAGCATGGAAATTTGCTTTGTGCCGGGCGACGATTATCGCCGGTTTCTGGCGACGCGCGTGCAGGCTCCCACCGCGGGCCCCATCGTGAACTTGCAGGGAGAACTGGTTGGCCATCATTCCGGCTTGGTGAACTATACCGTGGGTCAGCGAAAGGGCCTCGGCATTGCCGCGGCCAAGCCGTATTACGTCGTGAAACTCGACATGCAGCGCAACGCATTGGTCGTCGGGCATGATGATGAAGCAACCGTGGGCGGATTGGCAGCAAGTCAGGTGAGTTGGTGCGCGCTTCCGCCGCAAACTGATCCCTTCGATTGCTTCGTGCAGATTCGGTACAAGAGCGCGCCCATTCCATGTACGGTGACGCCAGGCGCGGATGGTTTTTCCGTCGCGTTCCACGTCCCGCAACGCGCTGTCTCTCCTGGGCAATGGGCGGTGCTCTACGACGGGGACACCGTGCTGGCGGCGGGGATTATTGATCGGCCCGAGGTCGGCGGGTAGCATGTATTCTACCGAAGAAAACGAGTATGCCGACGAATCCGAGATGCTTGAAATCAAGAGCAATGCTCCATTGAACCGCAGCCTGCGCAAAGGACATCGGGACGCGGCGGAAAAACGAGGGCGTTACGCTGGACAACCTATAGATTTTTCTACCCACCCTGTAATCGTATCCGTGAGCTTGAACGCGGCGCATTGCATCAGCAAACAAAACCAGCCAAGCATTCGTCTCATGACTGGCCTCGGTGTCGAAGGCGACGCGCATTGCGGCGAGACGGTCAAGCATCGTTCGCGCGTCGCGCGTGATCCAAGCCAACCAAACTTGCGCCAGGTGCATTTGATTCATAGCGAGCTGCACGACGAATTAAGGAAAAAGGGTTTCGAAATTCTTCCGGGGCAAATGGGGGAGAACATCACCACGCGCGGGATTGATTTGCTGGCGCTGCCGGTCGGAACAAAATTGCGCATTGGTGATTCCGCCGTTGTCGAGATTACCGGCTTGCGCAATCCCTGCTCGCAGCTTGATGGACTATATGACGGGCTCATGGTCGCGACAGTGCGCCGCGCAAAAAACGGGGACCTCATTCGAAAGGCGGGGATTATGGGCGTTGTGCGCGCAGATGGGGAAATCCGCCGCGGCGATTCAATTCGCGTTGAGCTTCCCGCGGAACCACATCGTCCGCTCGCTCCTGTCTGAATTCCATGATTCGAGCCGTGCTATTCGATGCCGCCGGCACCTTGTTGCATATTCATCCTTCCGTAGGCGATGTCTACGCCTCCGAAGCTGCGTTGATGGGTGTCAACGTATCCGCGCATGCATTGAATGATGCGTTCAAAAGCGCGTGGGGGAGTCTCCGGCCACCAGACGGCGCGTCGCCGTTCCACACCTCCGAATCGGTTGAGCGTGAGTGGTGGCGAAATCTTGTCCGGCAGGTTTTTGGCGAAGCCGGCGTGTTGGATCAATTTGGCGAGCAATTCGAACTTTTTTTCGACGCGCTATACGAAAGATTCGAACAGCCCGGCTGTTGGCGGCTGTATGACGATGTCATTCCCGCGTTGGATGCGCTTGACGCGAGAAGGGTACCGTTTTCTATCGTTTCCAATTGGGATTCACGTCTTCCGCGATTGTTGCGCGCGATGGGAATCGCGGAACGCTTCCGATTCATCCTGACTTCCGCCGAAGTGGGCGTCAGCAAACCCGATGCCGAAATTTTTGCGCAGGCAGTTCGCAGATTGGGGTTTCCAGCCAGCGATGTGCTGCATGTGGGTGATTCAGTCGAGGAAGATTTAATGGCCGCGCAACGCGCCGGGCTTAAAGGCGTGTTAGTCTCGCGCAGGGAAACCATTCCGGCCAAACACGGGGCCATTGGAAATTTGTTGCAGATAATCAATGTATTGGAGGCATCCATAGCGACGCCTTGAGGGCCGCCGCAGTCCCAACAGGCTTCTTCCTATAACGTCGTTTTGGGAGAAGGACCACTTTGGGAGAAGGACTATTTGGACTGCGGTGGCGGAGCGGGTAGCGCAAACACCGCTTTGGCTGTTTATGGGAGAGGGCGTCGTGCGTGCAGGGTAAGGGTAGACCAACTGTGATAGACAGCCAAAGCGGCGCCTTGGGGGCCGCCGCAGTCCAAATGGGCTACTTGTTAGGACGTGGTTTTGGGAGAAGGACCTCGCTGGGAGATGGACTATTTGGACTGCGGTGGCGGAGCGGGTAGCGCAGACACCGCTTTGGCTGTTTATGACCAACAAACTGCCCACAACGCCATTCACACCGCTTCGGAAGGAATCTCCGGCGGTGATCTCATGCATGCGTTTTTAGGCGTCTACCAAAATCCATGTTTAATCCCAGAGGGGGTTGTGGCGCGCAGCCCAGGGTTACGACGTGATGCGCGGCGCTAACGCTGGGGGAAAACTGACTGACTGTCATTACAGATTACCCTTCGGCATCTTGGGTTCTCGCAAGGACAATTCCTGCGCCAGATTCTTCACTTCCGTTTCCAACCGCGAAATCTTGACGCTAAACTGCAAACACAACGTCACAACAAAGAATATCCCGAAGAAAAACAGCGTTGATGATGTCCAACCCGCCCCAATGAGTTTGGTGATCCATTCCAGAAGCGCGTAGTTGAGCCCCACAACGACAATCGCAAGGCCCGCGCAAATCCACAGCCACGAGTATTCCACACGCAGTTTTCTGCGCCGAACCAATTCGATGATAAACGCCAACAACGTGATACCGAAAACTGCCGCGAGTATTTTTTGTCGAATGTCCACTGTAGGCTCCGTGGTGTGTTTGACGATCTGTCGGATCAGTCCGATCAGCCGGATTTTTGGTATCAGCCGTCTCCGCGCCGTATGAGATTCAGCGGAATATCCAACCCCATCCGGAACAGGTAATACAACGGGCGCAACCCCGCGTGCATAGATTTACCAGCGCTTGGAAACATTGTCACCGGCAATTCCGCGATCCGCACGCCATGCCGGTGCAGCATCACGATGACATCCACGTCGGGATAATCAACGGGATAAGAGTCGTGCGCATACAACTCGAGTACGCGCCGGTTCATGGCCTGAAAGCCGCTCGTCGGATCAGTGATGGTTTGGCCAAGCAACAACGACGCGAGCCGGCGGAACACAAACATTCCCGCGCGCCGCGCAAGCGGTATCGCGTAAGTGCCACCTTCGAGAAATCGCGACCCGATGCACAAATCACTTTTGCCGTCACGGACGTATTCGAGCAACCGCGGCATGCAGGCGGGATTATGTTGTCCGTCTGCATCAAGCTGCACTACGTATTGGAAACCCGCGCGCAACGCGTACTTGTATCCCGTCTGCAATGCCACGCCGTAACCGAGATTGTAGGGCAGCGACAGGACGATTGCGCCTGCTTCAAGCGCGCGGTCCACGGTCGCGTCGCGTGAGCCGTCATCGATTACAACTATTGTGGTATTTGGGAGGGCATCGTGCACGAGCGCTATGACACGGCCAATGTTGGATTCCTCGTTAAAGGCAGGCAGAAGAATCAGGGTGTCGTTGCGCATGGCGGAAGTGTAAACCGGGGGTAACCAATCGTCAACCGTCGCGGCTATATGTTGCTGCACGATGCGGCCGCGTGAGTCTAGGTATTGCCTGAACGCAGCGATTGACGGGGATAAGTTTGGAGTTGAACCTGCCGCGCCAAAACCGATGAATTCGGCGCTATGCAGCGCGGTTTTATTGAATGTACGGTGTGATTTCCAGGTCCCATCGACTTAATGTGACTGATTCAACATGCCCGTCGAGAAAAACTACCCCCCGCGCGGGCTGGTGTTCTGGCATTGCCGGCAGCAATTCGCGTGAAACCGCAACCGGCACGTCGCTGGCCAGCCTTGAGCGGCTCCAGGAGGGCATTTCGTCCCAAACAAGTGGAGCATTCTGTGGGTCTATCTCTGCGGCGAACTCGATCAATTCACGTTCGGTTCGCGCGGGAGTTATCAAGTCGTAAGACAGATTTCCCTCTGCGACCCAAGGCGAATGCAGTATGTAAGGGTCCGCAAGATATTCGGGATATAGGGAGAACCATCCAGCGGGAAGATAGCCATTGTGCTCCCCCTGGAACATTTTCAGGGCAAGTCCAAGCAGTTTGAGGTTCATGAATTCCTGATTGCGCAATTCCTCCTGGGTAACGCCTTGCGCGGGACGCTCTTCGCCTGATAGCGGGAGCTGCGCGTCGCCTCGGTCCGTGGCCAGAAGGACCAGCGTCGGATTCTCAAATTCAATCTGCGCGATCGGCTTGTAGACTGGCGTCTCTCCGCCCCAGACTTCCCGTAGCCGCCGCTCCAGTTCAGTGAGGTTTTCCGCCGTTGGATTCTTTCGCAGTCCGAGCAGTTCTTCTTTCGGAAGACTCACCGTACTGCCTCTCTGTCCCGCCGCGAGATAGGTGATTTTCCGGCCGGGTTGATTGTCGAGGATCGATGGATCATCCAGAAAATCAGGCACGAGTTGGTTCAAGGAGACAGGAAAGGAACCATGATGCGCGGCAGCAAAATCCAACAATGCCTGCGCGAGTTTCGTGACTTCGGACATGCGCCGCGCTCGCAGATCGATGGCTTCCTGTTCTTGTAGTATTTGCGCTTCCGGGAGTCTGATCAGTTTCATCCCTCCGTCGTCCATGGAGTAAAACTCCCCATTGAACGTGAACCAGCTTTGGCCGATGGCTTCGGTCAACGTTGGGTTGAGTTGTCCCTCGAACACGCGGGCAATGTTTTCCCGGGGTTCAAATGTGAGGATCAGTCGCAGCCCTGTTTCAACCTTTGCTTTTGCGCTATCGGAATTCCCGCCAGTTACATTGAGCACGGCGCCATCGTGTTTGAATTGAAGCCGTCCACGTGAAAATTCCTCGCCGGTATCAGCGATGGTGAAACGTTCCCACGTTCCATCAAGTTTGGGTGCAATGTCGAGCTCTTCGGCTGCCGTAGGCTCCTCGACTGGTAGCGCGGCCGCGGGCATCACCGTTGGCGCGGCTTGTGGCGGTAGTTCCGGCGGGGTCGGGGCTGGTGCTGGCGATGCACTTCTGGAAGCGACTGGCTTGATTGGAGTTGGAGCGTCATCGGTCCGCGCGACGAAGTAAACCGCGACGCCGGCTACAACAGCCAGAACCAATATTTGGATGGACTTCATGATCGCGCGGACTGGTGGAGTGATCATAGAAAACTCCCTGTATTGTTTACTGTAAATGGCGGCAGGGGTGTAAAGCGATCTATTGGTTGGCGACGGGACATGCTGGTCTTTTGGCAAACGAGGCGGTGCGAACGCGGATTATCGAGCAACGATTGCGATGACCAGCACGAGCAGGAAAAAATAGGACGAGTATGAGGGATTGGGTGAATGGAGACCCTACGGTCGGGGGGAGTGGCGCGGTCGGAGACCGGCCACAACGGCAGTACGTGGCGAACGCCGATTATCGAGTAACGGGCACGAGCACGAGCCGAACACGAGCCGAACACGATCGAGAGCACGAGGATATACTAAATTCCGATCGGGGGCTTTTGTGCGAGGTAGCTGGAGGAGTCGATTGTGAGTGGTACATTGAATCGTGAGCCGGTGCGTTACGTCACGGTCGAAGAAATGCGCGAGGCGGACCGGCGTTGCATCGAGGACATCGGCATTCCTGGCGCGGTGTTGATGAACAACGCGGGGGCCGCAGTGTTTCGCGAGGTGGATTCCGGGCCGGTGGGCATCGTGTGCGGGAAGGGGAACAACGGTGGCGACGGGTTCGTCGTCGCGCGGCTGGCTTTATTGGCGGGGTACGGCACGCGCGTAGTTCTCGTTGCTGAACCTGAGTCCATTAGCGGCGATGCCGCGACCTTCATGCGGGTGTACGAGCGGCTGGGCGGCAGAATTGATGTCGCCCTGACTGAACTGAAAGCGGCGAATGAGCTGACCGCGTTGTCGTCGTGCCATGTCTTGATTGATGCGCTGTTGGGCACCGGCATGCAAGGCGACGTGCGCGGACCCGCGCGCGCGGCGATTGACGCCTGGCCCGACGTTAGGACTATCGCAGTGGATTTGCCGTCGGGGCTTCACGCGGATACGGGAGAAATTTGTGGTGCGTGTGTGCGCGCTGATGTCACGGTCACGTTTCAGTACCCGAAACGGGGATTCCAGAACCCAGCGGCGGCAGAGTATGTGGGCCGGTTGGCGATCGCGGATATAGGAATTCCGGCCAGTTGTATCGAGGGAGGAAGGGGGGAAGGCAGGAAGCGAGGAAGCGAGGAAGTTAGGAAGCAAGAGTGTGAGTAGGGAATGTCGTTTACTTCCGAACGCTAATCCATCCAATTTCTATTTCCTCGAATACAAGCTCGGCCGGTATGGGTACGGATGATCCCGCAACGAAGTCGTTATGACGACGTTCGACTTCATCAGCCCACGTAGCATCGATTTCAGGATCGATACCCGACGTATCGGGTAGCGAATCAAGTAAATGCGCAACGAGTTGGAATCTGTCGTATTCATCCAATAGAAGGGCTTCATTTTTCAGATCGTCCAGTGTGCGCGGCATTTCAACGGACCTCCAGACAGAAAACCGATTGCTACACGTAAACCGTGCCTTCCGAGTATAGCACGGCGTTTCCTGCAATCGACACGCGAGCGCCGCGGTCTTCGCACCAGATTTCGCCGGTGCGGGCGGAGATTTGGCGGGCGAACAATGTTTTCTTTTTCAGCCGTTGTGACCAGTACGGGATTAGCGTGCAATGCGCGGAACCCGTCACCGGGTCTTCGTTGATGCCTTGGGCGGGCGCGAAAAAGCGGGACACGAAATCGCAGTCCTTGCCTGGGGCAGTGGCGATGACGGCAAACCGGTCGAGGCCATTCAGTAGTTCGAAATCCGGGGAAAGTGCGCGGACCTGATCCTCGTTGTCGAAGACGCAAAAGTAGTCGCGCGCCGCGAGGGTTACACCGGGTTGCGCGCCGAGTCCCGAAACGAGATTTGGGTGTGGTGCGCACGGTTCCGGCGGACGGCTCGGGAAATCCATCTCGAAATTGTCTCCACTCTTCGCGACGACCAGTTCGCCGCTGGCGGTTTGAAAGCGTATTGATTCGCCGCTGAATTGCAGATGGTTGAACAAAACGAATGCACTCGCCAGCGTGGCATGTCCGCAAAGGTCAACCTCGACCGCCGGGGTGAACCAGCGCAAGCGGAAATGGCCATTCTCCGGAACGAAGAACGCGGTTTCCGACAGGTTGTTTTCCGCCGCGATGGCCTGAAGTGTGGAATCTTCCAGCCATGTTTCGAGCGGACAGACGGCGGCGGGATTTCCGCTGAATGGTTGCGTGGTGAATGCGTCTACGTGATATACCGGAATGCGCACAGGAGTTCTCCAATCGGTAGTTGTCTAATGGCTCCGCATGCGCACCATATTAGTCCGTTTCGTTGTTTTTGCGGCCAAGGAGTGATAGACTTGCTATAATCTTGCTCTAACGTTATGCAGCGGAGTTGGTTAGCGCGTATGCCCGGAGCAGGGATTCCAAGGGATTCGCGTGATACAAGTCCGCAACCGTGCAGCGAATTCCGCAGTCTAAGGATTTGCAGGAGTCTGTCCGAGGGACGACGGCTTCCTCCTTAATGAGGATCGGTACGGAGTATATCGAATGACGACAGCATCGGCAGCCGTAGCGTGGGCGCCACAAACCAGTGAAATTGAAAGCCGGGCGCAAAATGCCGGTATTCCCATCCATGCCAACACCGTGGACGAAGTATTGCGCATTCGTGCGGAAGCGCATCCGGACGAGATTGCCTACGTCTTTCTCGAAGACGGCGAAGTTGAAGGCCCTTCGTATACCTATGCGCAGTTGGACCGCCGCGCAAAGGCGATCGCCGCGTATCTGTTGGAGCAATGCAACCCGGGCGACCGAGCGCTGCTGATTTTCCCGCCTGGCCTGGATTATATGGCCGCATTTTTTGGGTGCTTATACGCGGGCGTCGTGGCGGTGCCCGTGTATCCGCCCGATCCGGGCCGGTTAAACCGGAGCCTTCCGCGACTAAAAGTTATCGCGAACGACGCGGACACGCATATCGCGTTGACGACGAATTACGTGATGCCGTTGTGCGAAATGTTTTCCGCGCAGGACCCGGACTTCGCAAAGTTCACTTGGATGCCGGTGGACTCCATTCCGGATGAGAAGGCTGACAGTTGGCGCGGCGAAATCTCGAAGTCTGACAGCGTCGCGTTTCTACAGTACACTTCCGGATCCACGGCGGACCCGAAAGGCGTGATGGTCACGCATGCAAACCTCCTCTACAACCTTTGGGATTTGAGCTATCTCTGGCATAGCGAAATGGCGCGGGGACGGCTGGTGACGTGGTTGCCGGCGTACCACGACATGGGGCTGATCTTTGGTCTGTTGTATCCCATGTATCTGCGGTGGCCGTGCTACGTGATGTCGCCGCTTGCGTTCTTGCAGCATCCAGTTCGATGGTTGCAGGCGATTGCCAAGTACAAGGCGACGTACAGTTGCGCGCCGAATTTCGCGTTTGATTTGTGTTCGCGAAAGGTTACCGCGGCGCAAAAGGCGTCCCTTGATCTGTCGTCATGGAGTGTTGCGGGAAACGGGTCCGAACCGATCCGGCCTGAAACGCTTGAAAGGTTTGTCGAAGCATTCAAGGAATGTGGCATAACGCCGAGCCTATTCAAACCCGGTTATGGTCTTGCCGAAGCCACGTTGAAGGTGTGCGGCACGCGACCGGACGAAATGTACTGGACACTGTCGGTTTCGGGTGAAGAACTTGAGCACCATCGTGTAGTCATTGTTGCGCGCGACACTCCTGGCGCGCGCACGCTCGTGGGCAACGGCCGCTCGCATCTCACCACGCGCACGATCATAGTTGATCGCGACACGGGCATTCAGTGCAAACCGGATACGGTCGGCGAAATATGGGTCGCGGGGCCGACAATTGCCAACGGCTATTGGAACCAGCCTGAAGCGACGGATGAAATTTTTAATGCGCGGCTGTCGGACACCAACGAAGGGCCGTTCTTGCGCACGGGCGATCTGGGATTCCTTCACGATGGGGTCGTGTACGTCACGGGTCGAATCAAGGACCTGATTATTGTCGACGGCGCGAACCATTACCCGCAGGACATCGAAATCGCGGTCGAGAAAAGTCACGCCGCCATTCGGCCCGGGTGCGTCATTGCGTTCTCAATTGTGGAGAACGGCGAAGAAAAACTGGTCGTCGTGGCCGAGGCCGGCGGCATCCCTGAAGGGGACAACGAAGCGAAGCCGGTCATTACGGCTGTGCGCAAAGCCGTCGCGCAGGAACACAATTTGCGGGTCCATAAAGTATGTTTGATCCAGCCGCGCTCAATCACAAAAACCAGTAGCGGAAAGTTGCAGCGGCAAGCGTCGAAGCGCGGCTACCTGGAAGACACACTCGACGTCATTGCGGTCGGATAGGCATTTGGCCACCTTGGCCTGAATTTAGGATGGTTTCCATTGCAGAGTAAAGAAGCGATTCAAGCCTGGATCATCGCCCACCTTTCGGAAGAGACGGGCATTGATGCGCGCGAGATCGATCCTAACGCGGCATTTGATGATCTCGGTGTCGCCTCGCGCGACGCGGTGACCCTGTCGGGCGATTTGGAAGATTGGCTTGGCCGTACGTTGTCCCCGACGTTGTTGTGGGACCATCCGTCGATTGCGGCTCTGGCCGAACATCTTGCGGGCGGAGCGCCTCTGGCTGGAAGCGCAACGGCGCACGTGCTCGTGGCGGAAGTTCACGAACCCATTGCAATCATAGGAATTGGCCTTAAGGTTCCGGGTGCGTCATCGCCATCTGAATTTTGGTCAATGTTGATCGAGGGCCGGGACGCCATTGGCGCCGTGCCCGCGGATCGCTGGGACAACGCGGCCTATTACGATCCCAACCCCGGCACGGCCGGAAAAATGTACACGGAACGCGGCGGTTTTCTCGATCGCGTCGATTTGTTTGATGCCGATTTTTTCGGAATCCCGCCGCGCGAAGCGGCGCGTATGGATCCTCAGCAGCGGTTGTTGATCGAGGCGGCGTGGGAAGCACTCGAAGACGCGGGCATCGCGCCGCCGAGTCTCGCGGGCAGCGACACGTCGGTGTTCGTTGGCATCAGTTCGAGCGATTACGCGCAGCTTCAAATGAGCGATCCATCCCTGGTTGATGCCTACGCAGGCACGGGAAACGCGCACAGCCTCGCGGCAAACCGGATTTCATATTTCCTTGATCTGCGCGGGCCGAGCGTTGCGATTGATACGGCGTGTTCGTCGTCCTTGGTCGCAGTGCATCAGGCCGTGGGTAGTTTGCGTAAGGGCGAGAGCAGTATCGCGCTCGCGGGCGGAGTCAACGTGCTGCTCTCACCAGAAGTGAACATGGTGTTTTCGCATGCGCGCATGATGGCGCCGGACGGACGTTGCAAAACTTTTGACGCAACCGCGGACGGATATGTGCGGGGCGAGGGTTGCGGCGTCGTGGTGTTGAAACGCCTTTCCCGCGCGGTGGCCGATGGCGATTCGATCTATGCCGTGATTCGCGGTACCGCTATCAACCACGATGGACGAAGCAATGGCATTACCGCTCCGAACGGGTTGGCGCAACAGGACGTGATTCGCCGCGCACTGGCCGATGCGGGCCTGCAATCAACCGACGTGGGATATGTCGAAGCACACGGCACGGGCACGTCGCTCGGCGATCCCATTGAAGTCGAGTCTTTGAAAGCGGTGCTGTTGCCGTCGCGCGACGCGAATGCGCCGGTCGTGCTTGGCGCGTTGAAAACAAATATAGGCCACCTTGAGGCCGCTGCGGGGATTGTGGGTTTGATTAAGACCGCGCTGGTGCTCGACAAAGGTGTGATACCCGCGACGCTGCACGTGCGCGAGGTGAACCCGCTGATCCAGTTGGACGGCACGCCGATGCGAATCGCTGTCGAACAGGAGCCGTGGCCGCGGGGAGCGCGTCCGCGTATCGCCGGCGTCAGCTCATTCGGGTTCGGCGGTGCGAACGCGCACGCGGTGCTTGAAGAAGCGCCAGAAACCGCAAACAAGAAACCGGCACATGAAGACCGTCCGCAGCACGTGCTTGCGTTGTCCGCAAAGACTGAATCCGCGTTGCGAACGTTGGCGGGCTCATACGCAAACGAATTGAACACGCATCCGGGTTCTTTTCCGGACTTTTGCTACACCGCGAACATTGGCCGCTCGGGACTCGAGAATCGCGCGTCGATACTTGGCTCGAACGCGGCGGACGCAGTCGCTGCGCTTCGGGAAATTGCCCAAGGCGAAACGCCGAAACCGGTGGTGGCCGGCACGGCGCCGCGCGGCGCTTCAACGCCGGTTGCATTTTTATTTACGGGCCAGGGTTCGCAGTTTGTACAAATGGGCCGTGGATTGTATGAAAGCAACCCGGTATTCCGGCGCGTCATGCAGGAATGCGACGAAGTACTGGGCACGCGGCTTGACAAGCCACTGTTGGACATCATCTATCCACGCGAGGGCGAGACTTCGCCGTTGGATGAAACGGCGTATACCCAGCCCGCGTTGTTTGCAATTGAATATGCGTTATCCGAAGTCTGGCGTTCATGGGGCGTCACGCCCGCGTGCGTGATGGGCCACAGCGTGGGCGAGTACGTCGCCGCGTGCGTCGCGGGCGTGTTCACCTTCGAGGACGGCTTAAAACTTATCACCGAGCGCGCGCGCCTGATGGGCGCGATGCCGCCGGGCGGAACGATGGCCGCCGTGCTTATAGATGCGGAGACGGTGAAACTTGGACTTGCCGAACATGCCGGCGCGGTGACGATCGCTGCCGTGAACGGACCTGCGAACACGGTCATATCCGGTGCGGAAGAACTGGTTGATGCGATTTGCGCGCAGTTCAAAGCGCAGGGCATCAAATCTGTCAAGCTGGCGGTATCGCATGCGTTTCATTCGCCGCTGATGGACCCGATGCTCGAGCCGTTCGAAAAGTTTGCCGCGGGATTCACGTTTAAGCCGCCGCGTATTCCGCTCGTATCCAATCTGATTGGACAGATTCCTGCCGCGGATTTTGCGTTCGATGCAGCCTACTGGCGCAAACACCTTCGCGAAGCGGTGCAATTCCATGCCGGCATTCAGTCGATGGTGAGCCGCGGCTACACAACATTCGTCGAGGCGGGACCGCAGGCAACGCTGTCGAGTATGGCTGCGCGATGTGTCGAAAAGGACGCCGCCGCGTGGTTGCCGTCGCTTGCGAAAGGCCAGGACGATTGGCACGTAATATTGCGGTCCCTGCAAACGCTGTATGTAAAGGGCGCATCGATAAACTGGAAAAGTTTCGATGCCCCCTATTCGCGCGCGCGCGTTCCGATTCCCACGTATCCGTTCGAGCGTAAGCGGCATTGGCTTGATGTAAATGCGCAAGTCGCGGGCGCACCGGTTAAAAAAACGCATCCGATGCCAACACGCTTGCCATCAAAGGACATGGGCGATTGGCTGTACCACGTGCGGTGGATCGAGCAACCTCGCCAACCGGCGACTACGGCTACTCCCACGCACTGGATTTTGCTCGCCGACACGAAAGGCGTCGCCGATGCGCTTGCGCAACGCATTCGCGCGCGCGGTGGCCGTGCGGTTCTCGTTCGACACGGCGCGAGTTATATCGCAACAGGGTCCGATGAGGTGATTCTTGATCCCGCGAGCGACATACAGTTCGATCAACTGTGGAACGAATTCGGGACTGGGTGCGGTCGCGTAGTCCATTTGTGGTCACTGGATGCGCCGGCGCTGGAGGAAGCGACATTGGCGGCACTGCATCGCGCGCACGTGTTGGGTTGCGGCGCTGCGCTGCATTTGATTCAGTCCATCACCGCGTCCGGCGAACAGAGCGGGCGAAATGCGGCAAGTCATCCGCGGCGGCTGTTGTGGTGCATTACGCGCGGCGCGCAGGTTGTCGCGGCATCTACCGCCGGTGTGCAGGCCGCGCAAGCGCCGCTGTGGGGATTTGGCCGCAGCGCGGCGTTGGAAAACGCGGCGCTCTGGGGCGGCATGATCGATCTCGATCCGCTCGCGGATGCGAATGATATCGAAGCATTGCTTTTCGAACTCGACGCGCCTGACGCTGAAAACCAGATGGCGTTGCGCGGAGGCGCACGTTATGTAGCAAGGTTCGCGCGGATCAAGGACGCACTTCCCACAAACGGAATTGGCCACATCAAGTGCCGCGAAGATGCGACGTATGTCGTTACCGGCGGATTGGGCGGATTGGGCTTGCAAGTGGCGAAATGGCTTGGTGATCGCGGCGCGAAACATATCGTGTTGTTCGGACGCACGCCACTACCGTCACGCGACCAGTGGGAAACATTAAGCGATGACGCGCGCGAGCGCGTCGATGCCGTGCAGGCGCTTGAGGCGCGAGGCGTTGCGGTGCGCTGCGAGCCCGTGGATGTTTCCGACGAGACGGCCCTTCAATCGTTTATTGATGCGCATGCGCGGAACGGAATGCCCGCGATCCGCGGCATCGTACACGCCGCGGGCGTCATTGACGATCATACCGTGAACGAGCTCAGCATGGACTCGCTGACGGCCGTGATGCGCCCAAAAGTGGACGGAACGATGCTGTTGCACCGTCACTTTGGCGGGCACGGCAACGGTTCGGGCGATCCGCTTGATTTTTTTGTGATGTTTTCGTCGGTGGCATCCGTGATGGGATCGCCGGGCCAGGCCAACTATGCCGCGGGCAACGCGTTCATGGACGCACTAGCCCATCATCGGCGCGCGCAAGGGCGCACCGCTCTGAGCATCAATTGGGGGCCTTGGGCTGAAGTCGGGATCGCTTCTCGTGGCGATATTCAAAAGCGGTTGTCGATGCAGGGCATCGGCTGCATCCAACCTGAAGACGGAATTGCCGCGCTGGATTCGCTTTTGTCCGCGGATGCGGAACAGGTGGGCGTGTTGCAGGCGGACTGGGACAAGCTGGTCACGCGCGCGCCCGGCATTGCCGAGTCCCCGCTGTTCGCGGAACTGTTGAACGGACACGCAAAACGGGCGGAAGCAGCACCCGGCAAGCCTCTGGGCCGTGGGGTGGCAAGCGACGTTGAGGCGATCGAAGCATTATTGCGGCGGCAGGTCGCGCAGATTCTTTATCGCGACGAGGAAGAGATATCCGTTGATCGCAATTTCGGCGAACTAGGCCTTGATTCGATCATGTTGATGGAACTCGTGAACAGCGTCGAACGC
The DNA here is from genome assembly GCA_034408725.1 of Candidatus Hydrogenedentota bacterium. Lineage (GTDB taxonomy): Bacteria > Hydrogenedentota > Hydrogenedentia > Hydrogenedentales > SLHB01 > JABWCD01. The sequence continues at coordinate 41,560 of JAWXCN010000032.1, forward strand.
GACATTGGCGTGCGGTTGTTTCCGAAAGAACTGTTCGATCGGCCGACAATAGCCGCTCTTGCGCCTTATTTGGTCGGCGAAGTCGCTAAGTACGAAGCGCGCGTGGAGGGTAAGGCCCCTTCGACCGGCGCAGGCGTGCGCGTCGCATTGCCGGCGGTACGGTTGAAAAAAATCGGCCCCGCGGTGCGCAACAAACCGATTGCATTTCTGTTGTCCGCGCCGCGTTCCGGTTCTACGCTTTCGCGCGTGATGCTCGCCGGACACAAGGACCTGTTTTGCCCGCCAGAATTGCACTTTCTGCAATGCAACAGCATGGGCGAGTGGCGCGAAGGCATTGGCGCGACATATATCAGCGAAGGACTGCAACGCGCGTTGATGGAATTGCATAACCTGGATGCGGATGCGGCGCGGGTGATGTACGAGCAGTGGGTGCGCGAAGATTGGCCAGTGGAAAAGGCTTACGCGGCGATTCAGGAAGCGGCGGGCCCGCGCTTGCTCATTGACAAGTCACCTTCGTATGGAACGGACATCGAAGTGCTCGAACACGCTGAACGCCTGTTCGACGGACCGAAATATATTCACCTGGTGCGGCACCCCTATTCCGTGATCGAATCTTTCATGCGCAATCGCTTCGAGAAAATACTCGGCGATACCGATGCCGAGCCGATGGCGTTGGCGGAAGAAGTCTGGACTTTGATGAATGCAAACATCAGCGATTTCTTATCCACTATCGACGACAAACGGAAATGCCTGGTTCATTACGAAGACATCGTCGCGAAACCCGAAGAGACGATGCAGCGCCTATGCGAATTTCTCGATGTGCCATACGATCCCGCGGTCATCAAACCCTACGAAGGTGAACGCATGACTGACGGCATTCACAACAAATCGATGGGCATTGGGGATCCGAATTTCCTCAAGCACAAGGAAATTGATCCGTCGCTGGGCGAAGTGTGGAAACGCATTCGGCTTCCGCGCAAGCTGGGCGGGTTCGCGCGGCGCGTCGCAGCCGAATTGGAATATGTTTTGCCAGTGGAAACGCCGGGGTCGATCAACGCCGATCTGGGTATTTCGTCAACCGTCCCGCACGTTGTCGCAATCCAGCCCAAGGGAGATCGTCCGCCGTTTTTCTGTTGCGCGCCCGCGGGCGGCATGACGTACATGTACTTCCATCTACCGCGCTACCTCGGCGATGATCAACCCATCTACGGTTTGCAAGACCCTGCGCTGAATCCGCTGTTCGACCCGCACACGACAATGGAATCGTTGTGCGCGGAACAGGCGAAAGCGATCCGCAAGATTCAACCGAATGGACCGTATTACCTTGGTGGTTGGTCGTTCGGCGGCGCGGTCGCGTTCGAGACGGCGCAGCAGTTGATGGCGGCGGGCGAACAGGTCGCCTATCTCGGAATTATCGATACGGAGGCCCGCATCGAAAAGCATCGCGCGAAAACCTGGAAGGATCGGCTGAGGTTGGCCGGAGGCCAGCTCAAGATGTCGTTTAAGGTCATCGGACATTGGGGGCCTTATGCGAAGGATTTCATTTATATTATTCTTCCGTCCGCATTGAAGAAAAAGGACAAGGCGGGTGAGCCGTCGTTGTGGGAGTACATCACGTTTGCATGGGCGGACGCGATTCGCCACACGCTGGTGAAGCGCGCGGACATTGCGAACGTGGTTACGCGTGACAGCCGGGTGTTGTTGGTGAAGCAACCCGCGACTCGCCGCACCCTGAAAGTATTGAAGGCGAATTTACGCGCATTGCTTGCGTATAAACTCAAGCCGTATCCGGGAACCATCACGCTCTTGCGCGCCGAGGACCAGACAATCATGCACAAGCTCCACGAGGACTGGACCCTTGGTTGGGGAGACCTGGCACAGGGCGGATTGGACGTCGTCGAAGTTCCGGGCAATCACGCTGTGCTGTTAAGCCCGCCTTATATCGAGCGTGTGGGCGAAGTGCTGCGCGAGGGCATCGACAAGGCAATGGCCAAGTACGGCGCAACTCCGGACACCGAATAGGCGCGCGCCGGCCGCATGATTCCACACCTGTTTGCGCTGCACCCCGCAGGTTCAAAACTGCCTTTTTTTCTTTGCGCCCCGGCCGGGGGCGTTTTGTTTCCGTGCTACAACGTGCTGAATTATTGGGACGTGGAACGTCCTTTTTACGCGTTGCAGGATCCCAGTCTGAACAAGGATACGCCTTTATTTCAGACGGTCGCGGAACTGGCGCGCGCGAATCTTGATGTGCTGAAATCGTTTCAGCCGGAAGGGCCGTATTTGATCGGGGGCTGGTCTTTTGGGGCGATGGTGGCATTGGAAATGGCGCATATACTGAGCGCCGCGGGCGAAGAAGTTGAACTCATCGTGCTCGACATGCGCGTGAACGGTCCGGGGCGCGAATCACCGCTTGCGAACCTAACGCCGATTCAGAAGGCCGTGGTGATTCCCCGGCTTATCGTGGCGGTGTTTAGCCATACGGGACCCTATTTCCGTGACGGTTTCTATGTACTGTTTGGCGACATGATTCGCCGCGGATCGAAAGCGTCACCGTTGCTGACGTTGATCATGAAGCTGATGGGCCGAGCGCCGATTGCGGACATCATCGAGCAGCGACCGCATCTCGATGGCATTCAGCCGCCGGGCCTGTTCAGGTGTCTGCGCGTGCTTGGCGCGAACATGCGGGCGTTTCGCAACTATGTGCCGAAACCGTTGGATATTCATGGCGCGTTGATCAAGGCCAGTGACAGCGCGTCGCTCGGGTTGCACGACCCGGATCCCGCAATGGGTTGGACGAGCATCACGACAAGCGGGTTGGATATTTATGACACGCCGGGCAACCATGTGACGCTGATGCTGGAACCGGCGCTTGGGGTCGTGGGGAAGTGCTTGAATGACGCGCTCGAAAACGCCGAACAACGGTTGTTGATGCCTGACACACTGACCGGCACGGACTAACACAGACCGCTGTGTTGTTGGGTGAGGGTGGAGGAAACGGTGATGTGGGAAAGCCCTCAACAATTTCCCGAATTGCGCGCGGGTGACGTCCATGTCTGGAAGATACCGCTTAACCAAACCCCGGCTGTGATCTGCGCGCTTTCGCGCGCCCTTGCCTCCGACGAACGCGAGCGGGCGGCGCGATTCCATTTTGAAAAAGGCCGACAGCAGTACATTGTTTCGCGCGGGGCGTTGCGAGAATTGCTGGGCGGATACCTGGGTGAAAGCGCGGCAGCGATTCGTTTTGATTATTCACCGCGCGGCAAGCCTGGACTCGACACAGCGCACGCAAGCGATATTGCCTTTAATCTGACGCATTCGGGAGCGCTGGCGTTGGCGGCGTTCGCGCGCGGGGCGCGGGTTGGCGTGGACATTGAGCGTATGCGGGACGAATTCGATAGCCAACGCATCGCGGACAGGTTTTTCACGCCGGAGGAGTCCGCGGCGTTGCGCGGCGCGGATGAATCGGAACGGCTATTGCGCTTCGCGGAGCAGTGGACCCGGAAAGAGTCATTTATCAAGGCGCGTGGCGAGGGCTTGTCGTTTCCGCTGGATGCGTTTTCGATTCTGCTCGAGGGGGAGGAACTTGCGCTGCGCATTGCGCAGAGTCCAGTGGAAGCGGGGAGGTGGACGGTGCGCGATCTGGAAATTGATGAAGGGTATGCGGCGGCGTTGTGTGTTGAAGCGCGGGGGAGTGGGATGCGCGGGTTTGTTTGGGAGGGGATAGAGACCTGAGGAAGGTTGGTGTGGCGCGGGGGGATGGAGACCTGTCGGTCGTGGGAGTGGCGCGGTCGGGAGACCGGCCACAACAAAAGGAGGGAACCTGCCACAACGTGCTCGTGCTCGTGCTCGTAATCGTAATCGTAATCGTAATCGTATGTCGTTGGCTCGATTGCGATGACAATTACGAAGAAGAAAATTCTGAATTCAATTGCGATCCTCCTACGCCCTCCGAAGCGGCAGGGCTGCGAAGGACGGTTTGCGATTACGGGTTGGGGGTGGTCGACGGGACTGAAGGTTATGGATTTGGCCAAACCCACGTCGTGCGGGTTGCGACTTCAAGATCGTTTCCAGCGGGATCGCGGAAATAGATCGAATGACCGCCGCTTGGCCAGTCTACTTCCGATTCTATTGCGACGCCATTGCCCAATAGATGTTTGCGCCAAGCGTCCACTTCGTCGTCGCCAATTTCGAAGGCGGCGTGTCCCGCGCCACGCGCGCCATGTCCTCCGAAGGGCGAATCCGGGTCGCTGGTTGATTCCGGATTAAACAAAAGAAACATCGTTGTGCCGCAACGGAAAAAGACGTGGCGGCCTTCCTGTTTTGCATAAAAATCGAGACCGATCATGTCCCGGTAAAATCGGTCGGCGGCTTCGAGGTTATCGACATAGAGGCAGGTTTCGAGAATGCGCGTCGCTTTCATGGTCCGACTTCCTTTTGAATCTCCAGCGCCGGACGACAAAGTTTATCGAAAATCGCCGGTTCCACTGATTGCAGTCTCGAACCTTGAGGTTTTCCTTCGCGCGTCGTGAGATATAGTGCTTCGCCATTTATCGAAAAGGCGCTAAGTTTACCGTCGGTTTCGATAAGCAATTCCGCAGAGCCGTAGAACCCTGATATATCCCTTTGAGATCTAACCGATATCCTTGCTGGTGTTGGGACTGGATCGCCTATATAGCGCCGACTGTAGTAAAGAATGCGATTGCTATTGAGTGTGCAGATGCTATCAGGTTCTCGCGAAAACAGCACTACAATTTCCGCTTCAGTCATACCCAACATTAAGCGCTGGTAACTTGCGTGGAACGCTCTTACGTCTCTGAGCATCCACGGAAAGTGAAGGATTGGAAGACCGGCAATTAGAAGGACGATGAGTAGGGAGGATACTAGAATCCCGCGCCGTGATAGCCGCTTGTTCAGGATCCTAATCAATCTTTTTATCACGGAAACAAATATTCCATCAACGCTTCATGCTCGCCGAAGTCAGGCACCAGTATATCCGCGCCGGCGCGTGTGAGGCGCTCGCGTTTTTCTTCGCTCCAGCCGTGGCCGCGTTCTTCGTCGGAGCAGACGCCGACGGATACGCAGCCGTGTTCACGCGCAAGCCGGATTTCGACCGGGCCATCGCCGACTACCAGTACTTCGGAACCGTGGAGGTCGTGGTTGGCGATGATCTGTTTGATGATCATCTCCTTGTTGCTTTCCTGGTACGTGCGCATCGCGCCCCAGATTTCGGAGAAGTGCGGCGCCACCCCGACGAGCGCGGATTCGTTGCGCACGTCGTCGCGGTCGGTGCCGCTGAAGATGTACATTTGCAGACCGCGCGCGGCGAGTGCGCTGACGAACTCGATCGAGCCGCGAACGGTGACTTGTTCGAGCGGTAGCGTGCCCGCGCGGAGTTGGGCGATGCGTTCGCTGACGCGCACCATGAGCCGGTCATTGTAAATCTGCTTGTATCCGTGCGCATCAAGGATTTTGCCGCTGGGTACTAGGCCGTAATCCCGCACCATTTTCACCAGGTGTTCCATCTGTAAGATGGTGTTGATGCCTGTGGATTCATCGATATAGTCTGCGCAGGCCTTTTCAATTTCAGGCGTGGGTTGCGCATCGCCGCAGATCATTTCGATCATGAGCGGGCCCATCACCTGTTGCCAGCCTTCACGCAACAGACTCACGGTGCCGTCGAAATCGAACAGCGCGTACTTGAAGCGTCCACGTTCCGTTTCGCGAATGACCTGGATATTCTTAATTGTCAGCGTTGCCATGAAAAAAGATTACTCCACCATGAATTCTACAAGTGAATGGACCTGATGCGGGGCGAGCCGTGCTCGCCCTTTTAATGGAGGCAACTCGACGACAAACGCGATCTCTTCGATATTGGCGCCGAGCCGCTCGACGAGGTTCACCACTGCGCGCATCGTCCCGCCAGTTGCGAGTAGATCATCGATCAAGACAACGCGGTCCCCGCTTTTAAGCGCGTCACGATGTATTTCGAGCGTCGCCGTGCCGTATTCCAACTCGAAGTCTTCCGAGATCGTATCGGCGGGAAGTTTGCCTTTTTTTCGCGCGAGCACCAGCGGCAAACCCATCGCGTAGGCGAGCGCGCCACCGAACACGAAGCCACGGGCATCCGCGCCGACGATTGCGGTAATCCCCTTCTGCTCATACCGCGTCTTCCAGCCATCTGTGATGTAGCGGAAAGCGTCGGGATTGAGCAGCAGCGTCGTGATGTCCTTAAACTGGATGCCGGGAATGGGAAAATCCGGCACGTTCCGGATTAGCGACGCCAAATCCATGGGCGAAAGTTCTCCTTCGTATCAGCGGTCGAAATCGTCGCTGCGCTCGACGACGAACTTGCGCAGCCGCTTCATGACATCATTTTCAATCTGGCGGATGCGTTCTCGCGTGAGATTGAAATACCGGCCCGTTTGCTCGAGGGTGTGCGCATGACCGTCGGTGAGGCCATAACGATACTTCACGATATTCTGTTCGCGCGTATTCAGTTGTTTCATAATTTCTTCGAGTTGCTGATCGAGTTCGATCTGCGCGATGGCCTCATTCACCTGGCGGGGTTCGATGATCTCCGGGATGCCGTGGCCTTCGTCGTCGTCCATGTATTCGGGGTTGCCCAGCGGGGACACCTCGTCGACGAACGATTGCAATTTGAGCGCTTCGGCTTTCTTGATGCCCATCGCCTCGGCGACTTCTTCCGGGTCGGGTCTGCGGCCGTTCTTGATGTAAAACTCTTCCGAGGTTTTCTTGTATCGGGAAATGTTGTCGGTAACGTAGACCGGAATGCGCACGGTGCGCCCGTAGTTTGAAAGCGCGCGGGTGACGGCCTGGCGAATCCACCACGTGGCGTATGTCGAGAACTTGCAGCCGCGCGTCCAATCGAAGCGGTCTACCGCTTTCATGAGGCCGATGTTGCCTTCCTCGATCAAGTCCTGGAGTGGCAGGCCGAAGTAGAGGTACTTTTTTGCAATGCTGACGACAAGGCGCAGATTCGAGACAATGAGTTTTCGCCGCGCTTCCCCGTCGTCCTTCTGCGCAAGCTGCGCAAGACGCACCTCCTCCGCGGAGGACAGCAGCGGGATGCGGGAAATTTCGGCGAGATAGGTGCTCAACCCGCTCTCACGTAGGTCTGACATCCGCTCTCCTATGATAATGAAATTCCGCTGACGCGATACGCCCCCGAGCACCTTGGGGAAATGCGTTCATCCCCGAAGACGAGCGCAGCCACCGTTGTCACGGGCCAATTCTAGCCGTCCATGCCGGGACGGTTCAACAAATACCCTACGGTATCGCCTGAAATTGCCGGTGTTCCGGCGCGCGCGGGAAAGTGAGTTGATTTGACAAAAGCGGATATGATTGCGCGAACGCGGGATACAACTAAGATTCGAGGGGTAAAATATGCGAATGCAGGCAGCGGTGATTTGTGCGGCCCTTTGTCTGGCTGGTGCGGCAAATGGAGAGGACGACATTTTTGATCGTGTCAAACACGGGTACGCGGAAAACCAGGGAGTGAAAGTTCATTACGCGTCGCTGGGTGAAGGCCCGCTCGTAATTATGATCCACGGATTCCCCGACTTCTGGTATTCGTGGCGGAGCCAAATGGCCGCGCTTTCCGACCAGTTTACGCGCGTCGCAATGGACCTTCGCGGATACAACCTCAGCGATAAGCCTGCGGGCAATGAGAATTACGCGATGCCGCATATCCTCGGCGACGTGGCCGCGGTGATCAAGGCCAACGGCGCGGAAAAGGCGACAGTCGTCGGCCACGATTGGGGCGGGGCGATTGCGTGGCAATTCGCAATGCACATGCCGCAGATGGTCGAGCGCTTGGTGATTTGCAATCTGCCGCACCCTCGCGGGTTCATGCGCGAGATGGCCAACAACCCGGAGCAGCAGAAGAACAGCGCGTACGCCCGCGGGTTTCAAAAGGAAGGCGCGGAAAAGGGATTGAGCGCGGAAGGCCTGGCGGGATTCGTCGCCAAGGGAGATCCAGCGGTGACGGCGCGATACGTAGAGGCGTTCAAACAGTCCGACTTCACGGCGATGCTCGCTTACTACAAGGTCAACTATCCGCGCGAACCGTATCAGGAAGATTCGGGGCCGGTGATTCGCATCGCTGTTCCGGTGCTCGTGTTTCACGGGTTGAAAGACACCGCGCTCGGCGCGAAGGCATTGAACGATACGTGGGATTGGCTCGACGCAGACCTTACGCTGGTAACCGTGCCGAATGCCAACCATTGGGTACATCACGACGCGCCGGAGCTGGTGTCGAAGACAATGAAATTCTGGTTGGCGCGGGACGCGAAGTAACTCGAATCGAGGAATAGAAAAACGGTGGCAACGGCCATGATGTCCGCGTTACTACCGATGTCCGCGCTGTTGCGGCGGGAGCTTTTGCGGCACGTGCGCCGCGTGCGGGTGTTTCTCGCGGTTGCGGCGTTGCTGTGCATCTGCGGGTGGGTCATCTGGTCGTATTGGCCTGATGCACCTATCCCAGTACTGGAGGTCGCCGCCGAGCGAGGTGGTCTGACGACAACGTTGTTGGCCGTGCTTCTGGCGGCATCGTTTGTGATTGTCCCTGGCTACGCGGCGATGGCCATTCGCGCTGAGCGCGACAACGACACGTATGAGTTGATGCGGCTCACCCTGTTGACGCCGCTTTCGATTCTGCTCGGCACGCTGCTCAATATCACCGGAATGTTTGCGATAGGACTTGTCGCCGCGCTCCCGTTTTTGTATACGACGCATTGGATGGGCGGGTTGCCGTGGCACTATCTGCCGATCAGGCTTGGGATCATACTTTCGTCCACGGTGACCGCGGCTTCGATAGGTGTACTGGCGTCCACGCAACGCCAGAAGACCTCAGACGCCGTCGGTTCAGCCTTCATTTACACGATGTTGCTGCAACTTGGCGTATTAACTCTGCCGCTGCGCCTCATCGCGCTCCTTGTTGACGAATATACGCAGTTGCAAGGTGTGGCAGATGCCCTCAGAACAACCGCGTTGCACAGCTCACCGATATGGGCGATTGGAATGCGCACTGGGTTGGGGTCGTCGTTGATTTGCATTGCATCACAAGTTGTGTTTTCGGCCGTGATCCTGTTCATTGCCTGGAAGCGGCTGGGGGATTTTGAGTTCAAGACTGCCAAAAATAAATCGGTACAGTCTTGGTTCGCGCCTTCCGAACTGCGTGCGAAGTATCGCCGCGCGCACACATATCCTGATGGGAAGAATCCGGTGTTTGTGCGCGAATTCCACGACGCGATGCAACGGGCACAAGTTGACGTGACCAGTAGCTTGTTCGCCGTCTTGTTTACCGCATCAGCATTTGTCGTTGCTTTTGTGCGTATGTGGGTTCTGGCGAAGTCAAAATCGGGCCCCTATGGTCTTGACGAACTGACATATTATTTCATGGGATGTATTTTTCTCGGCGGGATACTGATTCCCGGGTTGAGCACGCCTACGTGGATCAGCGAGCGCAACACGGAAGCGGAAGAATCGCTTGAGATGAGCCTGCTCACGAGGCGGGAGCGGTTTTGGGGTAGGGCCAGCGCGGCGGCGGCGCTCCCGGTGATCGTCATCACATGCTGTCTCGTTGGCGCATCGCCCGTGTTGATGGCGGTGCCGCGTATCCCCGGCGGATATGTCGGCGCGTTGGCAGGGTATTTCGCCGTTGTCGCGACGGTGGTGGTGTTGCTGGCGGTGGGCCGCGTGATCGCGCGACTCCCGATCAGTGCGGTATCCGCGGTTGCGCTCGCGTATGTTGTGTCCATCGCCTACATGGGATTGCCGGTATTGGCCGCGGGATGGTCGCAAGAGAACTCCCGCGATGTGATGGGGAACTTTGTCGCGAGCATTAGTCCGATTACGGGATTCTTGCGGGTTCTTCAGTCTCGCGCGATGGGAGTTTGGTACGACGGGCCGGTTTTCAAATGTGCCGTGTTCATAATGGTGCAATCTGTGATTACGGCGGCGCTGTTGTGGACAGATTTGAAGGCTGAGCGAAAACTTCGGAATCGATAGGGAGGGCGCGCGTCCCCGCGCGCCTTGGTTGAAAAAGACCGTGCCGACACGCGTCCACGTTGTCCACAACGTCCACTCATACGCGCGCTTTGGGTTGGAAATGACTACTACATCATGAGCGCACGAGGACGCGTGCCCTCCCGTGTGTGATAAAGTTCTCTTGGTGCAAAAAAACGGAGGTGCCTTATATGTCTTCGCAACCTTCACGAATCAGCGGTATGGCGATCGCGAGTTTTGTGCTCGCGCTTCTGTTTTGTCCATTTTTATTGCTGGCTTCCGTACCGGCGATTATTCTTGGGCATGTTGCGCACTCGAAAATTCGGGCATCGAACGGTCAATTGCGCGGCTCGGGATTGGCTATTGCGGGGTTCACAATTGGTTATCTGGGTATCGCGTTCACTATTTTTATTTTGCCCGCGATCATGTTGCCGGCGCTAGCGCGTGCGCGTGAAGCGGCGCGGGCCTCGAGTTGCCAGAACAATTTGAAGCAAATCGGCATTTGCAACGCGATGTATGCAGGGGAACATGGGGGCGCGTTTCCCGCGAACTTGCAGGCGCTATATCCCGAATATATGAGCGAACTCAGCGTGTTTGTGTGTCCATCTGACATTACGGAGATTGGCGATTCGGCGAGCATCAATGCGTGGACCAGTTATGAATATATTCCGGGCGCGACAGAGGAAAGCGGCGCAACGGTGGCGGTGTGCCGTGACAACGACCATATACATCTGCGGGGGATGCGCAATGTGCTGTACGCGGACGGTCATGTTGAGCGGACGACGGAGTAGCAAGAGAAGATGATTACGAATACATCGTTGTGGCCGGTCTCCCGACCGCGCCACTGCAGCAGACCGAAGGTCTCCAACTTATTCGATTAATTTCGTGCTCGTGCTCCTGCTCGTCAACGTAATCGTCACTCGCTAATCATTCGTTCGCACTGCTTCGCTTTACTGATGTGTCGACGAAGTTTCAATAAAAAGAATTCAAGCCACGATTACGATGACGAGCACGAGTACGAACACGACGAAAAAGTCCGATTAGGATTGCGAGGACTCCGCTGTGGCCGGTTACTGCGTTGTGGCCGGTCTCCCGACCGCGCCACGACCCCGACTGAAGGTCTCCAACTATCCAATTTACTTCGTGCTCGTCATCGTCATCGTAATCCTAGCTCGAACTTACCTGGGCCTGATCACAACATTCCGATACCAAACCTCACCGCCATGATCCTGCAACGCAATATTTCCTTCCAATGGTAGATCGTTATACGCAATCGGAAATTTTCCCACCGGCGTCGTCAATTTACTGAAATCCGTGTCGATCACCTTCCACCCGTTCATATTCACCGACACATTTTTCCCCACGACAGAAATATCAAACGAATTCCATTCCCCTGCGGGCCGGGAGAGGTTGTACATCGGCGTGACAACGTCGTAGATCGCGCCCGCGCCGTTTTTCGTAGGGGGCTTTCCATAATCATCGAGCACCTGCACTTCGAAGCCGCGGTTGACCGCGTCGTTGGGATCGGTTCGGAGGAACACGCCGCTGTTCGCGCCGCGCGCGACCTTGTATTCCAGATGTAGATCGAAATCGGAAAAGGTCTGGCCGGTGTAGGTGACGTATCGCAACGGGTAGACTGTGCGGCCGTAGACGTGGAGCATGCCGTCTTCGATCACGAAAATGTCATGGTCGTCGCCGACATTTTTCCAGTCGGGCGCGTTGTCAGTGGACAGAAGGTCGAGCCAACCCTCGCCCTCTGGCCGGGAAGTGGGGGAGCCAATGGGCACGGGATTGCGATCGAGCAGGCCACCAAAATATGGACGCGAAAGACAGCCTGCTGCAAAGGCACACGCTACCAATAGCATGTAACGAATCACTGCCCACGTGCGGGTTTTGCTTGAAGCGTCGGTCATCTGTTCCATCTCCATCGTCACCGGAAGCATGACTGAGAAGTGGATCGCATGGCAACAGGGGCGGTGGACGCATCGTTTCGGTTACGATGGATTGAATTCCCGGCGTTCAGGGCGAAGCCATATTGGAGGAACATATATTGTCGTATCGACCTGTATTGCGTACCGCCAGGACGACTATATTCTTATGCGGACTATTGGTTGCCGCATGCGACTATACGTCGCCTTCGAGCTCTGATGTTGCGGGAGAGGATGATCTGCCAGTCAGTTTGGAAGAACTGAGTTCCTGGTACTCCGCGGTTCCTGAAGCGGAGAATGCCGCGCTATTGCTGATTCGCGCTGGCGACTCACATCGCGATCCGGATGCCGCGTCGAAGCCGGGTCTCCCATTGGCAGGCGATGCGAAACTTCCGCCTCCGGGCATGCCATTAACCAATGATATGCGGGCCGCGATTGGTCAATACCTTGTGAGTAACGATATTGCGCTTGGGACAATCGCGCGCGCTGCCAAGCTGGACAAAAGCAGATTTCCTATTGATCTGACAAAGGGTATGGACACGGATTTGGCTCATCTCGCTTCTTGCAGGACCTTGGTTCGATTGCAATGCCTGAGTGCCGTCGCCAAGGCCAATTCCGGGGATGCGGCCGCGGCCCATTCTCGGTTGCGAGACGTTTTAGTAACCAGTAACGCGCTGCGTTATGAACCGCTCTTGATTTCGCAATTGGTCCGTATTACATGTCATTTGATAGCGGCGGAGTCAATCGAGTACAGCGCTGACCGCGTGGATTTTACGGAGGCGCAGTTGGCGGAACTCCAGAAGTTGGCCGGAGAATGGGAGGACCCAGAATTGCTTTACCGCGCATACGTTGGCGAACGGTGCTTATCGGTTTCGTGGCTGAGCGACCCAGCCAACGCAGAAAGGGATGATGGGCCCAATGTTCAGTTACCGCCGGAGATGTATTCAAAACGCGGTGTTGACGCAGTCATAAAGCATTATCAAATGTTGTTCTCTGCATCGAAGCTCCCTTCGCGCGAGCGTCGAGAGGAACTGTCCATATTGGCCGATGCAGGGCCGGAACCCAGAAGTGACAGCTTTGATGATTTAACTGCCGCGAGTCTAAGTCCCATAGCGGCTGTCCACCAGGCACACGACGCGGATACCGCCACCTCGCGCACAAGAAGTATCCGGATTCATTGACAGAACTTGTCCCAACCTACATAACCGCGGTGCCCGAAGATCCTTTTACCGAGCGGCCTCTGCTCTATAAACGCGATGGCGTGAACGCAGCGGTCTACAGCATTGGTCGTGATATGAACGACGATCAGGGGCGGCCGCCGGTTGAGGGCAGCACACCGCCGGATGGGGATATCGTTTTCCGCTGTTTGAATTAAATCCGGCAACCGCAAACGGAGTGGCGTATGTCCGAGCAGCACCGATCGGGATGGGGGCGCCTGATCTTCAGGGTTATCGTCGTCGCTTGCTTTCTGCTGCTCGGTGCCTTCATATGGTTCACCTTTAGAGGTAGCGAAATTGAGGAGGTGATTCGCGCTAAAGGCGAGCCTGTCACCCTGGCGGAACTCGACGCGTGGTATCCGTCGGTGCCGGAAGAACGCAATGCCGCGCTGCTCGTACTGCGCGCCATCGGTTATGTACAAGAACCACCTGTCCATCCCCCGATCTATGAGTGGTTGGGTAAAAAGGGTCCCATACCGGACGACGTAAAATCGGCCATGTCAGAATTCCTCACGGCGAACAAGAAAAGTCTCGACCTTATCGAGCAGGCATCGGCGTTTCCGGAAAGTCGATACCCTATCTCCGCGACCACCACTTTCGGTGGCCCTATGGCTCATCTTTCAGGTCTCCGCAAGCTGAGCCGACTTCAGCATCTAGACGTCTATTTCCGGGTCCATACAGAGGATTTGGTTGGCGCGACTGATTCGGCCATTAATTTTATGAAGTTGACGGAAACCCTCAGGAACGAACCCTTCATGCTTTCGCAGTTCACGCGAATTGGTTGCCGTCAGGTGGTTCATGGCGGCATTGACGATTTAATTCAGGGCGGGCCATTGGCGGAAAAGCAATTGAGCGCGCTTAATGATCAGCTTTGTTCGATGGAAAACTCTGACGCCATGTACAGGGCGATGGTGGGAGAACGTTGCTACTTGATGAATATTCCTGTTTCCTATCAAGAAGGCGGGATAAAGGGCGTGCTGCTATCGAACTTTAGAGGTCCCAGCGCAAGGCTTTGCACTTTGGCCGTTGATGCAAGCCGCCTGTCCGGCGTTGAACGCAGAGAGCAGATAGTACAGTTAGAGAGCGAATTCTCCGTTCCGGGCTCTTCAGAAATGCGGTTGTCACTAAATCCGCTATCTCTGATTCTATTCCCTGCTTGGGAATCAGTCGCAGAGGTTTTTGATGTTGAAACGGCGCAACTGCGCGTGCTTATCGCAGTGGTTGCAATCGAACGCTATCGCGTGGCTAACGGCAATCTACCCAAGACGCTTGATGCGTTGGCGCCAAGTTACCTTGAATCGGTGCCCCTTGATCCGTTCGACGACAAGCAGATTCGATATGTGCAGTCCGAAGTCGGGTATGTAGTCTATAGCGTCGGCGTGAATGAATTGGACGAGAAGGGCAGTCAGGCATCGGACAACAGTCAGGCATCGGACAACAGTCAGGCATCGGACAACTTGTATGGCAACGATATTGTTCTGAGGGTAGCGCGGTAATTCGATTACGATTACGATTACGAGCACGAGCACGAGCACGAGCACGAGCACGAGCACGAGCACGAGGGGGAAACGATTGGGTCCCTTGGCGGAATTTGACAACCCGTCTTACTGAACCCACAATCGCGGGCATGCTTGACGACAATTCACGATACATGCAGTACGCGATCCGCGAGGCGATGCGGGCGGAGGAGGAGGGTGAGGTCCCTATCGGCTGCGTGATCATTCACAACGGCGAAATCATTGGCAAAGCGCACAACCAGCGGGAGCGCTTGCAGGACCCGACTGCGCACGCGGAAGTGCTCGCGATCACGCAGGCGGCAAACCACCTCGGCAGTTGGCGGCTGGAGAATACAAAACTTTTTGTGACGCTGGAGCCGTGTCCGATGTGCGCGGGCGCGATTATTCTGTCGAGGATCGCGGAAGTATATTTCGGGGCGTATGATCCGAAGGCGGGGGCGTGCGGCACGTTGATGAATTTGCTGGAAGACAAACGGTTCAATCACCAGCCGGTGGTCAAGCCGGGGTTGTGCGCGGACGAGTGCGGCGCGTTGCTGACAAATTTTTTCCGGCGGATTCGCGGGCAGGCGGTGCTTGGCGCGGATGATGTGTTTAAGAGAGATAATTAAGAAGCCATAGCCGCACAAAAAAACGCAATACGCGCAAAAGAAATTTTGAGTAATCTATTAACGAGTACGATGACGAGCAAGAGCACGACAAGAACCGATCACGAGTCGGGAAAACTCTATGGCTAGTATTAACTATGGCTAGTATGAACCGTCGAACATTTCTGAAGTCCTCCGCGTTGGTTGCTGGAGGGGCGTTTACGTTGCCCGCTGGCGCGGCGGAGGGCGTCGTGGCTTCATCAGTGCCGTGGTACAGGACCGCGTATCGCCGCAATGTCATTGACATGCACATCGCGGATTGGAACCCGGAGTTTTTGTCGAAGTTTGAATCAGCGGCGTATGTCGAACGGTTGCGCACAGCGAATGTGAAATCGGCGGTAGTATATGCGCATTCGCACGTCGGGCTTTGTTATTTTCCAACGAAGGTGGGGAAGACGCACGCGGCATATCAGGGCAAGGACCACCTCGATCGCACCGTTGCAGGGTTGCGCAAGAACGGCATCGCCGTCGTCCTGTACATGAGCCTGATTCATGACACGTGGGCGTATCGCAATCACGATGACTGGAAAATTCTTCGCGCGGACGGCGCGGGCGCTTCGGAGGGTAGCCGTTACGGCATCTGTTGTCCAAACTCGCCGTATCGCGATTACATAGCGTCGCTCGCGACAGAAGTGTTCGAACAATTCGAGTTCGATGGTATCCGGTTCGACATGACGTTCTGGCCGCGGGTGTGCTATTGCTCGCACTGCAAGAAACGGTTCGCGGACGAAGCGGGCGGAGAACCTCCGCGCATTGTAAACTGGGACGACCCGAACTGGGTGAAGTTTCAACGCAAACGCGAGGCGTGGCTGGTCGAATTTGCGTCGCACATGACGCAGACGGTAAAAAAACTCAAGCCCGAAGCAACGGTCGAACATCAGGCTTCAACCTTTACGGCCAATTTCCGGTTGGGCGTGACTGAACCCCTCGCCGCGCAGAATGATTTCTTACAGGGCGACTTCTACGGCGATGCGGTGCAGGGTTCATTGATCCGCAAACTCTTTTACAATCTCAGTCCCAACCAACCCTATGCATTTGAGACCAGCGTAATGCTGACTTTGCAAAACCATACTGCGCTCAAGCCCGAGTCCCTGCTCGAGGCCAAAGCGTCTGCTTGCATCGCCGATGGCGGGGCGTTTGTGTTTATTGACGCCATCGACCCCGCGGGCACAATTCACGCCGCGCCGTACGAGGCGATGGATAGGGTGTTCGAGAAAACAAATCCCTACGAAGCGCATCTGGGTGGGGAACTGGTGCAGGACGTGGCGGTGTACTTGAGCACGGAATCGAAATTCGATCCCGCGCAGAACGGCAAGGACGTAGAGGACTACAGCGCCGAGGGCATGCCGCATATTGACGCACTGTTGGGCGCGTGCCGGGCGCTGCGCGCGAACCATATACCGTATGGCGTGATTACCAAGAAAGACCTTGCGCGTCTTGATCGGCACAAAGTCCTGGTTCTGCCGAACGTTCTAATGATGGACGAAGAAGAAGTCGCGGCGATTCGCGCATGGGTGAACAACGGCGGCGCGTTGTATGCCAGTCGCGAGACCTCGCTTGCGGGAAAAGACGGCACGCGCTACACAGACTTTTTATTGTCAGACGTGCTGGGCGTTTCGATGACGGGTGTCACGGCGGAACGCGTGACGTATATGGCGCCGGTGGTCAAGGACATTTTTGGGCCGTACACGGCGGCATCCCCATTGATGGTCGGCGCGACGCAGCGCACGATTCGCGCGCATGAGAATGCGGAGGTGCTTGCGACAGTTGTCTTGCCGTACTCGAACCCGGACGATGCGGAACAGTTTGCATCGATACACAGCAATCCGCCGGGTGTTCCGACAGAAAACCCGTGCGTGGTATTTCACAAATCGGATAAGGGCACAGCGATTTATGCCGCCGACGCTATTGAGGCGTATGAGTACTGCGAAGCGACATTCATCAGGCTCCTGCGCAGGTTGGGGCAGAAATTTTCAATTGAAGCGGATGGCCCCGCATGTGTTGAGATTACAACCTTTCACCAGCCTGAACGAAATAGATTCGTAATCGGCGCGGTGAATTTTCAGCGGGACCTACCAAACATTCCTGTCGATGGTGTGCGTGTTCGTTTGGACCTTAATGGGCGCGCGTTGTCGGGAGTCGAGTTATTGCCCAAAGGTGAGGTGATCGAAGTTAGCGGACGCGATGGCCGCGTGGAAATCCCGCTTCCGCGCATCGAAACCTTGTGCATGGTAGCCGTCAAATACGGATGAATCCTCGCCCCCGCGCATGCTACACTATTCCTTTCCGGTTGTGTGCCTAATTACTAAACAGGTTGCGTTATGTCCGATCTTGTAAAGCAGTTGGTTGAAATGTCCCGGTATTTGGGCGATCCCTCGAAGGGGTACGCAATGCTGGGGGAGGGCAATACTTCCGCCCGGATCGATACCGATTCGTTCTATGTGAAGGCGTCGGGCACAACATTGGCGACGATTGGCGCGGATGGCTTCGTCCGGCTCTCGATATCCAAGGTGTTGTCGATCATTGATGACGAGTCCGCGGGCGACGAAGATGTTACTAGGGTGTTCAAAGAGGCGCTCCTTACCGAAGGTGAAACGCGGCGTCCGTCCGTCGAGGCGATGCTTCACGCCATTTTGCTTGGCATTCCTGAATACAGTTTTGTTGGGCACACCCATCCGATCTACACCAATGCAATTCTGTGTTCCATGCACGCGGAAGAAGCGGCCAATGGCCGGATTTTTCCGGACCATGTCGTTTCGATGAAACATAAATCCGTGTTTGTGCCGTACGTCGATCCGGGTTTGGTCTTGGCGCGCGAGGTGAAGCGGCGATTCGAGGAATTTGTCGAGCGCGAGGGCGTTCTGCCTTCCGCGATCATGATGCAGAACCACGGGTTGATCACAATGGGCTCGACGCCCAAAGCGGTGACAAGCTGCACCGACATGGCTGAGAAGGCATCACAAATTATCGTCGGCGCCTATGCCGTTGGCGGGCCGCGCTGGATGTCCCCGGAGGATGTAGCGCGAATCTTTACCCGTCCTGACGAACACTACCGTTTGCAAAACATTGCCGGCCGCAGGTCATAGTGGAGGAAATACTGTGTCTTCATTGAAAGAATATCGTGCGGCAGAGGAACCACTGCCTCGCGAATACCAGGCGTGGCAGATTTTCGGATCGGGATTCGAAAACGTCGGCAAAGACGGCAAGCCCGTTACGCTGCCATTACGCGAACCGGCAGACAATGAAGTGATGCTGCGCGTCGATGCGTTGGGGTTATGCCAGTCCGACATCAAAATCATCAGCCAGGGCAGCAAACATGCGCGCCTGCGAGGACGCGATCTCGCGACCGAACCGACTGTGCTTGGCCACGAATGCGCGGCGACGGTGGTGAAGGTCGGGAAGAATTGGGAGAATAAATTCAAGCCCGGCGAACGATTCATTGTTCAGGCGGATATTTATTACAAGGGCATTGGATACGCGTTCGGTTACTTGATCCCTGGTGGATTGGGACAATACTGCTATCTTGACGAACGTGCGCTCGATGGTGACGAAGGCTGCTATCTTCTTCCCGTGCGCCCCGACACGGGCTACAGCCAGGCCGCGTTGTCGGAGCCGTGGGCCTGCGTCGAGATGTCGTACAACCTGATCGAGCGGCTGGAACCCGGCGACGGCGCGGTGTTGATTGTGACTGACATCGAAGCCGACCAATGGCGCGCCGAGTTTCCAAAGGCGCATGTTGTTTCACGGAGTCTGCAAAACCTGCCGGCGGGCGAGTTCGACGATATAATTATCCCGATGCCCTCGCAGGAAATTGTGAATGCACTCGCGTCGCGTCTGCGAAAAAAAGGAATCATGTTCCTGTTGGGGATACCTTCGACGGATGATGCGGTGTCTTTGGACATTGGCCGTATACATTATGAAGACGTGCGCTACTACGGCGGCGGAACCGATCTCGGCTCAGTGAAGCAATCCAACGCGCGCCACGATTTGCAGCCTGGCGGTTCTGCGTTGTTCATGGGAGCCGGGGGGCCGATGGGGCAGATGCATGTGCAGCGCGCTATCGAGATTGCGAACGGCCCCGAGTTGGTCGTCGTGACAGACCTTGATCGCGGGCGACTGGATCATATCCAACGCCGGTTCGGCGATATTGCAAAACATCGTGGCGTCAAACTTGTGACGCTTGCGGCCAGCGAGTTCGATTCCGCCGAAGCTATGAACGCGCGCATCGCCGGACTCGCCAAGGGCGGATACGATGATGTGGTCGTAATGGCGCCGGTAGCCAAGCTAGTTCCCCAGGCGATGGGATTCGCGGCGGACAACGCGGTGGTCAATGTATTTGCAGGCGTGGGCATTGGTTCGATGGCGGACATCGCACTGCGCGATCTGTGTCGGGGCATCAAGATTATTGGGTCGAGCGGCTCGCGCATCAGCGATTTGCGCAAAGTGCTTGAGATGGTCGAGCGAAGCGAGTTGAACACCAACCTCAGCATCGCGGCCATTGGCGGGCTTGGCGCGGCGCGCGAGGGGCTCGAAGGAGTGAACACCGCGCGCTACCCCGGCAAGACCGTCATTTACCCGCAGATTCCAAACCTTCCTTTGATGCCGGTCGAGGAAGTGGAAGAGCGAATCCCGGAACTCAAAGGCAAGCTCGGCCCGCACGCGGCGTGGACGAAAGAAGCCGAGCAGGCGTTGCTGGAGAAATATGTCAATGGCGCGTCTTGAGGGCAAACGCGCAATTGTTACTGGCGGCGCGCAGGGTTTGGGCGAAGCGATAGTCCATCGTCTCGCAAGTGAAGGGTGTTCCGTCGCAATTTGGGACATCAACGCGGACAAGTCGAACGAAGCCGCGGCGCGTATTGCAAATGACACGGGGCGAACGGTAATCGGCGCCCAGGTGGATGTATGCGACGCAGCGGCCGCGCGCAATGCGATGGACGATGCGGCGGCGCGGCTCGGAGGACTTGAAGTGTTTGTATCGAACGCGGGCATTTTGAAATCCGGTGATTCAATCACGTTCGAGGTCGAGCATTGGCGGCGTGTAATTGACGTGAACCTTACTGGCTATTTCATCTGTGCTCGCGAGGCCGCGCGCGTGATGGTGCAGGGCGGTAGCGGGTCCATCATTCAGATCAATTCCAAATCCGGCAAGAAGGGCAGCTTCAAGAACTGCGCATACGCCGCGTCGAAGTTTGGCGGCATCGGCGTCACGCAAAGTCTGGCATTGGAATTCGCGGAACACGGCGTGCGCGTGAACTCGATTTGTCCCGGAAATCTGCTCGATTCGCCGCTGTGGAAAGACAGCCTTTTCAAACAGTATGCCGCGAACCAGGGCATCAGCGAAAACGAAGTGCGGAAAAAATACGTGGACCAGGTGCCGATGAAACGGCCATGCACGTATCACGACGTGACGAATGTGGTGATGTTTCTTGCATCCGACGACTCGTCGTACATGACCGGACAAGCGATAAACGTCACTGGCGGGCAGGAGATGCGGTAGCGAACGGGACTGTCACCGCCGCGGTGGCTGTCCCGGTTTTGGTGTTGACTGGCGGTGGTGTGGCAAAGCGGTGACAGCCACCGCGGCGGTGACAGTCCCCGGGGGGTGCGATGCCGGACACGCGATACGTACTTGCCATTGATCTCGGCACGGGCGGGCCCAAGGTTGCGCTCGTGTCAACGCGCGGCGAAATTTTTGCCCACGAAACCGAAGACCTTTCCATTACTTTCCTCGAAGATGGCGGCGCGGAACAGGATGCGCGCGACTGGTGGGATTCGATTGTGCGCGCGACGCGCCGGATTCTCGCACGCACCAGCATTCCACGCGAAAATATCATCGCCGCGAGCGTGACCACGCAATGGTCGTTGACCGTCCCGGTCGATAAAAACGGCGAACCTCTGATGAATGCCATTTGTTGGATGGACACGCGCGGCGCGCGGTATTGCAGGGCGTTGAAAGACGGTCTCGTGAAAATCGCGGGTTGCGAAGTGACGCGCTTGATTCGATGGCTGCGACTCACCGGTGGATGCCCCACTGACACCGGGTTCGATTCCCTCGCGCATGTCCTGTTTATCAAGAACGAACGCCCCGATGTTTACAAGGCCACGTATAAATTTCTTGAGCCGATGGATTACATCAATCTACGGCTGACGGGAAAGTTTGCGGCGTGTTATAGCGGCGTGTTTTCGTTGTGGCTCGCGGACACGAGAGACATTGGCAAATTGAAATATGACGAAGGGTTGCTGCGGCTGGCCGGATTGGACCGCGAAAAGTTCGCGGAACTGACGCCGCCATTAACGGTTTTGGGGACAATTACTCCGGGCGCGGCTGAGGAACTTGGGTTGCACACCGGCGTTCAGGTGATCATCGGCACGGGAGACAACCATTCCGCGACGGTCGGCTCTGGCGCGACCCGGGACTACGAGGGGCACTGCTACGTTGGCACAACGTCATGGTTGTCCGCGCATGTGCCGTTCAAGAAAATTGATATCTTCCATTTGATCACCTCGATGCCGGCGGCTGTTCCTGGAAGAAATATCGTGCTGGCGCAGCAGGGCACCGGTGGTGAATGCTTCAAATTCCTGAAAGAAAATATTCTGTATCGCGACGATGTGTGCGCCACCGGGTCCGCTCCAGAGGACGCATACGAGCGGATGAACGAGCTGGCGAAGACGGCGCCACCGGGGAGCGATGGCCTGATGTTTACCCCATTTCTCACGGGTGCCATGACGCCCATTAACGAGCGGCACACCCGCAGCGCGTTTGTGAACCAGTCCTTGAGCACGAACCGCGCGCATTACGTGCGCGCGGTAATGGAAGGCGTCGCGTTTAACCTGCGGTGGCTGCTGCCGTATGTTGAAAAGTTCATTGGCCGGCGATTCGAATCGCTCAACTATATTGGCGGCGGCGCGCAATCGGGCACTTGGTGCCAGATTATGGCGGATGTGCTGGATCGGCCCATTCATCAGATGGCCGAGCCGCGGCAGGCGAATGTTCGTGGCGCGGGGTTGCTGGCGTCGCTTGCGCTTGGAATCATTCGGATGGACGAGGTTCCTGGGCTTGTGCCGGTAATGAACACGTTTGCGCCAAATGCGGAGAATCGCGGGATATATGATGAAATGGCGCGGGAGTTTATCAAGTTTTCTACGCGGAACCGGGGCATGTACAGAAGACTGAATCGGGATGGCGGGCAATTCGCGAAGAAATGAAGATGAAAGTGAATAAGAATCCGGTTACGATTACAAGTACGACACGACAGACAAGTCCGAGTAGGAAAACGAGCAGGAGCCTGACCACTGCGCTCCTTGCTTTCTGGATTTACTCGATCAATTTGGAGAACTGGTGATGGCAATTGTTGAAAAATCCGGCCCCGTCGATCTCGAGCAGAAGCTGCATCCGTACCGGGGAAAATTCAGCAGCTATACTCAACTTCCGAAATCGGGACGCGACCGCGCCGATATTCTCGAAGAAATGCGGAAGGTCGTTGCGCTCGAGGAAAACCGATGGCGCGAGGGCTACGCATCTGGTTCTGTTTACCACGGCGACAAGGAACACATCGATTTCCTCAATGAAGTCTATGCGCTCAATTCCCAGTCGAACCAGTTGCATGCAGACCTGTGGCCCAGCGCGTTCAAGTATGAGGCCGAAATTGTCTCAATGACCGCACACATGCTGAACGGCGGTTCCCCGGACGCCCCAGTGGGCAGCGAGAATGGCGTGTGCGGCTGCGTATCGTCCGGCGGTACGGAAAGCATCATGCTCGCGATGAAGACGTACCGCGACTGGGGCCGCGCCGTGAAAGGGATCACGCAACCGGAGATGGTGCTCCCCATTTCCGCGCATCCCGCGTTTGACAAGGCGGCGCAGTATTTTTGCATCAAGCAGGTGAAGGTTCCGATTGACGATTCGTTTCGTGCTGACGTGAATGCGATGGCGGCAGCCATTACTCCCAACACGATCGTGATGATCGGTTCGGCGCCCAATTTTCCGTATGGCACGATCGATCCTATTGTGGAACTGGCCGCAGCCGCACAGAAACACGGCGTGGGATTTCACACTGATTCTTGCCTTGGCGGATTTCTGCTGCCGTGGGCCGAGAAATTGGGCTATCCCGTCCCCGCATTCGATTTTCGGGTGCCAGGCGTGACATCGATGTCCTGCGATACGCACAAATACGGGTATGCGGCGAAAGGCACGTCGGTTGTGCTGTATCGTGGAATGGAATTGCGCCGCTACCAATACTTCACGACATCCGACTGGCCGGGGGGGTTGTATCATTCACCGACATTCGCGGGTAGCAGACCCGGCGGTCTCAGCGCGGCGTGTTGGGCATCAATGGTTTCGATGGGAGAAGAAGGCTATTTGCGCGCCGTCATGTCGATTCTCTCGGCGGTCGATACGATGAAGAAGGGCATCCAGTCAATTCCTGAATTACAATTGATGGGCGAATCCGTGGGCGTATTCGCGTTTGGCTCGAACGGGGTTAACGCCTATGAATTGCTCGACGCGATGTCCGCGCGCAGTTGGGCGTTGACAGGGTTGCAGCACCCCGCGGGCATTCACGTTAGCCCGACGTTGCGCCACGCCCAACCAGGCGTCGCGGAACGGTTCGTCAGCGATTTACGAGAGGCCGTTGCACAGGTGAAAGCGAATCCGAATCCGGATGGCGGCATGGCGCCGATTTATGGATTGGCAACGACAGTGCCGGACCGCAGGGTGGTGCACGATTTGTTGAAGAGTTTTATGGATATGTACTACCAGGTGTAATCTGCACCGTCAGCTCCATACTGGAGAATCGCCTTAATTACGAAGTGTGAATGAGTCGCTGTTGTCGAGAATCGAGGAATCAGCGACTGATGAGACACGCACAAAGTAACCGCCGCCGGTCGCGAGTCCCAATGGTATGTTCCATGCGACTTTTCCATCATTCTTCGTGTTCGTCTTGATTGTTTGGACGAAGTCCCCGTTCAAATACAAGGCAACTTTAACTGTCGCTCCGATATTTCCCTCCGAGTTCCATTTGATCCTTTTTTTCGTTCCGACACGCCAGGACTTTTCAGAATTCGGGACCGTGACTTCAACGCTCCCGTCAATTGTTGTATCCGGGTTTAGATACTGCTCGATCAGCGGATAGCTGACATCGAAACGTCCGTAGTAGTCGAGTTTGTCTTGCGCCGTACACGACGACGGCCCGCCCCAGAGTTGGCCGATGACTTGTTGAGTGCTTTCGATGAACAAGGGGGAGCCGGACGAGCCTGGTTCCGTCACGCCAAGATTCGGCCGCCACGTGGACTGGTGGTAACGGGTGCGCGGGCGAATGTCCAACAACGATTCGCTAACGTTTGTCACGTCTCCAAAAGTCAGGCGTTTAAAATCCCCACTCGGATGGTGTACGCAAGTCGTTGGCGTTCCAATTCCAGCCGCCGCGCTCGCCCAACCCAGATAGTTCACGCCCGCGGGAACGTTGTTATTTAGCCGCAAGAGCACGAAATCCGTGCCTGTGCTCGCGTTCGTAGTCGCAAGCAATTCCGCGCCGCCCGTAGTGCGAGGCACGGACGACAGGTTTGGAGGCGCGCCATTGCAGGACGCCGTCTGGTACAGCCAATAGACTTCAATATTGGATGCGCTCCCCTGCGTGCCGACGCAATGGTTTGCCGTCAGGAAGTAGGGCTCGTTGGTGCTGGCGTCAGTGTCCGCCAACAGACTGCCGGTACACCAGATACTTCCCGATGCGCCAATACTTCCAATCCCGGCCACCCCTTTGGCAGCTTCGGCCCACGCGGAGTAGCATGCGATGTCGAGGTTGCATGAACCCGCGCCCTTCGCCATCGCGAGCATGCCAAACGGAACGTAATTGTGGGTAACGCGATCAATGGTGAGGCGCACCGCGCCGAGGTCGGCGCTATCGGGAACATAGCATTCGACGACAACCGATTCACCGAACACTGTGGCGCTCCACAAATCGTCCGCATCCGGCGCCGGCCCAAAATAGGGGCCGTAGGCCTCCTGCGCATCGTCGCCGTTGTACACCACGACTCGAGCGCCGACGGGTAATGTTAGGTCGGAAAAATGTACCCGCATGCCAAGCGCGTCGGGGGAAAGCATGGCAAACGACCACAAAGACCCGCCTCCCGCGACCGGCGCCCATGAACCTGAGGATACCGTCACGCCAGTTACTACCACGGGTTCTAGCAAGTCCAGGAATACGCCGATACGGGTCGCGCCTTTTCCCTCATCCGTGCGAAGTTTGTCCTCACGCGCGATCTGTGCCCAATCGATTTCCGGCAGGATTGTCCCGCCGCGAGGGCTGATGGATTTCGCGACACCCACAGGAGTTGGCGTCGACGGAAGCCATTTCGTATCCGACGCGGGCGTTTCTCCGATTTTTCCGGCAGGAGGCAGGTCCCAATTCTTGGGGTGAATTCCCAGGGCGGCGACTTCAGCCGCCCGGAGCAGGTTGCCTTCTCCGTCGCTGTAAAGATCGAAAGGAGCGCTTCCAGCGGGCTTTACGTGATAACCTGTTACAAACTGGTCCGAACCGTCGTGCGCGCGCTCGCTCCAAGAGAGCAGGACCGTATGCTCGGATGCCGGGTATCCCTCGGCGCTCAGAAATTCTTCGGCGTCTGGAAATTGGACGTCTGAGCACGATTCACACGGAGGTTCTGCCTGCGTCGGGAGTACGAGGATTGAAACAAGTAGCGCGAAAACAATTGCTCGCATTAAATCCGTCCTATGCCCGCTGCCTTGCGCGAGGCACGGCAGTTAGTGCCGAATAATCAGTTGTGCCACTGACAATTGTACCTAATCTCATTGACATTATTACAAATACAAAAACCGCACTAAATACATAAAACACTACGCCGTATATAGTTACCATGAGTCTGGAAATGTTACGTAATATCCCGAAATACGGCCACCTTCCGTACGAATCTCGTAATCAATAATTAACCTTACTTTTCCGGCTACCTGTACACTGCAAGGGTAACTCCCATCCAATATGGCGCTGCCATCGGCCATGTATTGATAGCAATTTCCCTTCGAATCCAAATCCCAACTGACAAACGTGGGATCACTCGTTTTCACGGCACTCACCGACACCATCCGCTGATCGCTATAGACCAGCGTCGGCGTGTTGCCGTGCCAGCTCAATTGTGGTGGTGACGGAAAACGCTGGCTTTGAACATTGGTTTTTTGCGGTATTGACCACGTTTTGCCGCGGTCCTTGCTTTCGGTTACCCAGAAATAACCATCGGACTGCGGGATATTGTTCCGCGAGATTCCAATGATATGTTTTGACTCAAGTTCGAGGGCATCCCACTCGTCCCCGACGAATCCGTCGGTATCGGGGATTGCGAATGATTCCCAGTTCCGACCGTTGTTGTACGAGAGCGCGGCGATCGCGCCGTTGCCGGGGGCCTTGTACAGTGGTAACAAGACGTCGCCGTTAGAAAGTACGACGCCGGCAGAGCGCGTGCGCGTATTCGGCACGCCGACGGACTGTGGCGCGGACCACGTTTTTCCGCCATCACCGGATCGGGCGGTCATCGCCAGGGACACCTCGTCTCTGGTATACGAATTATAGGAGAGGAGCAATTCGCCGTTCGGCAGTTCGACAATGGCGACGTTACGATCATCGACACCGGGCTCATCGACAATTACGCTGGCAGATGACCATGTGCGGCCCTTGTCCGAACTCGTTGCAAGCATGACGCGCCCTTCAGCGGAGAACATGTGTTCGGTGCCTTCGCGCCACACGCAATACAACGTGCCGCTGGCTCCGGCGGTGATCCACGGCCAACCCGGGTACTTGCCTTCGTAGATGATGACGTCGGGTTTTGTGCGCTGGAACGCATCAGTCGATACCTGCGCGAAACTGCCCGCGCCGATGCCCGCCATTCCCGCCGCGGTCAATGCCAGAAAACGTCGTCGTGTGTGCATTACGCCCTCTCCCGATTTCAGTGAGGGAACATTATACCCAATGGTACCGCAGGCATTTAGTAGCGCCGCAATTGCCAAGGGCGGCGGGTGTAGCGCTGAATTCCGATTCGGCGCGTGCCGGAGAGAACGACCACATCAGGTTCGAGCGAGTGAACATGTTCAATAACCCGGACCGCAAACAAAGCACCCCAGTCGCATCCTCCGCGCCACCGACTCCGGAGCACGCCGCGTTTGGCAAACGAGGCGCTACCTGGGAATGCGCGCAGTCCCACGCTCCAAATTTGCGTGGAGTCTTATTCGTGCTGATGGGTCATTCCTTTATAGATTAGGCCGAGACGTTGCAGTGGGGTTGGAAATTAATTTAAGGGGTATTTATGGATTTGCGTAGAATGGACTGACACGGACTGATATGGACAGACACGGACAAAATGAATTGGGTTCGGGATGTTCGGCACCACCATTCAACCGTCCGGCCGCGACTGGAACACATAGGCGACGCGCATCGGGCTTGGTCGACCTTCCGACTGCGCCGAATCGGAATTCAGCGCTACATGGTTGCTCTCAAACGATACTTTACCTATCATTGATCAATTAGGAGGCTATCCGCCCATGGACGTTGTCATACCGCTCGACAAAATGTCGGTCGCAGAAAAATTGCGCGCAATGGAAGAGTCCTGGGACGACCTTCAACGCGGATCGGGCGAGGTACCCTCGCCTGCCTGGCATGAAGACATTCTCCGCGCTCGAGAAAACCGCGTCAACGAAGGTGTGTCCAATTATGCTGACTGGTCCGAAGCAAAAGATAGGATTCCTCGTCAGACCCAATGAGGGTTCAAATCCTTGAAGCTTCTGTTGGTTTGCGGGTGGCGAGTTCAACTTCTGCGATGGAGGGGTTGTGAGGCCACAGGACTGCACCGCTCTCACGCGAGCGAGACACTACTTTGCAGCCCGTTATCTCCGGTATAGCGACTGCGCGACATGCGTTTACCGTAGGTCTACCTATGTTACGCTGATCTCCGATGGGGAATTTTTTGATCGAGCCGTGGGTATCGGTCATGCATGCGCCGAATCGGAATTCAGCGCTACATCAGTGGGATTGGAGATTATTTGAAGCGGAATTTATGAGTTCGTGCAAAATTGATGAACATAAATGGAAGAGGAGTGCACCTAGCAGGGTGGAAACAGAAGTAATAAAGTTTTCCAGAGAGCTTTTGCGTTTTTACATTTCTCGGTTGGCAAAACTTATCTCGAAAAATTTATCCAAGTCAAGCCGATAAACCCGTCTGCAGCCACTTGTGTATTGTTCGGGATGTGCGAACTCACGCGGTGTGGGATAGGCAATAGTAATGTCGTCCATAAATGCGCGAAAAATACCCACTGCAACAGCCTGCATTTTACTGCCGGTGGGCGCTACTATAATTCGCTCAAATTCGCCGTGCGCGTTGTATATATTTGAAAGGTTATCAATGGTCTCACCGTATTCCAATGTGCTGGCATAAAAATCCTCTCTCGACGCCAAAGAATTCGTGTTATTCAATTCTTGAATCGCCTTTAATCGCCATATATTTTCCTCCGCTGGAGGAATTCCATGAATCAAAGTAATTGCTGATGGCTGAGTTTCATTTCTTAGTGCTGATAGTTGATCAACATTGAAAGAGGGGAAAAATACTAATCTCGTTGGTTGTCCTTGAAGTGCGACGGACGACAATTCCGGTATAATGGCAACTTCAATCACGCCCTTTGACAGAAATAATATATCATAGGGATTATACCCCCTGTCGGCAATTCTTCTGGCAACCTCTTTTTGATCAGGCGGGTACTTTTCTGCTTCGGTATAGATAACAGTGCAATTGCTAAAGCCCATCGAATGCTTACCGACAGCCGCTAAAATCTGAACAATGAGCAATTTCGACATTGCAGATATATCAATGAATAAACGCCCTTTGCCGGACCTGATACTTTCAAGAAGTTCTTCGCCGAACCACGCTGGATCTTCTCTATCGTAGACTCCTGACATATTATTTACGGCACGGTTATCCGCAAAGAGTTCTATCTCTGCAGATCTATTTTGAACCAGACTGGGAGAGTAAATGATTTTAAACACCGTGATATCGTTTGGGCACTTCGTCGCGACCAAACTTGGTACATAGTGAGCTCGATCCTCAAATCCGGCGCAATAGACAAGCTCGTCGCCTGGCTCAAGAGCCAAGTCAGCAATAGAAGTGAGGCGGGGCTTGTCAACCTGGCAAAGCAACTGGTCGATTCTGAGGACAGTATGCATTTATATATCCTCTTCTTTAGTATCAGTAAACTCCAATTGCACGTCATCGGTGCCCATCCGAACGGATGGCCCATACTCCGAAAAAGGTTTGCGAAGGCGATAGGCATCCTCAAATTTATTTGGATTGAGTAAAAGGCCTTCAATTTCGCTTGGTTCTAACTCAACCGAATCTCTCCGACTAAACGTGAGGCCAAAATGTGGAAGTAAGCATCGA
The DNA here is from genome assembly GCA_034408725.1 of Candidatus Hydrogenedentota bacterium. GTDB lineage: Bacteria > Hydrogenedentota > Hydrogenedentia > Hydrogenedentales > SLHB01 > JABWCD01. The sequence continues at coordinate 71,322 of JAWXCN010000032.1, forward strand.
CGCAAATACAAGCGGGGAACCACTTTGCCGCGTCGACTTTTTCCACGCGGATCTTCAATGAATAAAGAATATCGAAGCAACTCTCTATAAACGCTCAACGCCTCTTTTCCTAAATTTAAATCCTCATATGGTTCGATTCGAGATGCCAAATAGGGTGGCGATGAACTTTCATTCTTGCTGTCCCGAAACTTAAGATAGGAAAAGGCGACAACTGCGAACGCGGTCACGACATGAACTAAATGCTCGCCGTTGCTAGTGCCGCGCAAACCCTGCAAAAAACTCCCAGCTTCAGAGCGAATTGCATCGGCTTGTATCTCCTTCCGAAGTTTCGGTACTGCTGGCGATGTTTTAAGGGCAGACGCTCCTCCGGCGTCCTCGATCATGCGGCCAACCAGTCCAATCAGATAGAAAACATCTCCGCTACACAATTCAGAAAGTGAATGTCGGCCCCAAACGTTAAGTTTTTTGTCGTTTCTGATGGCACGTGCTATATCGTTGTAGCTCCTTGAGTCTGACTCTCCTAGAAGCTCTAATAGAGTTTTAACAGGATATCCTTCGACGGCACCAAATCTTCTTGCAAACACATCTTCAATAAAAGCCAATTTTTCGTCTGGCTTAGCATGCAGAAAAACAAGACCCAAGTTTAATAGCTGAAACTCACGTCCTTCAACGTATGATTTCCCGTCGATATCGGAACGCGCGTACGAAACGGGGCTTTCAGTAGAAAGTTTAAAAAAACAACATGATGTTCGCTGCATAAATAGTCTGTTAAGATTCTTTTGCAAATCGAGGGTGATCTTGGGCATCGAGTAATCATCAACAAAGAAATAAAATGGGCGGTTATCAAGGCTCGGAAACTGCCTTAGAATCGCAGCGCACACAGTAGGCAAGATATCTGGACCCCAAAGGCCTTCCATTGGGTGGTCATAGGTAAATCTATGTTTTAATCTAGCGCGTTTACGCTGCTTTGCCATAGCAAACTTTAGCGCTTCGAAAGTATTGCCACTTGGTTCAGTTATCGGATTTAGCTCAAGAAGTTTCAACAAATCGGAAGTCAGCTTTGATTCCAATTCCCGGAATTGGTCGGGAAAACTGACACTGGTCCATTGTTCAATTGTTTCCAATACCTGTGAAATCAGAGTGGCCGATATGAAGTGCATGGGTAAATCTATCGCTTCGGTTCTCGAAGGTATTTCGTAACGTGGAAATGTTCCGTACAAGTCATCGCATCGATAGTAAATGCCAATATACGGAATGGTCGACAAATACTCGTCGCTTACCAATAATCGGTGCTGTAAGCTAAGACTCTTGAAGACAGTTGTCTTTCCACAGCCTCTAGGTCCAGTTAGTACCAAATTATTCCTATCTTCGATTTGGGTGACGCCTAGAAATTTGTTCGAATAAAGGGATCGCAATAGGCCATGGGAATCTCCTATTTGTTCACAACTCAAATAGTCGAACGGACTCGATAGGGAAACTTTCGTTTTTACCTGAGCCTCGCGGTGAAACGCCGTTGGGATATCTAGGAGTTTATGGTAAAGACCTTCGGGATTGCGGGCCAATTGATCGCGCGTGCGATCCCTTTCAGTCAAATGCCGAGCCAGAAAATGCGTATTTAGGACGTTATAGGTGTATCTTTCGAGTGGACTACAGTCTTGATAGTTAATATTTGCAAGGAGTTCCTGTAAGATGAGAGCCGTCTGATCATAATCGTCGCGGGCTTGGGACTCGCTCGTTGCTGATGTTACACCAAAGTCTGTTACGCGTATTCGATAATCCGGACCACCGAGTTGGCCAGTGCAATCTTCTACGAGAACATTCCCAGCGTGTATATCACCATGCCGAACGTGCATTTGTTCCATGTTGTGGAGCAACGCGAACATTGCCTTTAAAAAGTCCTCTATGAAGCCAACGCGGATCTGGTGCAGATGCTGTTTAATATACTCGCGTAGATCGATGCCTGGAATATATTCAAAGAAAAGAAGAACACAATCTATATCGTTTGCTTCATCGAGCCAGGCCGTCATGGTTTGGAATCGTACCGCCACTGGCGTACTTAAGATGGCAACTTTTCGTATTTCGTCGAGCCATTGCGATTCTTGAGCATTGACAAGGTTCACACGAGGAATTATTTTGCAAGCGACGGTATGTGAAGTGTTGGTGGCGAACGCTTCAAACATTAGTCCATTTAGTCCACTTTTAATCAACCGTACAATTTTATAGTCGTCGCGACCCGGTATCGTGTGTTGTAGAAAAAATTCCGGTTTTGGAAGATTGCGTTTCATTTTTTCTTAAGAACCAATATTCGTTCTTGGCGCGTACCTGCGCAGTCTTTTCTGGAGCGGCGTATGTCGGGGATGTTGTCAAGGAACGAATGCTGCAAAGTTAACGAAGGCGCGAATTGTGCGAAAATGGCAAGCGTTATGTCGCTTGGATGTAATGTACCTCTTCGAGTGACGGTTTCCCCAACAATAAGAACACAGTGTCCATTGGAAACCAAACCTCTTTCTGCACACGCAGCTAACTTTTGAATCGCCTTGCGAAAATCGTCTTCGTTCCGGGTCATACTATTATCTGTAACGGTCTCGGCATCTTGTGTCAAGAACCATAGGCGCAGGCGATTATCTCGGACATAATCCAGCGCATTCATATAAGGCGGACTACTCACGATGCAGTCAAAACTCTGCGGGAAGGCCAAGGCGCGTATCTCGCTGCGGCGAATCGTCCATTTTGGTATTTGTCGTGGAAGTTTCATTCGTTTATAAGCGCGAGTGATCTTTGCATGCATCCGCGGCACGATTTCGCGATACTCGTACAAGTCGGGATGTTGTTCGCGGGGAAATCTTACGTTGCGAAGGTATGGTACGAGATGACTGCTCGGGTATGATAAAAAACCTGGCCTTTGGTGGTGCAGGATGCCGAGCAAGCAAGCTAGTGTGAAATGGTCTCGCTTTTTCCTGCAAACTGTCGCAAGCCGAATCGCACTCTTAAGGGTACGCGGGTGAAAGAAACGCCGCACCCAGATGGGAACTTGTCGTAAATCTGGTTCCGGAAGGAGTAATGATTCGCTATAAGCACAATCGAAATTTAGAATCGCCGATTGAAGATTTATAGGAGCTGCTAGCTTGGCGCAGGTAAGTACGGTCGCATATTGGCTTACGTCCGATGCGAATATACGCCGTCCAAGTCGTATAGCTTCAAGTGGTATGGTTCCCGCGCCGCAAAACGGATCGACGATGAGATTTCCATTTTTCGTATACCTGGAAATTAGGTCCGAAGCAATGGAACTTTTGAGTTTTCCTATGTATGGGGATAGTTGATGCAAGGTGCATTCTGAATTTGCACATGAGTCGCTCCAATGGCGCGGAGCCAATTTAGTCTCTGATTGACGGGGTTCAGATTGTGTTTTTAACGGCTTTTTTTTCTCGTATATCTGCGCAGTGCCAATTGTTGCCGTTGCTTGGTTGTATTTCATACGCATGCTTTTCATTATAACCCCCAATAAGTTAACACATGAGGTAAGCCCTTCGCGAGGTCGGCCGTTAAAATGAATAACCTTGTGCAACGCCCCGGGCTATTCTGTAGAGGCATTCAACAATGAACACTACAGACACCCGACCACTTGACGCCCGAGCCATCGCCGATCCCTTGTCCCTCCCGACGCATCTCCGGGAGCAGTTCGAGCGCCTGCGCGCCGATCGTGGGCCCAATGCGGACAGCGGGACGCCGTCTGTCCGTTGCACGCCCCTCGGCACACCCTGCTCCCGGTTGTGGGATGAGGTTCGGCGCGTGTGCGATCCTCCATTATGGCCATCCGCACCAATCGACTGAAACGGCACAACCAGAATCACACGCCGACACTTGGCCACCCCCTTGCACCCCAGCACCCAGGCTCCCTGTCCATTGCTTCAACCTCCGAGTGCTAACCTCAATTCAATCTTCGACTTGCCCGGAATACCGCACGACGCTCATGCTCGTGGCGGGACGCTACACCCCCCCTTGTATCGTCAAAAAAAGTTTTGTACACCCCCTCAAACCCTCTTGACCTCCGCAATCCGTCGCGCTTCACGCTGCCGTGTACTGCAACAGACTGGGCGAATGAGTAAAGGCGCATAGCCAATCACGAGCAACGGCTGGTCGCCATTTACATGATTCGCTATTTTCCAGCATAACCCTTGATCGATTACGATTACGCCCGCGCGCGGGGGTATAACGCGCACACGAAGCGGAAGGTTAGCCAGGGGAAAAGCAAAAATGAATCCTGCGAAAGTTGTCGGCATTATTCCATCACGATTTGGTTCTTCCCGGTTGCCGGGAAAGCCGTTAAAACCAATTCGAGGTAAACCGATGATCCAGCGCGTTTATGAGCGCGCGAAGCTTGCGCGGCACCTGGCGCAGGTCACCATCGCTACCGACGATGAGCGCATCGCGCGCGTGGTGGAAGCATTCGGCGGTACATACGTGATGACGTCGCCGGACCATCCGAGCGGCACGGATCGCCTCGCGGAGGCCCTTGACCAGATTGACGCGGCTATCGTCGTCAACATTCAGGGGGACCAGCCGTTTCTGGACCCGATGATGATCGAGGAGGCGGTGCAACCCTTGCTAGACGACCCTGGCCTGAACATGTCTACCCTGATGCACCCCATCGCGCGCGAGGAAGATTTGATCGATCCAGCAGTTGTAAAGGTCGTGACAAATTTGAAAGGCGATGCGCTGTATTTCTCGCGGTCACTAATCCCATATCCCCGGCAGGACGCCGGGCAACGGGTTTATGAACACGTGGGCTTGTACGTGTATCGCGCGGAGTTCCTGCGCAGGATTGCGGCGTTGCCGCCTACACCGCTAGAGTTGACGGAGTCGCTTGAGCAATTGCGTGTGCTCGAGCACGGGTATTCGATTCGCGTGATCGAAACCAAGGTGCATGACAACGCGTTCAGCGGTTTCAGCGTGGACACCGAACAGGACCTCATGCGCGCCGAAGAAATGCTGATCGAGCGGGGAATGGAATAAACATGCCGATAGACAGCGCCGCGCTGGACACGCTGGAAGCTGATCTCGATCACGTTGTACGCGAACGCATCCACCGGACCGCGGACTTGATTGTTGCCGCGAAAGAGCGCGGGCGCAACGTCGCGGTAATCACGGGGAGCGGCCCGAACATTCACGAAGGGGTCACCACGCTGCTCGCCGAGTTGATGCGCGTTGGCATCGTGGATGGCATTACGACGAGCAGCGCCGTCATCGCGCACGAGATGGGGGGCACGCTCGATCGGGTGAAGCGTTGCGCGGGCGAGCCATTGGATATCGATCCAGCTTGGCTCCCGCGCGGTGGGGATTTCGAATTGACGGAACTCGATCCCGCGGCGCTAGCGGAGATCGAGATGCAAATGCCGATCGACCACGCGCTGATTGAAAGGATCAAGTCTGCGCCCGGTAAAAGCATTATCAAGGCCGCCGGAAATCTTGGCTATCCGATGGGGTTGTGGCTTGAAAAATTTGCAATCGAGATTCTCGCGTTGGCGCATGTCCACAAAAAATCTTTCGAGGAGATAGCCGGACTTGGCGCGGATGCGCGCACGATGATCGGCATTGGCGCGCGTGCTCGGAAGCCCGTCATGGTGACGATTCCGCAGCTTGTCGGCGGCGGAATGATCGGACTGTGCATTGGTGACAGTATTTCGCTGGTTGAACGCGCCACGCGACTTGCACACATGCTCGATGCCGCGGATGTGATCATCGAGTCCGGCGTTGCGCTCACGCAAGAGATTCACGACGGGCCGTTCGAACTCTATACCGGCCACGGCATTTGGTCCGCGTGGCAGGACCATTTTGCGTACACCCTCGAGGGCAAATCCTTGATTCGCATTGATCTCGATCCTGCGTTGGAACAGGTCTGCGCGATTGAACGCGAAGCTGGAGGGGTGCAGGAAGCGATCACGGACGGGCTACCGAAAACAAAGCTGTTCAAGGTGCCGTTTCGCATGGAAATGTCCGGCTTCGCGCGGCACGAAGGCAGCATTCCAATCATCGAAGACATCGGGGTCGTATGGCCGCTCATCGCGCGGCGGGTCGCGTACAAGCTCGGTATAGAACTGGATTTTATGTCATACCCCCAGCAAACGCGTCCTGGTATGGCGATGCGCGAATGGATTGTCAGCGAGGTCAGGCCGATGAGCCGTTCACGCATGCTGAAAGCGCTGCATGAACGCGATTGATCTGGCGGTCATAGTCCTGTACTTCGTGTCGATGGCGGCAATCGGCTGGTATTTCTCGCGCAGGGCGAACACGACCGAGCAATACTTTGTTGGTGGCCGCTCGTATCCCGGATGGCTGATAGGCGTATCCTTATTCGGCGCGATGATCAGTTCCATCACCTTTGTCGCGTATCCCGCCGATGCGTACAAGACCGCGTATCTGCGTTATGTCATCTGCATCACGCTGCCGCTCGCAGTCTATATCTCCGTTCGCTGGTTTGTGCCGTTTTTCCGGCGCGGCAAGATCACTTCCGTGTTTGAATACCTCGAAGGGAGGTTCGGTCCGGGAACACGCGTTTACGGCGCTTCGGTATTTATTCTTAGCCAATGCATCCGGTTGGCGATGATTCAGTATCTCACGGCGCTGCTCATGCACAAGGTGACGGGGTGGAGCCCGGAAGTCTGCATTTTGCTCGGCAGCGCCGTTACCGCATATTACACGGTTGCGGGCGGAATCGAAGCGGTCATCTGGACGGACTTCGTGCAATCCATAGTCCTGACCTTGGGAGGATTGCTCATCCTCGGAGTGATAGTCTGGAAAATGCCCGAGGGCATTGGCCAGATATTTTCCATCGCGATCGAAGACGACAAACTTACCCTGAGCGAATACAACGCGCAGGACGGCACACTGCACCCGGTTCCGTGGGGGTTCTCGCTCAGCCAGAAGACGGTATTCATGCTGCTGATCGTGGGACTCTTTCAATGGCTCGCGGAATACAGCACGAACCAGGAAAGCATCCAGAAATATTGCGCGTCGAAGACTACGGCCGACGCCCGGCGCGCAATGTGGGTGTGCTGCTGGATGGCGGCGCCGACCTGGCTCTACTTCATGTTCGTCGGCACGGGACTCTACGCCTTCTACAAGGTGTTTCCCGATGACGCGGCGGTGATGATGCTAAACGGGACACGCAAGGCCGAGGAAATTCTCCCGCACTTCGTGACGACCCAATTGCCCGCGGGCTTGTCGGGGATTGTCGTTGCAGCAGTGCTTGCGGCCGCGATGTCGAGCATGTCATCGGCAATGAACTCCATTTCCGCTGTCACGATCACCGATCTGTACAAGCGGCATTGGGTGCGCGGTCGAGATGACCGGCACTATGTCGCGGCCGCAAAGTGGGTGACGTTGTTGAGTTCGGTAATCATGGTGCTTGGCGCGTATTGGCTCCTTAAATCTGAACAGAAAACTTTGCAGGACGTCTGGACCGAATTGCAGTCGATTGCCGCCGGAGGCTTGCTCGGCCTGTATATGCTTGGATTCTTCACGACACGCGGGGACGGACGGGCAGTCGCGCTGGGCATTGCCTTTGCGGTCGGTTTTTCGTTGCTGATTTCGCTGAACGGTTTGGGCATGTTACCGGAGGCGTGGTCCGGATGGTTAAACCTGTATTTCGAAGGGTACTACACAGGATTGGTCGGGAACGTCGTGATGTTTACAATTGGGTTTCTTGCCGCATCACTCCTTCCGCGGCGCGCGCGCGATTTAACGAACTTGACGGTATGGACCCAGGACGGCACGCCGCTCGATTAGGCACTCCAGAAAGGTATTGCGCGAATTTTGATGAAATGGGATTGGCGCTAAATATTCCCAGTTTTTAACTTGCACTTTTTCCGCGAATGCAGTTATTGTATGTCCCGCACGCTATTTCGAGGGGAAGGGGTAAAACCCGGGGTAGCGCAAAGCGCCTGGCCACGGGCCGGGCGCTTTCGCTTTTCGCCAGTGATGTCCCCGCGCCCAGAATGCGGGCCCACGGGCAAGTGAGTTTTGTGAGACGCTTGCGGTATAATTCCGCGACGCTTTTGCCGACAAGGATTAGATGCATGGCATCCGAACAGGATTGCAGTTTGAATCCCGAAAATCTAAACACTCCTATTCTCGACGGGATCAATTCCCCACGCGATTTGAAGTCGCTGAGTATTGACGATCTCAAGGCGCTAGCCCAGGAAATCCGCGACAAGATTATTGCGACCGCGTCGGTTAACGGCGGTCATTTGGCGCCGCACCTTGGCGTCGTCGATCTCACGATTGCGTTGCACTACGTGTTCGACACGGAATCCGACATGCTCGTGTGGGACGTCGGCCATCAGTGTTACGCGCACAAACTTCTCACGGGCCGCCGCGACCAGTTGTGTACGATTCGCAAGAAGGGGGGGCTCAGCGGGTACCCGAAACGCAGCGAAAGCCCGTATGACGTATTTGGTGTGGGCCACAGCTCGACGTCGATCAGCGCCGCGCTCGGCATGGCCGTTGCCCGGGACCTGACCCAACAGGAAGGGCGGGCCATCGCAGTCATTGGCGATGGCGCGATTACTGCCGGAATGGCGTTTGAAGCCATGAGCAACGCAGGGCACCTGGACAAGGACCTTATCGTTGTTTTGAACGACAACAATATGTCGATCTCGAAAAATGTCGGCGCGATCTCTGCCTACTTCAACAAACTGATTACGGGCGGGCTATACACGCGAGCCCGCGGCGATATGCAGACCTTCATGGAGCGGATGCTTCCCCAACAGCTCACCAAGGCGGCTGAACGTCTCGAACATTCGGTTAAGGGCTTTCTGATGCCCGGCACGATATTCGAGGCCTTCGGCCTTCGCTACATCGGCCCGGTTGACGGCCATGACATCGAAACGCTGGTTGAATGCTTCCGCAATATCAAAAAGGGTCATGGCCCCGTTTTCTTTCATGTGGTGACGAAAAAGGGCAAAGGCTACAGCTACGCGGAAGAAGACCCGCTGACGTACCACGGCGTCCAGGCGTTTGACATTCAGACCGGGCAATTTCAGTCGTCCGGCGCGTCGTCCGCGCCGACGTTTACGAATGTATTTGCCGACGCGCTAATCGAAGCCGCGCGCAAGGACCCGCGCGTAGTCGCCATTACCGCGGCGATGCCAACCGGCACCGGCCTCTCCAAGTTTGAGAAAGAATTTCCAGATCGTTGCTTCGATGTCGGCATCTGCGAACAGCATGCCGTTACGTTTGGGGCCGGCCTTGCCACGCAGGGGATGAGGCCGGTGTGCGCCATCTATTCGACGTTTCTTCAACGGGGGTATGATCAACTCATACATGACGTGTGCCTGCAAAACTTGCCGGTGGTGTTTGCTATCGATCGCGCCGGGGCTGTGGGGGAAGACAGCCCGACCCAACAGGGCGCGTTCGACATTTCGTTCCTGCGGTTGGTCCCGAACATCAAAGTCGGCGCCCCACGCGACGACGCCGATCTTCGCGCGATGGTCAAGTGGGCGCTCGCCGAACCGGGACCGTCCGCAATCCGGTACGCGCGCAGCAAGGCGCCCGCTATCGGCGCGTCCGAAGGGCGCGACATTCTGCACGGGGAAGTATTGCGCGAAGGGGCCGATGCGACCTTGCTCGCAATCGGGCCCGTCGTGGGCACGTGCCTTGCCGTCGCGCAAGCGTTGCAGCAGGAGGGCTACGCGATTGCCGTGGCGGATGCGCGATGGATCAAGCCGCTCGATACCGATTTGCTTGACCGGTTGCGTCATGCCCCGATCATTACCGTCGAGGAAAATACGTTGCCCGGTGGGTTCGGGGCCGCGGTGATTGAACATTTCGCGGACAGCGGCGCGCTCGACGACCTTCGTATTAAGAGGCTCGGGTTCCCGGATCGATTCCTCGATCATGCGACCCGGGAAGAGCAGCTCGCGGAAATCGGACTTGATGCCGCAAGCATCGCGGAATCCGTTCGAAGCTATCTCGGCCAACCCGTCGCCCAACCGATATCCTGATTCGCGAAATGGTACGCGTAGCGTTAACCGGCGGTTCCGGCCATCTCGGGGCAAACGTGCTCCGGCACCTGGTCGATCAGGACTATGGCGTGCGCGCCCTCGTACGGCGGGATGCGCGGGCGTTGAAAGGCGTTAACTGCGAGCGTGTACACGGCAGTGTATTTGATCCAGAACTTCTTGGCGCTGCATTCGCAAACGCCGAAATCGTATTTCATCTCGCGGGAATTGTCAGCATTACCGCCGATCAGGAAGACCTCGTTTGGCGCACCAACGTCGAAGGCACGCGCAATGTGGTCGAAGCGTGCATTGCGCGAGGTGTGCGGCGCATCGTCTTTTTCAGTTCGATCCATGCGTTCTCCGCGTTCCCCGCGAACGAACCGATCACGGAGCAACGCGCTTTGGCGGAAGGCGGCGATCTGCCAATCTACGATCGCTCCAAGGCAGCGGCCGAACTCGAAGCGCTAAAAGGCTTGGACCGCGGGTTGGAAGTTATCATCGTCAATCCGACCGCGGCGATTGGCCCAAACGATTTCAAGCCGTCGCCCATGGGGCGCGTGTTGCTTGATTTGCGCGCGGGACGTTTACCGGCACTGATCCAAGGTGGATTCAATTGGGTGGATTGCAGGGACGTGAGCATCGGCGCGGAAGCCGCGGCAAGGGTGGGAAAAAGCGGTGAGCGATATCTTCTCGGGGGAAACTACGCGTCGCTCGTGGAAGTTGCGCGCATTGCCGCGAACATCACTGGCATGCCCGCGCCGCGTTTTGCGACGCCGGTTTGGTTGGCGAAACTGGGGTTGCCATTCGCGGACGTGGCGCGGAAGATTACCGGAGCGCCGCCGAAATTTACAAAAGAATCTTTGCGGGCTGTCACACATCATCAAACGGTGTGCCACGACAAGGCCGCGCGCGAATTCGGGTATGCGCCGAGGCCTTTAGATCAGACGATCAAGGATACATACGCTTGGTTTGAGCAATTTCATTACGCCTAGGCCCGCAATCGCTTCGCGAGTGTGAGCGCTTCTTCGGCGGTTGAAATCCGGCCCTCGAGTTGCGCGTCTTCCACCGAAATAAGAATCTCCTTGAAAACAGGGCCGGGCGTCATCCCCAGGGCAATGAGATCGTTTCCGGTGATTAATGGCGTGGGCCGGACAGCGTCCGGCGAAAGATTGGCTATGTATTGTTCGATCCACGTGATGGTGCTGGTGTCGCCGTGGCTGGCTTCACAATCGTAACGGCCAAGTTTCAACAGTTCATCAAACCCAGGTTCTCGCACGAAGCGTTTTAGTTTGCTTTCCCGCATCTGTGGAGCATGCGCGAGTCGCATGTGCTGCGCGACCAGCCATACGATGCGATCCGTGTCCGCGTTGGACATACGAAGACGCGTGCAGACTTCTTCGGCTACTTGCGCGCCTACCTTGTCGTGGTTGTTGAACCGGATCCGGTCTTCAAACGTGATTGTGAGCGGTTTGCCCGCGTCATGGAGCAACGCGCCGAGCGCGAGCGTGGGCGACGCGCCCCGAAGCATATCGGCGAGAATTATTGTATGCGTAAACACGTCGCCTTCGGGATGAAACTCTTCGGGTTGCGCCACACCTTTCATGCGCGCAATCTCTGGCAACACCTGCGCGAGCAGGCCCGTCTCGTCCATCAGCGCAATGGCGCGGCCAGCGCCGCCCGATGTCAGCATCTTGATAATCTCATCGCGAATGCGTTCGGCGCTGGTTTTGACCACGAGGGATGACATGTCGCGTATCGCGGCTAACGTCGGCGGATCAATTGCGAATCCAAGGCGCGCGGCAAACCGGACGGCGCGCAGCAGGCGCAGATGGTCTTCCGCAAAACGCGCTTGAGGATCGCCGACTGTGCGGATGATACCGGCATGCAGATCATTTTCGCCATTGACGTAATCGACAACAGAGCCGGTTTTCGGGTCGAAGAACATCGCGTTGATCGTGAAATCGCGGCGCGCTGCGTCTTCGCGTTCGCCGCAAAACTTCACATGTACGGGGTGCCGGCCGTCTTCGTATGGTCCATCGCTGCGAAAGGTCGTGACTTCAAACGCGCCTTCGGATTGCAATACGACCATGACGCCGAATGCGGCGCCGATGCTTACGGTTTTCGGAAACAAATCGGCAATCTCGTCCGGTGTCGCGCTGGTGGCGATATCGAAATCTTTTGCGGGCTGGCCCAGCAGCATGTCGCGGACACAGCCGCCCGCCAGCAGCGCGCGATGTCCGGCGTTCGACAGGGTGGCGCAGATGCGGTTCGCGACTTCCCTTTTCGCATCCATGCGCGCCGTCACTTGTGGGCCGCGAGGTGTGGTCCACCGGGCAGACTACGGTGCGGCAGGATAAACCAGATCGCAAACAACACGGCCAGTAATACCGCCGCGGTGGCCACGAGGACAACCATGCTTCCGCCTGGCACGGCACTCCGTTGTATGTACGCAAGCCAGGTAACGGATGCAAGCAAAACGAGGAGGGCAGTCCACCGGAACTGTGGGTCAACCAGCAAGACGCACGCGCCGATCCACGCGAACGCATGCGCGAATACGAGGACCGTTCGCCATCCCGGCGGTGTGGCCAGTGATAGCGTTCCCGCGCCCAGACCGCCCGCGATTAACAGCGCCACGACCTGTGCGGCGTGTTCGGTGGGGCCGAGCGGGTTTTCGCTTTCGCGCCGCCAGAAAAAGGATCGTTCGACGGCTATGCACGCGGCGGCTTGCGCCAGCAACATCGGCCACAGCCACGCATGCTGCGCCAATGCGGACCCGGTTTGGTTCAGCGTGTAGAACCAAACGCCTGCTCCTACTGCCAACGCGGTAACCGCGCTGAATTTGAGGCCCGTTGCGCGCAGCGCCACGCCCAATCCCGCCAGAACGAGGGCGAGCGCGGCCAAGGCAACAGAGGCCTGGGATTGGCCGGCGTAGCGATAAACGATTGCTGCCGCGGACCCGGTTGCGATGATGTAGGGCACTGCGGCACTGGCGTGATAATCCGTGCTGCGGCCCCCACTGATGCGCGCCAGAAAACGTTCGCCCCGGTATCCGCCGACGAACGTGTACGCGGCGAGCAACAGCGTGTACGCGGTGAAATACGGTTGCTCCGCGAATCCTTCTTTGCCGGTATAC
>JAWXCN010000033.1:0-31267 GCA_034408725.1 Candidatus Hydrogenedentota bacterium
TAGCGCTGGTGAGCGTCGTCTTGCCGTGGTCCACGTGACCAATCGTACCGACGTTCACGTGCGGCTTCTTCCGCTCAAACTTTTCCTTACCCATGACTGTCTCCTTGACGTCCAAAATCCTGCCGCGCGCACTAGCGCGGGATCACTCGACTACGTAAACCGGAACGTGCTTCCGGACTTTTCCATGATTTCGTTCGCAATGTTCGGCGGCATTGCTTCGTACTGCGCGAATTCCATGCTGTACGACGCGCGGCCCTGCGTGCGCGAACGAATATCGTTCGCGTATCCGAACATGTCGCCCAACGGTACGAATGCGAAAATCTTCCGCGAAGTGCCTTGCTGCTCCATGCTCTCCATGCGCCCGCGGCGTCCGTTGAAATCGCTGATGACTTCACCGGTGTACTCGTCGGGGCATACCACTTCGACCTTCATCACCGGTTCGAGAAGGACCGGGCGCGCCTTGGGCACTGCCGCCTTGACTGCCATCGAAGATGCTGTGTTGAACGCCATTTCCGAGGAGTCAACTTCGTGATAGCTGCCGTCGAGCAGGCTTACTTTCACGTCGACCATCGGGTATCCGGCGACGATGCCGCTTTCGAGGGCTTCGCGCGCGCCGCGCTCGATCGAGTTGATGTATTCTTTCGGTACCACGCCGCCCACGGTATCGTTCTCGAACACGAAACCTTTACCGGGTTCGGAGGGCTCGACTTTCATAACCACGTCGCCGTACTGGCCGCGGCCACCACTCTGGCGGATGAATTTGCCGCGCGCTTCGGCCGCGATACGAATGGATTCGCGATATGCCACCATCGGTTTGCCGACGTTGGCGTGAACATTGAATTCACGGCGCATGCGGTCGACGATAATGTCCAGGTGAAGTTCGCCCATGCCCGCGATAATCGTTTGGCCGGTCTCTTCATCCGACCGCACGCGAAAGGTCGGGTCTTCTTCGGAAAGTTTATTCAAAGCGTCGGACATTTTGTCCTGATCGGCTTTCGTCTTGGGTTCAATCGCGATATGCACCACCGGCGCGGGGAATGTCACGTTCATAAGGGCGACGGGTTGCTTGGGATCGCATAGCGTATCGCCGGTCGTCGTATTTTTCGCGCCGATGACCGCGCCGATGTCGCCCGCGCGGAGTTCGGTCAGGTCGATGCGCTGATCCGCGTGCATCTCAAGCAGACGCCCGAGCCGCTCTTTGCGGCCCGTGCGCACGTTCAACACCATGTCGCCGGACTTGACGCAACCGCTGTATACGCGCACGAACGTCAGGCGGCCCACATGAGGATCGGTAAGAATCTTGAACGCAAGGCCCGCAAAGGGTTCTTCGTCGCCGGGTTTCCGCTCGATCTTGAGTTCTACTTTATCGGGATCGGTGCCAATGATCGTCCCCACGTCCAACGGAGACGGCAGATAATCAATCGCCGCGTCAAGCAGCAGACGAACGCCTTTGTTGCGAAGCGCGGTGCCGCAGAGCACGAGGCAATGGTGGTTCGACAACACGCCCTTGCGAAGCCCGGACATGATTTCTTCAGTCGTCAACGGCTCTTCGAGGATGTATTTTTCCATCAACGCTTCGTCGCATTCGGCCGCGGCGGCGACACATTCGTGGTGGGCCGCTTTGGCTGCTTCTTCGAGTTCCGCGGGGATGGGGATGTCGTTCATCTGGGTCTGGCCGCTTTCCCCCACGAATTCAATGGCCGTCATGCGCACGACGTCGATCACGCCGCGGTACAGGTCTTCCTGGCCAATGGGAATCTGAATCGGCACGGCTTTCACGCCGAGCCGATCCACCATCGTCCCGATGGAGCGGACATAGTCCGCGCCGACACGGTCCATCTTGTTAATAAAGGCAATGCGCGGCACGCCGTATTTATTGGCTTGGCGCCAGACGGTTTCAGACTGGGGTTGCACGCCGGCGACCGCGCAGAACACCGCAACCGCGCCATCCAGCACGCGAAGGCTGCGCTCGACTTCGGCCGTGAAATCCACGTGACCCGGAGTATCGATAATGTTAATCCGGTGGTTCTTCCATTCGCAGGCCGTGGCCGCGGACGTAATCGTAATACCGCGCTCGCGCTCCTGTTCCATGTAGTCCATGGTCGCCGTGCCTTCGTGTACCTCGCCAATCTTATGGGTACGGCCGGAGTAGAACAGGATTCGTTCAGTCACAGTCGTTTTGCCGGCGTCAATGTGGGCCATGATGCCGATGTTGCGCGTTCGTTCTAATGGAAACTTTCGCATACTTAACCTATGTCAATTCGCATTCGCGCGCATGCCCTGCCCAACAAACAGGCAAAGCCCTGCACCACAAAGGTGCACCCCGGCCCCAAGGCCGGAGCATTCATAAAACGCTCATCGTTTTGTTCGGGTCCGCGATAGCCGATGCCGGGTGACACCGTTGTCCGCGGACTCCTCCCGCGTTTCCGCACGCCCGGCGCGGAAACGCCATTTTCCCCTGCTTCCGTTTTAGGAAGTGGCCCGCAAGGGGTCGGGCCGAAGTTAGTACCGGAGATGCGCGAAGGCTTTGTTCGCCTCGGCCATCTTATGGGTATCTTCCCGCTTCTTAATGGTGTTGCCCGTCTTGTTAAAACAATCGAGCAACTCCCCGGCCAGACGGTCCGACATCGATTTCTCGCCACGTTTGCGCGAGTAGTCAATGATCCACCGGAACGCCAATGCCGTGCGGGTGGCCGGTGCAATTTCCACCGGTACCTGGTACGTTGCGCCGCCTACGCGACGCGACTTCACTTGCAATATCGGTTTCGCATTTTCAATCGCCGTATCGAAAATGCGGATCGTATCCTCTTTCGGGAACCGGTTCTTGATCAGCTCCAGCGCCCCGTACACAATCGATTCCGCCGTGCTCTTCTTTCCGTCCACCATCACGGTGTTCACGAAACGGGCAAGCGTCAAGCTCTTGTATACCGGATCCGGAAGCGGCTGCCGCTTCGGAACTTCACGACGACGTGGCATCTCTCAATAGGCTCCTTGCTGTCCTAGCTGGTCTTCGGCTTCTTGACGCCGTACTTCGAACGGCTCACCCACCGTCCAGTATGAATTTTCTTGCCACCGTCGTCTTTCACGCCGGCCGTCCCGCCGCAGTCGCCAGTTGCATCCAGCACGCCACGGATCAGGTGGTAGCGGACGCCCGGCAGGTCCTTGACACGGCCGCCACGGATCATCACCTGCGAGTGTTCCTGCAAATTGTGGCCCACGCCGGGGATATAAACCGTCACTTCCATGCCGTTCTTCAAGCGAACTCGGGCCACTTTCCGCAGCGCCGAGTTGGGCTTCTTCGGAGTCATTGTCCAGACGCGCGTGCAGGTGCCCGATGCCTGGGGGCACGCCTTCAGCGCGGGCGACTTAGTCTTCGTCGTCCGGGCCTTCCGGGCATTGCGCATCAATTGATTAATCGTCGGCAACAGTTATCTCCTAAAAACCCTGTACTTCGCACCCTTCAGGCAGAGTATTCCCCCTGCACACAACGGCCCACTAGCTTATCATAGGAAAATGGGCATGTCAAGCCACGACATGGCAACAGCGGCATCCCGAGCAATCCCCCTCAATACGAGAGGTGACGCGCAGTCGGCTAGGATAGCAAATGGTCGGGGCGGAAAGCGAGAAACAAGGCGGGGTCAATCTAAATGAGGGTCGAAAGCCCGCTTTCGGCGGGGGTGCGAAACCTACCCCAGAGGCGGACGTCTAAGGCTAGATACCGTTACCTATTCGTGACCTGGTCCGAAGCTCTGAACCTCAACAAGTCAACAATTAGCCACGCCGCGGGAATCATGAGCGCACAACCAATCAATGTCGCCGTGAGCTCCGTATACATTTTCATGTCATTCGAAACCGTGAGAAGAATATAAAAGGCTACCATCGCCGCGGCCATCACAATGAACGGTACGCTTACGATAATCATCCAATAGTCCGCATGCGCGCCTTCCCGGTAGTCCTTTAGTTTTTGCTCATGATATAAGGCGGCGAGCACGAATAGATCTTCTACAATAAAGCCTGCGACAGCGACACCGAGTAATACGTTTATAATCATCAGGCTTCCAATATGTGCGGTGACGCTACTACGCCCGAGTATCGCGACCATTCCACAAATTAGAAACACTCCCGCGCGCACCGCCCGAAATTGCAGCCCGTCGGACCAGTACACCAGACTAAACCAATAACGCACTCTCCAGAATTGTTGTCGTAGCGCGTGAAAAGGTATAAAGATAGTTTTCATTGTGAAGAATAATTAGGATGCCTGTTTTTGAACAGCGGAATCCTTGCGCCACCTTTCCGTGGACTTTGCAAAGAATTCATTGGAAACTGGGAGAAAACACAGCACAAGTGCTGGAATACCAAAAACCATCGTCGGCCAATAGTCGCTAAATAAAGCCATTGCCATACCCCAGGATGCAACCTCAAGAATCCCTATATCGGCAACCGCGAGCATTATGATTGGTAGACCGAAAGGGGCACCAACCAACAGCGCGCTAAGAAACCGGAACCTGTTGAAACCGAGCCAAATATAGGGAGCAATTACCAACGGAAGCACCAGGAAAATTATCCAGATGAGTTCACCCTCTACGTTTTCGGTCCAAAGGTAAAAAACGTAGTTGGAAACTGACGCGACGCCCCAAGCTACGCACAGGATCGTAGCAATCAATATCGGTCGCGGCCTGACAGGAACTTGAGGTTCCGCAATATCCATTCGGAGACTCCATGGCGGTCTAATTTGCAGCTTTAGTCTCTATTAAATAAAGTCGCCTGTCAAAACAACGTCTATTAACAAAGTGTAGCCGTTCGGCTAGCGTTGGCTTGTTATGGAAATTCGCAAGACCACGGATTTTGGGGAGTGGCTCGATAACCTAACTGACTTACACGCGAGGGCGCGCGTTCAGGCAAGAATCGAACGGCTTGCTGGTGGGAACCCCGGTGATGTCAGACCAGTAGGCGAAGGTGTTTCGGAGTTGCGAATTGATTCCGGTCCCGGGTATCGGGTTTATTTCACAAAGCAGCGTAACACGCTGTTGATTCTGTTGGCTGGTGGAACGAAGAGTATCCAAGACAAGGACATCAAGAGCGCCTTGCGCCTTGCAAGAAACCTTTCGGAGTAGCATCATGGGCAAAACTATTACCACTCGTTATGACGTGGCCGAACACCTTCGGACCCCGGCGGAAATGGCCGCCTATCTTCAAGCGTGCATTGAAGAAGCCGATGGGAACGCTGCGTTCATCGCCAAAGCACTTGGGGATATTGCCCGCGCCAAAGGCATGTCTCAAGTGGCTCGTGATGCAGGGCTATCTCGTGAAAGCCTGTACCGGGCGCTTTCGGGAGAGCACAGCCCAAATTTCGATACCATCCTGAAGGTGATCAGGGCGCTGGGCCTGGAGTTGCATGCAGAGGCTCCGCAAGTTCCAACGTAGGCACGCCTCAAATGCCACCCCTGAAGTGATTGACGCCCAATAAAAAAACGGCCACCGCGCTTACGCAGTGGCCGTTCAAACTTCGGTTACTATCCGGCGCTTTACGGCAACAAATCGTCCATCGTCTCGATGACCGCGGGCCCGACTTCGAGGTCTTCGGCGAAGTCCACCTTGTCTTCCACCACGTCGATGTAGGTGTTCTGATAGTGGCGGCTTCCCGTTCCCGCGGGGATGAGATGGCCGATGATCACGTTCTCTTTCAGTCCGCGCAGGAAGTCGCGCTTACCGGACAACGCCGCATCCGTGAGGACGCGGGTGGTCTGCTGGAACGACGCGGCCGCGATGAAGCTTTCCGTGCTGAGCGCCGCCTTCGTGATTCCCTGAAGGATGGGCTCGGCTTCTGCCGGACGTCCGCCCTTCTGGCGCGTCTGTTCGTTGATGTCCTGGAAGCGGATTTTCTCGACTTCTTCCGCTGCAAGGAACGGCGTGTCGCCCGGATCGTCCTTGATCCGCACCTTGCGCAGCATCTGCCGGATAATGACCTCGATGTGCTTGTCGTTCGTGCGCACACCCTGTAGACGGTACACCTGCTGGATTTCGTCGAGCAGGTATTTGCGCAGCGCGTCTTCACCCTGCACTTCGAGGATGTCGTTCGGAATTACGGGGCCGTCCGTCAACCGCTGGCCCGCGTACACCCGGTCGCCTGCCTGCACGTTCAAATGCTTGCCGGGCGGAATCGTGTATTCGCGCTCTTTGCCAATCGGCGGGACCACCTTGACCTTGCGCATCCCCTTCGTGGCGCCGCCCAACTCCACCAGACCATCGATATGACTGATGACCGCCGGGTCTTTCGGCATGCGCGCTTCAAACAGTTCCGCGACGCGCGGAAGACCACCGGTGATGTCCTTGGTCTTGCTGAACTGTCGTGGGGTCTTCGCAAGCATGTCGCCGGCGAGCACCTTGTCTCCATTGCCCACCATGACGTGCGTCTGCGCGGGCACGGTGGCGTACGCGAGCACTTCGCCCTGCTTGCCGAGGATCGTGATCTGCGGATGCAGGTCCTGTTTGTGCTCAGTCACCACGCGCTCTTCGATACCCGTGTCCGGGTTGATGTCCTTGCGGACCGTCACGCCTTCGACCATCCCTTCCAGATGCACGGTGCCGGTCTGTTCGGCGACGATGGCGACGTTGTACGGGTCCCACGTGAAGATGACCTGGCCCTTGCGCACTTTCTGTCCGACTTCGACGAGCAGGTTCGCGCCGGGCGGCACTCCCCACCGTTGCAATTCCTTCTCTTCGGCGTCTACAACCGCCATTTCACCGCCGCGGTTCACCGCGACCAGCTTGTCTTCGCGGTTCTGCGCAGTGCGCACGTTGCGATATTGCAAGGTGCCTGAATCGATCGCCTTGATCTCGCTCGCTTCAACCTGCCGGCTCGCCGCGCCGCCGATGTGGAACGTCCGCATCGTGAGCTGCGTGCCGGGTTCACCGATGGACTGCGCGGCAATGATGCCGACCGCTTCTCCGAGTTCGACGAGCTTGTTCGTGGCGAGGTTGGTGCCATAGCAAAGCTGGCACACGCCGCGCTTGGACTGGCAAGTGAGCACCGAGCGAATCTTAACGCCCGGCAATCCCTTCGCCACGATAATCGCCGCTATCTCTTCGGTGATGTCTTCGTTCGCGCGAACGATCGGCTCGCTTTCGCCCGGCACGATGATGTCATCAAGACCGTGGCGGCCAATGATGCGATCCTCGAGCGGCTGCACGGTTTCTGTGCCGTCCATCAACGCCTCGACCCAGATTCCGTTCAGCGTGCCACAATCGATTTCCTCGATCACCACGTCCTGCGCCACGTCAACCAGACGGCGCGTGAGGTACCCGGCGTCCGCGGTCTTGAGCGCGGTGTCCGCGAGACCTTTGCGCGCGCCATGCGAGGAAATGAAGTATTCGAGCACCGTGAGGCCTTCGCGGAAGTTGGACGTGATCGGCGATTCGATAATGTCGCCGCTCGGCTTTGCCATCAATCCGCGCATTGCCGCCAACTGGCGAATCTGCTGTTTCGTACCGCGGGCGCCCGAGGTCAGCATCAGGTAGATGCCGGTAAAGCCCTGGTCATTTTCCGCCATGGCCTTCATCATCGCCGACGACACGGATTCCGTTGTCGTCGTCCATTGGTCGATGACCTTGTTGTAGCGCTCGCCTTCGGTGATAAGACCGTTCTGATACATTTCGTCGATACGCGCAACTTCATGTTTGGCGTTGTCGATGAGCTGTTTCTTCTCGACCGGCACCAGCATGTCCACGACACCGACGGAGATGCCGCCCAGAGTCGCGTGCTTGAACCCGACGCGTTTGAGCAGATCAAGCAGTTCCACGGTCTTCGAGTGGCCGTGCATGATGTACGCATTCGCAATGACGTCGCCGATGGACGTCTTGTCCTGTTCGCGGTTCACATCGTTAAGCGTAATTTCGGGCGGCAACGCTTCCTTGAGCATGACGCGGCCAACCGTTGAATCGACAATCTCGCCGCCGGTCCACACCTTGACGTGCGCGTGCAGATCGACCATGTCCATTTCGTACGCGAGCACAACGGACGCCGTGTCGCGGAATACGCGGCCCGGCTCAATGATTTTTCCGTCCTTGCTCCACTCAGGCTTCCACGCGCCCTTCGCATCTTTGCGAAGTTTGGTCATATACGAAATGCCCAGAACGATGTCCTGGCTGGGCGTCACAATGGGCCGGCCGTTTGACGGCGAGAAAATATTCGTCGAAGACAGCATCAGCAGGCGCGCTTCCAACTGCGCGCCCGGCATCAACGGCACGTGTACGGCCATCTGATCGCCGTCGAAGTCCGCGTTGAACGCCGCGCACACCAGCGGGTGTATGCGAATCGCCTTGCCTTCAATCAGTACCGGCTCGAATGCCTGGATGCCCAAACGGTGCAGCGTAGGCGCGCGGTTCAGCATGACGGGATGGTCCTTGATCACTTCCTCAAGGATGTCCCACACCTCTTCGCGGCCCTGCGCAATGATCTTTTTCGCGGCTTTAATCGTGGACGCAATGCCGCGTTCTTTCAGTTCGCGAATAATGAACGGCTCGAACAGTTCGAGCGCCATCTTCTTCGGCAGACCGCACTGGTGCAGTTTCAATTCAGGGCCCACGACAATCACCGAACGGCCCGAATAGTCTACGCGCTTGCCCAGCAGGTTCTGGCGGAACCGGCCCTGCTTGCCCTTGAGCATGTCGCTCAGCGATTTCAGCGGCCGGTTGCCCGCGCCCAGCACGGTGCGGCCATGGCGGCCGTTGTCGAACAGCGCGTCCACTGCTTCCTGCAACATGCGCTTTTCGTTGCGCAGAATCACTTCCGGCGCGCGCAATTCGATCAACCGCTTCAACCGGTTGTTGCGGTTGATCACGCGGCGATACAGATCGTTCAGATCGCTCGTCGCATAGCGGCCACCCTCGAGCGGCACCAGCGGACGCAGGTCCGGCGGAATCACGGGGACAACGTCGAGCACCATCCATTGCGCGCTATTGCCCGATTTGCGGATCGCCTCGACCACCTTCAAGCGTTTGATCGCTTTCGCGCGCGCCTGCATGCTTGTTGTCGTCGAGACCTGCGTGTGCAGTTCCGCGCTCAGTTGTTCGATGTCGATTTCTTCCAGAAGCATCTTGATCGCTTCCGCGCCCATCTTGGCGACAAAACGATCGGCGAACTGTTCGCGGGCGTCCTGGAATTCGTCTTCCGTGAGTGTCTGCATTTTGGACAGGCTGGTGTCGCCCGCATCCACGACGACGTAGTTCTCGAAATAGATAATGCGTTCGAGCACGCGGATCGACAGGTCGAGCAGGTTGCCGATGCTCGACGGCGTCGTTTTGAAAAACCAGATGTGCGTGACGGGGACCGCCAGCTTGATGCAGCCCATGCGCTCGCGGCGCACCTTGGATTCGGTCACCTCGACGCCGCAGCGATCGCACACGATGCCGCGGTGCTTGACCTTCTTATATTTGCCGCACGCGCATTCCCAGTCTTTCACCGGACCAAAGATGCGCTCGCAGAACAAGCCGTCTTTTTCCGGCTTGAACGTGCGGTAGTTGATGGTTTCCGGCTTTTTAACTTCGCCGCGAGACCATTTCAAAATGTCTTCGGGCGAAGCCAGCCGAATCTGGATAGCGTCAAAACGGTCGCCGGTTGTCGCGATAAACTTGGACAAGCATTAACCCTCCACCGGTTCTTCTGTTTCTTCTTCCTCGACCTCGGCTCCGGTCTCTTCGACCTTCATGAGCTTGATGACATCGAGGCAAAGCGCCTGCATTTCGCGGACCAATACGTTAAACGATTCCGGACGCCCGGGTTCTACATCGCGATCGCCTTTGACGATTGCTTCGTAGGCCCGCGTGCGGCCCTGTATGTCGTCGGACTTGATTGTCAACAGCTCTTGCAGCGTGTACGCCGCGCCGTAGGCCTGCAACGCCCACACTTCCATTTCACCGAAGCGCTGCCCGCCGAACTGCGCCTTGCCGCCCAGCGGCTGCTGCGTCACCAGCGAGTACGGGCCAATGGCGCGCGCGTGAATCTTGTCATCCACAAGGTGGTTCAGCTTCATCATATAAATCTGGCCCACCGTCGTTTCCTGATCGAAGGGTTTGCCGCTACGCCCGTCGCGAAGCCGGATTTTCCCGCTGCCGGGAAGGCCCGCGCGTTCGAGATACTCGGTTATGACTTCCTCCGACGCGCCGTTAAATACCGGCGTGGCTACTTTCATTCCAAGCGCGTGCGCAGCCCAGCCGAGGTGGGTTTCGAGAATCTGTCCAACGTTCATGCGCGAAGGCACGCCGAGCGGGTTCAAAATAATCTGCACCGGCGAACCGTCCGGCAGGAACGGCATGTCCTCGATCGGCACAATCTTCGCCACCACGCCCTTGTTGCCGTGGCGCCCGGCCATCTTGTCGCCGACGGACATGCGGCGCTTCGTCGCCACGAACACCTTCACCAGCTTGATCACGCCGGGGGGCAGTTCATCGCCGCGGCGAAGGTTGTCAAGTGCGCTGTCGCGGAACGCGATCAACTTCGCTTCTTCCATCGCCGCCATGTTCACAAGCCGCGTGAGCTTCTGCTGGATGCGTTTGTCTTCCACACGCATCCGCGCGAGCACCGAGTACTCGGACTTCTCGAGATGCGACACCTTGACGCGCTTGTTCTTCTCCAATACCAACTCGTCGGTCTTGTGGTCCACGACGTCTTCAAGAATCTTCATTCCGATGAGATCGTCTTTCACAAGCTCGACAAAGGTTTCGCGGATCGAATCGATCTGCTCCTGGTATTCGCGCTTGATCTTGTTGACCTGCGCCGTCAGCGCGCCTTTGCCTGTCTCGGCCGTCGTCTTTTCGCGGCGGCTGGAAATCTTCACGTCGACGATTACGCCCTCGCAACCTGGCGGCACGGTCAACGAGGCGTCGCGCACGTCTTCAGCCTTCTCGCCAAAAATAGCGCGCAGCAACTTTTCTTCCGGCGCAAGCTCGGTTTCGCCCTTGGGCGTCACCTTGCCGACCAGAATGTCGCCGTGCTTGACCTTGGCGCCAATCCGAACGATGCCGCTCTCGTCGAGGTTTTTCAGCGCTTCGTCGCCGACGTTCGGAATGTCGCGCGTGATTTCCTCGGGACCAAGTTTTGTATCGCGCGCTTCCAGATCGAACACTTGAATATGAATCGAAGTGAACGTGTCTTCCGTCACCAACTCTTCGCTGATGATGATCGCGTCTTCAAAGTTGTAGCCTTCCCACGGCACGAACGCCACGAGCACGTTCTTGCCAAGCGCCAGCTCGCCCTGGTCCGTCGCCGGGCCGTCCGCGATGATTTCGCCCGCATGAACCTTGCCACCCTTGTCGACAATCGGTTTCTGGTTGATGCACGTATTCTGGTTCGAGCGAATGTACTTCTTCAGCGGGTACACGTCTTCTTCCGAGCGGAACGGGTTCTCGTCGGTGTCTTTTCCGCGCTTGGTGTGGCGGATGCGAATCATTTCGCTGTCCACGTATTCCACTACGCCGTCGCGTTCGGAGCGCACCACCGTGCCCGCATTCTTCGCAGTGACGTGTTCCAGACCCGTGCCCACCACCGGCGCGTCGGTCTTCAAGAGCGGCACCGCCTGGCGCTGCATGTTCGAACCCATCAATGCGCGGTTCGCGTCGTCGTGTTCGAGGAACGGAATCAGCGCGGCCGCGACGGACACCAACTGCTTCGGCGACACGTCCATGTAATCAACGTGCGACGGCTCGACCTGCGGGAAATCACCGCGATGGCGCGTCAACACCGTGTCGCTGGACAGGCGTTTGCGTTTGTCGATCTCCGCGTTGGCCTGCGCGATAATGTAGTTGTCTTCGTCGTAGGCCGACAACATTTCGGTGTCGTCGGTCAAACGTCCTGCATCGACTTTACGGTACGGCGTTTCGAGAAATCCGTAATCGTTAATCCGCGCATAAGTCGATAACGACGCCATCAGCCCGATGTTCGGGCCTTCAGGCGTTTCAATCGGGCAAATCCGGCCATAGTGCGTCGGGTGAACGTCGCGCACTTCGAAGCCCGCGCGGTCCCGGCTCAGACCTCCCGGTCCAAGCGCGCTCAACCGGCGCTTGTGCGTCAGTTCCGCCAACGGATTGATCTGGTCCATGAAATGCGACAACTGGCTGCGGCCAAAGAAGTCTTTAATCACCGCGCTGACCGGTTTCGGATTCACCAGACTCTGCGGCGTAAGCTGGTCTTCCTCCTGGAAGTTCATGCGCTCGCGCACCGTGCGCTCCATGCGGACAAGCCCAATGCGCACCTGGTTCGCCAGCAACTCGCCCACCGCGCGCACGCGGCGGTTGCCAAGGTGATCGATGTCGTCCAGCACGCCCTCGCCGCCACGCAGCTTCACGAGATACTGCACCGTCCGGATAACGTCTTCCTTGGTGAGCGTCTTCGTTTCCTGCGAAATGTTCAGACCAAGCTTCCGGTTGATCTTGTACCGGCCCACCGGCGCAAAGTCGTAGCGGGAAGCGTCAAAAAACAACTTCTGAAAAAACGTGCGGCAGGTTGCGTCCGTAGCCGGGTCGCCCGGTCGAATCCGCGCGTATACTTCACGGTATGCGTCTTCCGTCGTCAATGTCGGATCGAGCGAAAGTGTCGTTGCGACCGACGAATCTTTCGCGTAGTCTTCCGCGTTGATAATCAGCAGTTCTTTTGCATGCGAATGCATGAGCCGATCCACCATCGGCGCGGTCAGTTCGTCCGCGGCGTCGGCAAGAATTTCGCCAGACTCGTTATCAATAAC
This sequence comes from Candidatus Hydrogenedentota bacterium, assembly GCA_034408725.1. Taxonomy (GTDB): domain Bacteria; phylum Hydrogenedentota; class Hydrogenedentia; order Hydrogenedentales; family SLHB01; genus JABWCD01. The sequence continues at coordinate 12,738 of JAWXCN010000033.1, forward strand.
GTCCGCGCCGGCTACACGGCCGATGAGGTCCTGCGGATCATGGGATTTCGTGCCAATCTTGACCTTCTGCCGGCCCAGCGTGACGGTTTCCATCCGGTAGAACAGCTTGAGAATTTCTTCGTTGTCTTCGTGGCCAAACGCGCGAAGGAACGCGGTTGCGATAATTTTCGATCGGCGATCGATCGTCAGCCACAACACGTCGTTCACGTCGTACTCGAATTCGAGCCACGCGCCGCGGTATGGAATGATGCGCGCCGTCAACAGCGTCTTGCCGTTCTGGTGTATCTTCGTCTCGAATGACACGCCCGGCGACTTGTGCAGTTGGCTCACAATCACGCGTTCCGCACCGTTGATGATGAACGTGCCAGTCGGCGTCATCATCGGCAGTTCGCCGAGAAACACCTCCTGCTCGACCATGATCTTTTCGCGCTTCTCGCCGCCCACTTCCTCGTAGCGCACGAGACGAAGCAACGCCTTGAGCGACGCGGCATAGGTCATGCCGCGTTCCTGGCATTCGCGCACCGTGTACTTTGGCGGCGCGAATGAATAGTGTACGAACTCCAATCGCGTCATCTGATCCGGCGACGAAATCGGAAATACGTCCAGGAATACTTCCTGAAGTCCCTTGGGTGGGCGTTCGTCTGGCGGAACGTCCCATTGAAGAAAATCGTTATAGGATTTGGTCTGGATTTCGATAAGGTCGGGCAAATCCATTTCATCGGGGATTCGGCCCAACGACACGCGCTCGAACGGTTTCTTGGGAACAACAGCCATGCGATTGACCCTCTGGTTACCAATCTCTATGATCTATGAAAAATGACGCCGATAGACGCCACATTCATTCACGTATAAACAAAGAAAAAACGGCTTCGATCACTTCCGAAGTTGGCACGATTCGCCCCGCGCAAGCGAATTCGCCTTGATCTGTTGGAGTAGGCCCGGCACAGCCAAAGACACCTCGACCGCCGTGGTCTGATAAACGCTTCGGACATACTTCTCCCGCTAGAAGCACAAACAAGAAACATACCATCCCGGATCGCTATTGTCAAGCAACCCTCACGCCAAATTATGACACCCTCAACAAATTCCTCTACTCCGATGGACGCAAGACGGATTCTATGCGAAATATGTAAAAAATATCTGCGACGACAACAAATTCCTATCGCGCTGCTGAGTTCTTTATTGCGACGCGCCAGCTTCCAGGTACTTCGCGACTTCACGTGCCGTGAAATTCTCCGGCCCCAACCGTAGCGCCTCTGCAACTTCAGCCTTTGCCCCCTCCGTGTCACCCACCATAAAAAGGGCCAGACTCAACTGCGCGTGCACATCACCGTCCTCCGGTTGGATCGTGATCGCCTTCCGGTACAACGGAATCGCCATGGCCGGCTGATTCTGCTTCACAAACGAACCCGCTAGGTTAAACAATGCGGTCGGATGGTCGGGCCGGACACGCAATGCCGCCTCAAAATGTTGTCGCGCCTCCTGGAAATCGCCGCGTTGTTCGGCAAGCGCCCCAAGATTGGACCGCACCACATAACTCTCCCCGCCGGCCTTGAGCGAATGTAGCAGTACCGACTCGCTGTCTCGCCACACTTCCACCTGTATCCACGTGAACACACTCAATACCAATAACACCGCCGCCCCAAACGCCGCGGGCAACGGCAATGGAATCCGCGCGCGCTCGGCAACATCCACCACGAGCCAAACGAGTGTGATCAGTAAACCTATCGTCGGGATGTACGAGAACCGGTCGGCAACCGACTGCTCTCCCGCCTGAAGAATGCCGATTACCGGGACAAGCGTTCCCAAATACCATAACCATCCGATCAGCAAGTAAGGTTGCGTCCGCCATCGCCACACCACCCACGCCGTCACCGCCACCAGGAAGATCGCCGCGAGCGCAACCTGCCACCAGGGAACACTACCTTCGGGATGCGGGTACACAAACGCCAGATTGAATGGCCAGAACGTTTTGCCGATATACCACACATATCCCGTCAGCGCGGTAGCGATTCGATCGCCGATCGAAATCGTTTCGAGATTCTTGAGCGCACCGCGTTGCCCTTGCGCGATGACCGTTATTACGCCGAACACAAGCGACAACCCAAACAGCGGCAGCTTCTCTACAATTAACGGCCAGGCGGCGCGCAATGTGGCGGCATGGACTTTTAAGTCAATGATGACACGTCGCAGCGGCCACACGTCCAATAACAACAGCACGAACGGAAACGTAACGAGCATCGATTTGGACATGAGACCCAGCACAAACAGCCCGGACAGCAGCGCGTAACGCCTCCATCCAGGTTTCCTGCTATACGCGCAGTATGCGATCAGCGCGAGCAAGAAGAAGAACGCGCTCAACACATCTTTTCGCTCCGTGATCCACGCCACGGACTCCACGCGCAAGGGATGCATCGCGAACAGCGCCGCTACAAAAAAACTGGGCCATTGACGCTCCGTCATGCGGCGCAATAACAGATATAACAGCACGCCGTTGGTACTGTGAATGGCGAGATTGATCAGATGGTGCCAAGCCGGGTCTGCGCCGAATAACTGCGCGGCAATCTGGTGCGACAACACCGTCACCGGATGCCAATGGCCAACCACCGTCTCGGTGAACGCAAATCGAATACCCGCAAACGTGAGCCCGCCCAATACCAGCGGATTTTCGATAATGGTTTCCGGATCGTCCGTGATGAGGTAATCCGCCAACGTCACGCGCCAGAACGCCGCCAGCGGCAGTAGCACCAAGACAGCCGGCGCGACGTAATGCCCGCTTTGTCCACGCGTCGGATGGCTCTGTTTCGTGTGCTTTTGCTTCATCCGTGAGTAACATCTTCCCAATAGGTCCCATTCGTCTCACAGGCCCCATCTCTGTCTCATTTATCCGGAAACTTGATCTCCAAATTCAGTTCCTTCAATTGCCGCGGCATCACCTGATTGGGCGCGCCCATCAGCAGGTCCTGCGCCTTCTGATTCAGCGGAAACGCGATGACCTCGCGGATGTTCGGCTCGTCGGCGAGCAGCATTACGATGCGGTCGAAGCCCGGCGCGATTCCACCGTGCGGCGGCGCGCCGTAATGAAAAGCGTTCCATAGCGCCGGGAACTTGTTCTTCACCACGTCTTCGGTATAGCCGGCAATCTCGAATGCCTTGAGCATCACCTCGGGACGATGATTACGAATCGCACCGGACGACAATTCAATGCCGTTGCAAACGACGTCATATTGATACGCGAGCACGTCCAACGGGTCCTTCGTGGTCAACGCCTCCATTCCGCCCTGCGGCATTGAGAACGGGTTGTGCGAAAAATCTACCTTCTTGTCGTCTTCGTTCCATTCGAACATCGGGAAATCCACGATCCAGCAAAACGCCGCGGCATTCGGATCGATCAAGCCCAGCGCGTTGCCAAGATAGCCGCGCACCTTTCCCAACAACGCATTCGTTGCCGCGCGGTTGCCTGCGCCGAAAAACAGCGCATCGCCCTCGACAGCGCCGGCGCGCTCGACAAGCCCCGCCTTCTCCGTGTCGCTAAGAAATTTTACGATGGGGCCTTTCATCTCGCCTTCGCGCAACGCGATCCACGCAAGACCCTTCGCGCCTTCGCCTTTCGCGAATGCCTCGGCATCATCAAAAAACTTGCGGGGCTGCGCGGCCATGCCCTTCGCGTTGATGACTTTGATGGTGCCGCCGTCCTTTACCGCGCCGCTGAAAACCTTGAGTTCGCAATTGCCGAAGATATCGGTGCAATCGATCATCTCAAGAGCAAACCGCAGGTCCGGCTTGTCGCTGCCGTATTTCTCCATCGATTCAAGATAGGGGATGCGCGGAAACTTCTCGGCGTTGATCGCCTTGTCCGACAACTCCTTGAACACGCGCACGAGCATCAATTCAACCTCATGGAACACGTCATCCTGCGTGACGAACGACATCTCCATATCGATCTGGTAAAACTCACCCGGGCTGCGGTCCGCGCGTGAATCTTCGTCGCGAAAGCACGGCGCAATCTGGAAATAACGGTCGAACCCGCTAATCATCAGCAACTGCTTGAACTGCTGCGGCGCCTGCGGCAGAGCGTAAAACTGGCCGGGATACAATCGGCTCGGCACCAGATAATCGCGCGCGCCTTCAGGGGAAGAGCTCGTCAGAATCGGCGTGTGATATTCGGTGAACCCGCGCTCCGTTAAATGCTTTCGCACCAATTGCGCGGTCTGGGATCGAAGCAAAATGTTTTTGTGCAACCGTTCCCGGCGAAGGTCGAGGAAACGATACGCCAGGCGCGTCTCTTCGGGATACTCGAGTTCCTGATTGACTGGAAACGGCGTCTGTTCGGCAACCGACTCAACCAGAAATGCATCCGCGACAACCTCAATCGGGCCCGTCGCGAGATTCGCGTTTATCGTCTCCGGCGTGCGCCCCACCACCTTGCCCGTAATCGTGACCACGCTTTCCGCGCGGGCCTGTTCGGCCGTGGCAAAGAAGTCTTTCTCCGGGTTCACAACAACCTGCGTGATGCCATAATGATCGCGCAAGTCGAGAAAGATCACCCCGCCGTGGTCCCGTTTCCGGTGTACCCACCCCGACAATTTGACCACTTCACCGGCCTGCTCCGGGCGCAATTCTCCACAGGTGTGCGTGCGAAAAGGGTGCATAAACAAAGGCTCTCCAGCGTAAAGTTAAGCCGCATAGCCTACTGTTCACGCCTAAATCATGTCAAATGAGTTGTATGGATTGCGGTAGCAGTCGCTACCGCTTTTGCTTAAACAGCGCTACGGAGATGCAAAAAAGCGGCGCGCCCGCCGATAGCCCCGGCTCCGCCGGAAGCGAAAGCGGTAGCGACTGCTACCGCAATCCAAAGCGCTCCGCGCGAGAATGTTCCGTCACTGGCTTGCAGATCGCGGTTTCATCACCCGCGCCATCTCTATAAGAAACAACCGCCGCAACGCGTCGTACCCGCGATCATTCGGGTCTTCGAGATTTGTAAAGTACCAGTAGTGCGGATCGTCTTTTCTGTAGTGCTCGCGCCACCACTGCATACAATGCACACCATGACCAAGGAATATCGCGCGAATATCAACAAGATGCACGTTCTCGCGTTCATCCGCGGTTTCGGCGATTATTGTGTTATAGGCATCGTGAATACGCAGCATTTCTGGCCATGGCGGCAGTCCCGCCGCGGCAGGATTGCCAACGCCATCGGATGGATCGTAAATATTCGCCAAAAAGATTTGGCAACCCCCGGGAAACGCGGCCGAAACTTTGTCCAACATTGTGTTCAGTCGAACGCGAAAGTTTTCGATCCAAGTCTGGGACTGTTCCCATGACGCGCCATACATTGCACCTTCCTTTGGCGCGCCGCGTCCATACCAATGAATGAGATCATTTCCGCCCGTCGTCATTACGACAATACCGAGTGTGTCAGACGAATACGGTTCCAGTTTCTCCACCTGCGCGGAAAGATGTTGCAACGAGTCAGAACCCGACACCGAAACATTTATCGGCGTGAGAATCGGAAACACCCGCTTAAGTGAAATGTCGCGCATCTCCGGAAATTCGTCCGGCGGATTCGCTATCAACCGATCGAAATACGATAAGCCGGGGCTTGCGCCGAAACCCGCCGTTACACTGTCTCCAACGCCCAGCAAAACTAAGGGCCGATCATCCCAAACGGTTTCGAAGGCCTCATTTGGTACAACGGGGCCCGCGGCCCCTTGACCCACCGGTGGCGGAAACCAAAAACGAAAGGTCGCAAAGTATCGTAAATAACCGAACGTACCCGCGAGTAATAGCACGCCAGCGAGTAGAAGCAAGAGTATGCGCGAAGACTTGGACAACTTTTTCGTCAAATCAGAGAACTCCAGAACAACTTTCCCTTGACCAAGTCTATTTCTTTCCGCGCTGCGTTGGGGCGCGCCTTACTTAACCTTCTTGACGCGCCCACGGGATTTGGAAACCGTAACGGCCTGAGCCGTCTGCGCCAACAGGCGCAGTGCCCGATTTACCGATTCCGTGTCCGGAAAAACTGCCGACAGGTCTGGCTCAATGAGCACCAGGTTTGTCCCTGCCATCGCTTGTTTATAATACTTGCCGCGCACGCCCCCTTTGAGCTTTGACAGGTCGTACTCAGCGCGTAAGCCGCCGGACCGTTTGTTCGGTGCTCTTTTCTTCATTGTACTCACTCTTTCGCGACTATTATCTTCACATCCCGCCCGCGCACGATAAAATAAACCGTTCCCGCAACGCCAAACGCGAACGCCGCCCACAAATTCAGCGCGGGCGAGAACCACCACAACACCGCGCCACCGCCCGCGGCAAACGCGACAATCACGTCGCGCAACAGATAGTACAATCCGAACACTGCCGCCTTCCGGTCTTCCGGCGCGAGATCCATGATAAGCGCCTTGCGCGTGGGTTCGCCAAACTCTTTCAACCCGCGAATGATAAACGCGCCCGCCAGTGGCCAGAACGATTGACTGTACAGCAGCACGACCGGAAACAGCGTAAAGAATACAAACGTCATTACGACGAACGGTTTCTTTCCGAGGCGGTCCGCCCAATACGCCACCGGCACATAGCACAACACCGCCGTGGCCATTTCAATCGTGGTGAGCCAGCCAAACTGTGCAGCCGTCACCTTGTTCGCAATCAGGTCGCAACACCAAATCACGACAAACGCCGCGGGAATCTGTTCGCAGAAGCGCACAAGGATATCCGACATCAGTAAATTGCGCAGATCGGAATTCATGAGCGGCATAAGGTTGAACGGATTTAGTTCCGCGCGTCGTTGCGCCCGCGGCGATGTTTCGTGAATCAGCCGTTCCTGAAGCACCAGCGCGAGCACAGTCATTGCGAGTGCGACGCCAAACGCTATGCGCATGCCGATGTCGCGACCCCAATAATCAATGCAATATCCGCCCACCAGCGGACCAATCGCCATCGGGATGCGCTTCACGAGCGAGTGCATCGTTACGCCCATTGCGCGTTTGTTCTTCGGCGCGATGCCCGACACGAGGTCCATCGTCGCGGGTAATGAAATCGCTGTCCACGATAGAAACAGCATCGCGCCGATCAGCGCGGTGGGCCATGACGGCACTGCAATCACAAGCACGTAACCGAGCATCGCCATGAAGTTGAACAGGCGTAGCGCCCGCTTCATCCCCAAGCGTTCGCCAATGTAACCGCCGAAGAACGAATAGATCGCGCTGAGCTGGTTGTCGAGATATCCGAGCAACCCGACCGCCAACGCGCCCCCACCCAGCGCCGTGAGGTACAACGGCAAAAACCGCTCGGCCATCTTCTCGCCCATAGCGACAAGAATGACCATTGCCAACAAACCCACCATGCCGCGCTTGAACACGAAGAAATCGATGATGCGCTGCATGCGGGTCACAGGCTCTTGGGTTCCGCTCATAGCCGGCGATCCTAGCATGGACGAACCGAAACGGAGTTCCCCGGACTTTTTTTTTCAAAGTAAATCTTCGCCAGCTTGAAACGGAGAAAGTCTGTGGTATTTTTACTCTGCCATGAACAGTTATACCTACACCGTCCATTTTGAACCCGCGCCTGAAGGAGGTTATACGGTCAGGGTGCCGGCATTACCGGCCATTGTTACGGAGGGTGACACCTACGAGGAAGCACTGGAAATGGCGAGAGACGCTATTCAACTTTATGTGGATTGCCTTATCGCGGAAGGTCAGTCAATACCGGAGTGTACTTCTCAAGGCACATCCCCCTAAATCCCCCTTCAAAGGGGGACTTTTCAAGAGGGCTTCATTTACGTTTTTTGGTACCCCATAGCGATCAACACTATGAATTTTGATCGGCGATCTTAAGTCCCCCTTTGAAAGGGAGATTTAGGGGGATGTTAATGCAGTAGGCCCGAATTCAAAAACCTACCAGCGCACGATCGCCGATGCCCACGTAAGCCCCGCGCCAAACGATGCGAGCAGCACAATGTCTCCGTCTTTCACGCGGCCTTCGTCTACAGCCTGCGACAGCGCGAGCGGGATTGACCCCGCGGTGCAGTTCGCCACCTTCTGAATATTCACCACGCACCGGTCCGCGGGCAGGTTCATGCGTTCGGCCACGGCTTCAATGATGCGAATATTCGCCTGGTGCGGAATAAACAATTTAATATCGTCGAATGTCATGCCCGCGGCGTCCAACGCCACTTTCGCGGCGTTCGCAAATTCGATCACCGCGCGACGGAACAGTTCCTTGCCCTTCATGTGGATCGTATTGATGTCGTCGTCCACATTTTGATTGGTCACTGGAATCTTCGATCCCCCCGCCGGCAACCACAACACTTCGCGCCCCGATCCATCCGCCCAGAGGTGCGTCGTGAGCACGCCTTTGTCACCCTCTTCGGCGCGCAGGATCACCGCGCCCGCGCCATCGCCAAAGAGCACCGCCGTGTCCCGCTTTCCGAAGTTCACGCGGTTGCTCGCCAACTCCGAACCCACCAGCGCAATCGTCTTGTACATCCCGCTGCGGATAAACGCATCCGCCGTGGCCAACCCATACATGAACCCAGAACACGCCGCGTTAATATCGAAAGCAGGCTTCGTCCCCATGCCGATATTGTCCGCGACCACGCAGGCCGTCGCGGGAAACACGTAGTCCGGCGTTGTCGTCGTACACAGCACGAGATCAATATCGTCTACGGTGACGTCCGCCGCTTCCATCGCCTGGCGCACCGCCGGCGTCGCGATGTCCGACGCGCCGTCGCCCGGTCGAGCAAAATGCCGCTGCTCAATACCCGTGCGCTGGCGAATCCACTCGTCCGTGGTGTCGCACATCGCCTCGAGCTCTTTGTTGGTCACGACACGTTCAGGCAGAAAATGCCCCGTGCCGATAATACGAGAACGAATCATTCAGAATGGTCTCCCACAGCGCGGAGCGTATCAAATTGAACAGCGTCTTTCCAAAAAACCAACGTTTCCATTCGTAACTGTCCTCAACATTTTAGGAGATATGGTGATGAAGGGAGATATGGAGATAATCGTTCATATTTTTTGCTCATCCTCGTCATTGGTAATTGTAGCTCGTTAGGCGGAGATTTGATTTTCCCTTCTTCCATTTTTTAAGGAGACGCCAGACGACGAATTGAGATATAGCGTCAGAACGATAGGGGAAAAAATTTATCCCCACCATCTCCTCCCATCGCCTTATCCCCTTCGCATAACCTTTTCATCCGATTAAATCCTTATAGCTCACCGCTACCAGATCCTCCTCCCCAATCCCAAATGCGCCGCGCAGTTCCTGAATCTTCGCATGGCCACCGGCATCGTCATGCCGATCATCGAGCACCGCCTCGAATTCGATGAACGCGCCAAGCCCTTCCACTGTGTCCAGATGAATGCGAACATTGTCCCACCGCCACAAGCCGCGAATTTTCCGCACCACGGCCACGACACCGAGCGCATGCGCCAGCATGTCACGCAGAGCGGCGCTCGCGGGGACGATCTCGTAATCGCTCCCCTTGCTGTCTGCCGTGTTTGCGCGATGGTAGTGGATTAACTCTGTTGCGCCCGGCTCGTTCTCCCGCAATTTCAATCGGCCCGTCGGGGTGTTGAAATAGGTGTCCACCTGGCGGATGTCCCCTTGAAACACTGCTCCGACCGCGCGACAAACGCCCACCGCCTCGATCACATCGCGTAACCGCGCTTTGAGTTCAATGTTCCGCATGGGCGGCATTCTGGCAAATACCCCGCGCATGTGCTAGATTTTTGCGCAATCCAACCGTGCAAGAGGGAATCGCCATGAAAGTCGGAATGAATCTGCTGCTATGGACCGGCGCCGCCACAAAAGAACATTACCCGCTGTTCAAACAGCTCAAGTCTTTTGGCTTCGACGGCGTCGAACTCCCCATGTTCAGTACGGAAGGCTCGGACTGGAAAGAACTGAAAACGGTGCTCGGAAATGAAGGCCTCGCCAGCACCGTCGTGTCCGTGCCCGCGCCCGGCAGCAATTTCATCGGCGAAACCGCGGCAGAACGCGCCGCCGCGCTCGACTTTTTCAAGGGCTGCATCGACGCCTCGAAAACCCTCGGCGCGGAAGTCTTCGCCGGACCGCTCTGTTCGCCCGTCGGACGGCTCGTTGGCCGTGGCCGTACACAGCAGGAGTGGGACTGGTGCGTCGACGGCATGCAAAAACTGTGCGACTACGCCAAGGGAATTACCGTTTCCGTCGAACCGCTGAACCGCTTCGAAACGTATTTCCTCAACAGCACTGCTGACTCCGCCGAATTTTGCAAGGCAGTCGGACGCGACAACTGCGGCTTCCTCTACGACACCTTCCACGCCAACATTGAAGAAAAGAAGGTCGCCGACGCCATCCGCGCGGGCGGCAAATACATCAACCACGTGCACATCTCCGCCAACGACCGCGCCACCCCCGGCGAAGACCACGTGGACTACAAAACCAATTTCGCGACGCTCAAGGAAATTGGCTACGACGGCTGGCTGATGATCGAAGCGTTCGGCCTATGCCTGCCCGAACTCGCAGCCGCCACCTGCATCTGGCGCAAAATGGCCCCCAGCGAGGAACACGTCGCCCGCGAAGGCTGCAAGTTCATTCGCGCGAACTGGTAACGCGGTTGGGCTGGACGCGCGTCCTTAGCGGCCCGTTCACCATCTCAGCTTCGCTTGCTCCGTGCCGGAGACCTGCCCATCCGCGGGCGCCAATGGCGAATCGGCATTTCCCAATGACTTGCAACAAAATGGTTGCAAACCAACCTACTATGTTATACGCTATAGCGCATTGGGAAGTAGTGTAACGGGGAAACAATCATGCGCGCGTGGATCGCTCAGGTCAGAAAAGGTCTGGTTGAGTTCTGCATCCTCGCCGTACTTGACCGCGGAGAAGCCTACGGCTACCAATTGCTCCAGGAGCTGGCTCACGTAGAAGGTTTGGCACTCACGGAAAGCACCGTGTATCCCATGTTGTCGCGACTTCAACAAGATGGATGGATTCGCGTCCGCGCGGCGCCATCACCGACCGGCCCGCCACGACGTTACTACCGCCTCACCCCCCTCGGACAATCCAGATTGCAGGAAATGGATAAATACTGGGAACAAATCCAGCACGCGACCAATGCATTACGGAAAGGAAAGCCCGCAAATGACTCACGCAAAAAATCTGGCGAGTGATGTTCAGCGCATCATCGACGATTACCTTGACGCGATCGGAGTCGCCCTTCAAAAATCAAGGCTAACTCGGGAAGAACGGCAAAGCGTGGTCGACAATGTAGAAGACCAAATTGCGGAAATGCTTAACGCTCGCGCGATTGCGACGCCAGCGGAAGCGGATGTGCGAGCGGTACTCGCTGAGCTCGATTCTCCAGAGTCATACGCTGAAACGATTGAATCTACAGCGCCAGAACAAACGTTGGCGAGCCACGCACAGCCGAACGCCGGCGAACGTCGTTTGTCAAAAGTAGCCGTTGTGGGGGCCGTATGGGCGATCGCGTTTTTTACATGCGTACCATTATTTTTCGTGGCCTGGACGGTCACGCCCGGAAATGAGCCCTCGCTCCTCTGGTTTTATACGGGCCGCGCGTTGATGATCGCCGGCGTTTCCGCGCCGCTTGGCACAACCCTGCTCGGCCTCATAGCCATTGGCCAAATTCGGAACTTTCAAGGGACGCACTATGGCATGGGCCTTGCCATCGCCGACACATTGCTGTTTCCTTTACTGGCGGCGCTTCCGGTGTGCGTAGCGGCTGGAGGCACGGTCATTGCCGCAATCAATGGTAGCTCCCCTGGCTGGTATGAGTTGATGACGAGTCCCACGGCATTGACAGCCGGCTTTTTGTTCTGGCTGCTTATCGCTACTGCGGTTGTATGGCTGGTCCAGCGGTGGTCACGAAAGTTGCCCGGAGCTTCGTAAGCCATCACCCCCTTCAATCATAAGGAGGCTCCCCGATGCAAAAGTGAGGAGCAAACCCGATTGCTCCGTCCGGTTTTCGCAGCCATACTTTTCATATCACCAACGGTTCGATTCTGGTTTGGGATGCCGTTGCGCTGCCGTCCCCTCGGCCTAAGGTACTCCACCAACCGTTGCAGCGCTGCGGCATCCCAGGTTTTTTACTTAACCCAATTTCGGTTTCCAACCTATTGTTGTGGCCGGTCTCCCGGCTGCGCCACGCCCCTGACCAAAGGTCTCCCGCTCCGCAACCGCAACCCTCTTTTCGCACGCGATCAGTGCTACATCTCAAACCAGTTGCCAAACCACTGCCATTTGCCAATAATGGAGTCTTGGGCGAGCCCGCTCTCGCGGAACACCCGCGCAACGTGGGCCAATGGTCTGGGTGCGTCTTTAACACTGGGAGATGTCTGTCATGGCAGGAAATCGAGGGGTTGCGTACATCAAACCGGGCGTCGTCGAAGTCCAAAAAATCGACTACCCGAAACTCGAAATTGGAAAGCGGAAGTGTGACCACGGTGTAATTCTCAAAGTAGTGACCACGAACATCTGCGGAAGCGATCAGCACATGGTGCGCGGGCGCACGACGGCGCCGACGGGTCTCGTGCTCGGACATGAAATCACCGGGCAAGTGATCGAAGCCGGACGTGATGTTGAATTCATCAAGAAGGGCGACATCGTTTCGGTGCCGTTTAACATCGCGTGCGGACGCTGCCGCAATTGCAAGGAAGGCAGAACCGGCATTTGTTTGAGCGTGAATCCCGCGCGCCCCGGCGCGGCGTATGGTTACGTCGACATGGGCGGTTGGATCGGCGGCCAGGCGGAATACGTAATGGTGCCGTATGCCGATTTCAATCTGCTGAAGTTCCCGGACAAAGAAGAAGCCATGGCGAAGATCAAGGACCTGACACTGCTCTCGGATATTTTCCCCACCGGCTATCACGGCGCAGTGTCCGCGGGCGTTGGTCCCGGCTCGATTGTCTATGTCGCCGGCGCAGGCCCCGTCGGGCTTGCATGCGCGGCGTCCTGCCACCTGCTCGGCGCGGCGTGCGTCATCGTCGGCGACATGATCCCAGAGCGGCTGAAGCAAGCCAAAAGTTTCGGATGCGAAGTGGTCGACCTGAAAAAGAGCGCGACGCTTGCCGAACAGATTCAACAAATCATCGGCGTGCCGGAAGTGGATGCCGCCGTGGATTGCGTCGGGTTTGAAGCGCGGGGACATGGTGCGGAAGCCGGCGTGGAACGGCCCGCAACAGTGCTCAACTCGGTGATGGAAGTGACGCGCGCCGGTGGTGCGATTGGTATTCCGGGGTTATACGTTACGGGTGATCCCGGTGGCGTGGATGAGAATGCGAAGATTGGCATGCTCGGCATACGCATCGGCCTCGGCTGGGCGAAATCCCATTGCTTCGCAACCGGCCAATGCCCGGTCATGAAATACCATCGCAACCTGATGCAGGCGATCCTCTACGACAAAATCAAGATCGCCAAGGCCACAAACGTCGCAATTATCTCGCTCAACGATGCCCCGAAAGGCTACAAAGATTTCGACAAGGGCGCCGCAAAGAAATACGTGATCGACCCGCACGGAATGGTCGCGTAAAAAACCGGGGACTGTCACCGTCAGCGCGTTTTGGCTGACGGTGGCTGTCCCCGAACTTACCAAGGGGACTGTCACCGGCATCGCATTCGGATGCAGGTGGCTGTCCCCGTTTCTTTCCCTGTTCTTTCCCTAGCAGTCAAAATGCGCGCCTTCGCACGCGGGATCCCACTTGAAGGCCGAGCCACCCTCGTTTAACGATTCGGCGAGTTTCCTTGATGCCCGCCTCGATTTACCTTTTCGGTCCGTCGTGCCCGTCGACACCGTATCCTCGACTCCGCCATCGGGATTCTTAAACTCAGCGTAGATTACCCAGTCTCCATCCTGATTCTGCATGGGCGCTCCGCCTTCCCAATGGAAACCGCCCGCCGACACTTCCTGCGCGGGCATCATCATAATCGCCAGAAAGACTGCTACCACACACACTACCGCCGGGAAAAAATAACGCATTGTCCTCTCCTTCATTGTTTACACCAACAAACGATGCACGCAAAACATGAATCCTCGCTAAAAAACAGGCTATCGTGCGATCAACTCTTTGATTACAATTGCTTCGTTGTGCCGCTCGTCGCGAGCGCCGTATAACAGCGTCACGTTCTTGTATTTCTTCGCAATCGCCTTTAGTTCTGCGACCGCTTCCGTATGTTCCTTTAACTCTGCCCTATAGCGCTTTTTGAATTCCGGCCATTTATCCGGATCATGTCCGAACCATTTCCGGAGTTCCGTGGACGGCGCGATGTCCTTCAGCCACAAATCGAGTTTCGCCTTCTTTTTCGAGACACCTCTCGGCCAAAGCCGATCCACCAGCACGCGCGCACCATCCTCGCGCACGGGTAGTTCATAGATTCGTTTGATATAAATGCCCATGGAGACAGCATAGGCGCAAAGGTAATGCTTGGCAAGTCCTTGATCGAGTGCCAATGCTTTCGTGTTCTATGTTATTCTGACTTCAAACAGTCGAGGATGGATTGACTCGTGCCAACAGTGCTCTTGGTAAAGGGATGGCGACTTTTCTTCTACGCGAATGAGGGAAACGAGCCCATCCACATTCATGCAAGAAAGGGCGACACGGAGTGCAAGTTCTGGTTAAAGGCCGACCTGTTTGATATTGAAGAAGCTTGGGCTTATGGAACTACGCCCCGGCTGCGCCGGGAGATTCGTCGGATAGTTTTCGACCATTTCGATCTTATTGTCGATGAGTGGCGTACTTTTTTTGGAGAGTAACTGTGCAAGTCACAACACCAATAACGGCCCAAAAGATTCGGGCCACCACAGACGCGCTCGTCATTGTGTTGGCTGAGCGCAGTATTTCCATACCGTGGAACGAGTGCTCCACCAAGCTCACGCAGGCGTCGCCTGATCAACGAAAAGACGCTGAATTATCGCCTGGCGGTTACGGCATTCATTGGCCGCAGCTTGACGAGGACCTCTCGATTAACGGATTAATACTTGTCCATGATTCTCGAGTGAAACCGTAATGTCCGAGAGCTGTTCCGCTAAACGCATGCCCAAGTCCGCCGGAGGCTGGGCTGCGATCCTCTACACGCTGCGCAAAGCGCACGGTGTCGGGGGACTGTGGAAAGCCTGGAAAGCCCTCCGCTCGAAGAACGCGTGCAAAACCTGCGCGCTCGGCATGGGCGGACAACTCGGCGGCATGGTGAACGAAGCCGGGCACTTCCCCGAGGTCTGCAAAAAATCCGTGCAGGCAATGGTCGCGGACATGCAGGGCCGCATCCCCGCAACATTCTTCGAGAAATTCGGCGTGCGCGAACTCCAGAGTTTTACTCCGCGCGAAATGGAAGCCGCGGGCCGCATCGTCGAACCGCTGCACGTCGACACATCGGGCACGCACTTCCTCCCGCTAACATGGAACGATGCGCTGGATAAAATCGCGGCCGCATTCCGCGGCGCAAAACCCGACGAAACCTTCTTCTACTTCAGCGGACGTTCCTCGAACGAAGCCGGGTTCCTTCTCAATCTGTTCGCGCGCCTCTACGGCACGAACAACGTCAACAACTGTTCCTATTATTGTCATCAGGCCTCTGGCGTGGGCCTTTCCACTGTATACGGTTCCAGCACTGCAAGCGTCGTGCTCGAAGACGTCGAGCATTGCGACACGCTCTTTCTCATCGGCGCGAACCCCGCGTCAAACCATCCGCGGTTGATGAGCACGATCATGCGCCTGAAGCAGCGGGGCGGGCGCGTGATTGTCGTCAATCCACTGCGCGAACTCGGACTCCTGAACTTCCGAGTGCCGTCCAGCGTGCGCAGCATGCTCTTCGGCACACCCATTGCCGACCTCTACATCCAACCGCACATCGGCGGCGATATCGCATTCTTCGCGGGCATCGCCAAAGCAATCATTGATCGCCGCGCGATCGATTCCGAATTCATCAACGCCGCAACCGAAGGCTGGCCGGAATTCGAGAACCATCTCAAACAAGTAACCTGGAATGAAATAGTCCTGCAGTCCGGCGTGTCGCGCGAAGACATTGAAGCCGCCGCCGATATCTACGCCGCGTCCAAAGGCGCCGTCTTCGCTTGGGCCATGGGCGTCACGCATCACGCCCATGGCGTGCAGAACGTCCAGATCATTGGAAACGTCGCGCTCATGCGCGCCATGCTCGGCCGCAAAAACGCAGGCCTGCTCCCCATCCGCGGACACAGCAACGTGCAGGGCATCGGCTCGATGGGCGTCACGCCGCAACTGAAAGCGGAAGTATTCAAACGACTGGAGGAACGGTACAACGTCAACCTTCCCACGACACCGGGTCTCGACACGATGGGCAGCGTGGAGCAAGCCGCGGCGGGCAAGATGCGCGTCGCATTCTGCATCGGTGGAAATCTCTACGGCTCGAACCCCGACGCAAACTTCGCGGCGGAGGCCTTGAGCAAGGTCGATCTCGTGGTGTATCTCAACACCACGTTGAACACCGGCCACGCCATGGGCCTCGGCAAGGAAACGATCATCCTCCCGGTCCTCGCGCGCGACGAGGAACATCAATCCACCACGCAGGAATCAATGTTCAACTACGTGCGTCTCAGCGATGGCGGGCCCGCGCGGCACGACGGACCGCGCAGTGAAGTCGAAGTCGTTGCGGGCATCGCGCAACGCGTGTTCGGCGAGGATTCGCCCGTGGACTGGGAAAAAATGGAGGCGCATAACGCCATCCGCGAAGCCATAGCCGCGATCATTCCCGGATATGAAGAAGTCGAAAAAATCGGCGACACTAAAAAGGAGTTCCAACTTCCAGGCCGCACGTTCCACCGGGCCACGTTCAACACGCCCTCGGGCAAAGCGCGCTTCCACACCTTCCCCATTCCGCCTCTACGTAAAAACGGCAACGGCACGCTACGACTCATGACCCTCCGCAGCGAAGGCCAGTTCAACACAGTCGTCTACGAAGAAGAAGACCGCTACCGCGGCCAGGAACGCCGCGACGTCATCCTCCTCAACCCTGAAGACCGCAAACGTCTCGGCCTCAACGAAAACGACCACGTAACCGTCCGCTCCTCCTGCGGCGCACTCAAAAATGTCCTAGTCCGCGACTTCCCCATCCGCGCCGGCAACGCCGCCATGTACTACCCCGAAGCCAACGTCCTGGTCCCGCGCGATGTCGACCCGGCGTCAAGGACGCCGGCATTTAAGAATGTTGAAATACTGATAGAGCAAGTTTGATACGGATTGCGGTGTGTCCGATTCATTTTTCGTGCTCGTGCTCGTCATTCGTAATCGTTTTTCGTTACTCTAGTCTTCGTGTCTTTGGTGCGTTCGCGGAAAAAAATCGGGTTAACGAGCAACGAGTACGATGACGAGCACGAGCATGAGCATGAAAAGCAAGACACCGGTCGCGCCAGAAAAGCGAGCTGCACAATGCTGCTCACTGGCGCTTCGAGCGGATCGCAGGCAAGTTTAACCGCCTTCATTTTCTTGAGCGATTCACGTAAACTTCCCCCGGTGCATATTTTTCCAAGGGGAGTCGCATGCCAATGCAGAATCGGGCCATCGTGCGTTTCATCTGTGTGGCGGGGAGTGTTTTCATGGCGTTAGTTTCCACGGCGCAGGAGCGCCAGGTGACGTTTTCACCGAAAAACCATAACCTCGACAACAACGATAATTTCTCGCCGGACCAGCGGTTTTTATCGTATGACACCCGCGAGATGATTGGGCCAGGGCTCGATAACTGCCAGTCGATCGAAAAAGTAGAGATCGCCACCGGCGAAGAAATTATCCTTTACGCGCCGGAGAAAACGCTCACTGGCGAGAAGTGCGCGCCCGGCCTCGGGGCGGCTACGTATCACCCACTGTTGGACAAAGTCGCGTTCATCCACGGTCCGCCGCTGGACCAGGTTGCCGTGCGCGGATATTACGGCAAGCCGAACCGTAACGGCGCGGAAGTGAACGCGGACGGCACGCAAAAATTTGAATGGCTCGATTACCGCGACGTGGACACCACGCGCGACACGCTGCCCGGTGCGCACCGCGGCGGCACGCACCGGCATGAGTACACACTCGACGGCAAACGTATCGGTTTCACCTATGACGATTTCCTCTGCCCCGAGTACGCGCGCACCATCGGCTACATGGAGCCGCACGCCTTTGCCCCCGGCGACGCGACGCACTTTTTCTGCGTGCTGGTGAAGCCCGCCAAAATTGGCGAATCAAAGCCTGGCGAGATCGAAAGCGCGTACGGCGATTCGTGGATCGGCGAGCACGGCCACATGCGCGCGTTCATCGGCAAGGTCCGCGCGGCGGATGGCGTGAACTATGAGGAATCCTTGTTCGTCGTCGATGTGCCCGCGAAAGTAAACATCACAACCGCGAAAGCCGGCAACGCGAATGAATATCCCACGCCACCGAAAGGCGTTACCGTGCGCCGCCTGACGCATACCTTCGCCACAGGCGTCGTGCGCGGCACCGTGCAGGGAGATCGCATCGCGTATTACGCCAACGACGACAAGGGCACGAAACAAATCTTCGTCATCGCATCGGACGGCTCGGACA
>JAWXCN010000034.1:0-3919 GCA_034408725.1 Candidatus Hydrogenedentota bacterium
ACATTGACATTCTCGTGAACAACGCGGGCTATGCGAGTTTCAAACCATTTATCGAACTGTCGCTTAAAGAATGGCAACAAACCATCGATGTTAATTTGACGGGAACGTTTCTGGTTACGAAAGCGGTGGCACCATCGATGATCGCGCGAAAGAGCGGGCGCATCATCAATATATCGAGCGTGGCGGGGTTGAAACCGCTGATGAACCAGAGCGCGTACTGCGCGTCGAAGCACGGATTGAATGGGTTGAGCAAGGTGCTTGCGATGGAATTGCGTGAATACGGAATTGGGGTGCATGCGATTTGTCCCGGCGGTGTGGATACGCGCCTCACGCAGGAGGCAATGCCCGAGCGCGACAAGTCGGATTGGATGACGCCGGAGGACATCGCGCACGCATGTCTGTATCTTGCGACGTTGAGCTCGCGCGCGACGACGGATGAGTTGGTGGTGCGGCGGTTTGACAGCGCGCCGATTGGGGGTTGAGGACGAGGATCGGACCGAGCGGACGGAGGGGTAAGAGATAAGAATGATTGGTGATCGGCAAACCACAATTCGAGATGTGCTGAACCCTCAATTGGAGGAGGGGCAGGTTGAGGGCACTGTCGAACGCATTGTGTTTGAGAGCCGGGACACGGGATTCGTTGTTGCGCGCTTGCAGCAGGATGGCATGCCGGGTTTGGTAACGTTTGTGGGCACGGGTCTCCCCTTCTCTCCCGGCGAAACAGTACGGCTGTGGGGACGCTGGATCGAGGATCAACGGTTCGGTCGGCAATTGCGCGTCGAGCGGTTTGAAACCATACGCCCCGCGACGGCGGACGCTATCGAAAAATATCTGGGGTCTGGGTTAATTGACGGCATCGGGCCGCACTTTGCGAAGAAACTGGTGGCCGCGTTCGGGATTGACACGTTGCGCGTGATCGACGAAGAACCGGAAAAGCTGCGGCGCGTGACAGGAATCGGCGCAAAACGCGCCGAACAGATTCGCACGGCCTGGGACTCGCAACGTGCCATTCAGTCGATCATGTTGTTTCTGCAGGGGCACGGCATTCCCGCATCCCAGGCCGCGCGCATTTATAAGGAATACGGCGATACCGCGGTCGCGATTTTGCGTGATAATCCCTACAGGCTCGCGCAGGACATTTCGGGCATTTCATTCAAGACGGCCGACGTAATCGCAAGCCAGCTTGATATTGTAAAGGACTCGCCTAAACGTATCGCCGCGGGCATCCAACACGTACTTCGCGAAGCGACGGGCGATGGCCATTGCTACCTACAGGAAAATTCGCTTGTCGAGGACGCGTCCCGCCTCCTTGCTGTCGAATCTGAAGCGGTGCGTCAAGCCCTCGCGCAGATGGAGTCCGGAAAACAAATCGTACGCGAGCGCGACGCGGTGTTTCTCCCCCGCCTTCACGCGGCGGAAAAAGGCTGCGACGAATGGGTCAAACGGATCATCAGTGTGCCGGCGGAAGAAGTCCCCATTGATGTTGAACGCGCAATCACATGGGTTGAGAAAACAGAGAGCATTACTCTATCAGCCGAACAACGCGCGGCAATCTCCACGGCGGTTGCTTCGAAGACAATGGTCATCACGGGTGGACCAGGCACGGGCAAAACCACGCTGCTCAAAGGGCTGCTCGCGATTTTCTCGAAGAAGAAACTGAACCTGCTGTTGGCCGCCCCTACAGGTCGCGCCGCCAAACGCATGAGCGAGGCCACGGGCCGCGACGCAGTGACGTTGCACCGTCTGCTTGAATGGAGTCCGAAACAGGGCGGGTTCACGCGGCATGAGGGCAATCCATTGGTTGCGGACCTCGTGGTTGTCGATGAATGTTCGATGATCGACATTTACCTGATGCACAGCCTGCTGCGCGCGTTGTCGCCGCAATGCCGCTTGCTGTTGGTCGGCGATGTGGACCAGTTGCCATCGGTCGGGCCGGGAAACGTACTGATGGACATTATCGCCAGCGGGCTAATGCCGGTGGTGCAATTGCGCACGGTGTTTCGCCAGGCGGCGGAGAGCGGAATCATCGCGAACGCGCACCGGGTGAATACGGGGGCCTACCCCGCCTTTAACGACCGCGACTTTTTCTTTATCGAACGGACGGACCCGGAGCGCGCGCTCGAGACCATTGTCGAAGTCGTCGCGTCGCGATTGCCCGCGCGGTTCAAGCTTGATCCCTTGCGCGATATTCAGGTGCTTGCGCCGATGCACCGCGGAAACGCGGGTGTCACGAAACTAAACGCGGCGCTGCGGGACGCGCTCAACCCGAAAATGGGCGTCATTGGCCAGCGCGCATTTGGATTGCAGGACAAGGTCATGCAAATGCGGAACAACTACGAACTCGATGTGTACAACGGCGACATCGGCTTCATCAAACAGGTCAATGAAGATACACGCGAAGCGGTGGTCGAGTTCGATGGGCGGCCAGTCGGATATGCGTTCGAGCAGCTTGACGAACTATCCCTTGCCTATGCCAGCACCGTACACAAGGCGCAAGGAAGTGAATATCCCGCGGTCGTGCTGCCGATGCTTACGGAGCACTACATGATGCTTCAACGAAACGTGCTGTATACGGCGCTGACGCGGGCCAGCCGTATCGTTGTCATGGTCGGAGATCGCAAAGCCATAGGGCGCGCGGTGCATAATGTCCGGTCGACACGCCGTAACACGCGTCTCGCGGAACGGCTGCGGAATACACTGTAGCTCCCGCTGTTGCCTCGCAGTACGGGGCCAGTTTTTCACCCCCTCCCGCCGTTTGAAAAATGTATTGCACTATCGCGGTAGTTTATGGTAGGGTGTGTTTGATGGGACGCCATGTTGGCGTCCGTGTTCGAGATTCTTAGTTGACGATTCTTCCAAAGTTCCTGCTTGACGTTCCTTTCAGACGCTTGCTGTTCCTTGGACTCGCTACCTCAGACATCCTGAACCATCACCAGTAGAAGATCAGCAAGTGAAAAGGAACGTGTAAATGAACATCTACGTCGGCAATCTGTCGTACAGCACCACGGAAGACGACCTGCGCTCGGCATTCGAGACGTATGGCCGCATCGACTCCGCACGGGTCATCATGGACAAGATGACGAACCAGTCCAAGGGATTTGGTTTTGTTGAAATGTCCAACGCAACCGAAGCGCAGTCCGCGATCTCCGGCCTCAATGGCAAGGAAATCGGCGGTCGTGCAATCAGCGTGAATGAAGCCCGTCCGAAAACCGAAGGTGGCGGCGGCGGCGGTGGCCGTGGCGGCGACCGCGGTGGTTACCGTGGCGGTGGCGGCGGCGGTGGTGGCCGCAGCTGGTAACAGCCTTACCAACAAGTACATCGGCGGGCCGCTCGGGATCATCCGAGCGGCCCGTCGTTTTTTTGTCAACGCGTATTTGAGGTATATCGGGCATCTCCCGGATCAGCAGCGTCGAGTCGTCCTTCCTCCTGACCGCGTCGCAAAGGGTATTGCGCTAGAGTCCTGCTTGGTGCAATACTATCGCCTGATGGGGCGCCATGTTGGCGCCCGGAGTTCGTGACTCTTTGATGACGACGTTCCCAAAGATTCAGCTTGACGTGCCTTCTCGACGCTTGCCGACCTGGGTGACTCGCTACCACAGACGTCCTGGACCATCGACGTAACAACCGGCAAGTGAAAAGGAACTCGAGAAGATGAACATCTACGTCGGCAATCTGTCGTACAGCACCAGTGAGGAGGACTTGCGCGCGGCGTTTGAAACGTATGGCCGCGTAGACTCCGCGCGGGTCATCATGGACAAGATGACGAACCAGTCCAAAGGCTTTGGATTCGTCGAAATGTCCAATGCGACCGAAGCGCAGTCGGCGATCTCCGGCCTCAATGGCAAGGAAATCGGCGGTCGCGCGATCAGCGTCAATGAAGCCCGTCCCAAGACCGAAGGCGGCGGCGGCGGCGGTGGTG
>JAWXCN010000035.1:0-100200 GCA_034408725.1 Candidatus Hydrogenedentota bacterium
GTTTCGGCAACCGGTGCAGGCGCCGGGGTGGGAGCGGGCAATGCTTCCTGGCCCTTCGCGCCTTCGTTGATCCACTGTTTCAAAATCGCAATCGCTTCCGGGGTGAGCGGGTCGGCCTTCCCCTTCGGCGGCATCACTGGCTCCACCTTGCCCTCGACCATCTGAATCAATCGGCTCTCATCCGCCTTACCCGGAACGATCACTGCGCCTTCGCCACCACCTTTTAGCGTCGCCGCAAGCGTAGAAAGGTCCAGCTTCCCCTTAAGCGGTTCCACGGGAGGAAAATGACAGGCGGAGCAGCTTTTCTGGAGGATGGGGAGGACGTCTTTTTCGAAGAGTACGTCTGCATGCGAATAAAGTGGGGCGAACAGGATCGCCACAGCAAACGAGATAATCATCCAATGGTGCAAAAGCACCCCTTGAATTGAGGATTGCGATTTGGTATTCACACCGATCTCCAATGAACGCCCCTGTTTCATACTATGTTACGGCCAAGCTGACGGATGTCTCGACTGATGCAAGCAGCAAATACCACTATATTTTTGCCCGAGTGTTTGTAGAACACTGAGTAAGGGAAATCCTTCAAATATGCACGGCGAATATCGTCGTGTATCTCGGCATATGCCATGGGAAACCCGGCGATCATATTTACCATCTCATCGACGCGCTGGACGAATTTGCTCCCAAGTCCGCGGCGTTTTGCTTCGTAGAACTCGAAGGCTTCTACAACGTCGCACTTCGCCTTCCTTCTAAATGTGACGGTCACGAGTCTTTTAAAAACCTCAACAAGTCTTCGCGCACTATCTCCCAGGGTTCTTCGTCTTCAGGGTTTAAATCCGCATCTTCCAGGCGCGCCAACAACTCTGCCTTAACAGCATCCGAAATCGGCAAGCTGTCGGGAGATTGAATCAGATCGTTCCATATCCATTTTGCGATTCGAATGCGTTCATCGATAGAAAGGTCGAGTAATTGATCCTCTATTGATGGCAATGCCTGTGAACTCATTTGATACTCCAAGTCATGGTATCGATCGCGTCGCTTCTTTTCTCAATGATTAAACAAAAACTCTTTTCCCGACAGCACGGCCCATGTCACATCCTCGAGCGCCAGCCGCCGCTCGGCCTTAGCCGCGTCGCCTTCCTTGGGAACCGTGGCAAGCACCGCAAGCGCCTTCTCGCGCTCTTCTGGTTTGGGTGGACGCGACAGCGCGCGGAGATAGATGGCATCCAGCGCGCCGGTATCGCTGACGTTGTCGTTAATCATTTGTGTAAGAAAGCAGCGTTCGTCGCTGAGCTTTTTGTTCAGCGTATCACCGTTCGCGACGTGCAGTGTCTGTGCAATGCTCGAATCCTGTGCGCGCTCGCAAGAACACGTCAGGTTGCGCTGCGGCCTACCAAACGCGGTCAGGAAATACGAACCCACCTGCGAATCCGGCAGTTGTAATGCGCGAAACCCTCCGGGATACCCATCGAACTGCGTCGGCACGCCCGAGACCTGCGAATACGCGTCCAGTATCACTTCCGCGCTCATTCTGCGCACGATGTATTGCGAATAGTACCGGTTGTCCGGCATCGCGGGATCAGACGCCTCCGATGACCGCTGGTAGGCCGCGGATTCCATGATTACGCGCATAAGATGTTTGAGGTCGTACTGGTGATCAGCAAGGTCTTCGGCCAGCGCGTCGAGCAGCGGCTCGTTCGTCGCGGGATTCGTCAGTCGTAAATCGTCTTCCGGCTCCACCAGACCACGGCCCATGAAATTCCGCCAAACCCGGTTCGCAATCGCGCGCGTGAAATACGGGTTCTCCGGCGAAGTCAGCCACGCTGCAAGGTCCACGCGGCGGTCCGCCGCGCTTGCAATGTCCAACGGCGCTCCATCCAACGGCCGGGGCGCGACGGGTTCGCCAATCCGCGGATGCAAAATATCGCCAAACGTGTCCACAATCACGTCGGTATCGTTCCCACGCCGCCCGTTCTTGTATTTCACGCGGGAAAAAAGGTTTGCCATCCCGTAATAATCGTCCTGCGTCCATTTCTCGAGTGGATGGTTGTGGCACCTCGCACAGGTGATCGAAAATCCGAGAAACGCCTGGGACGTCGTTTCCGTCACATCCACCGTTTCCTTATGCATCGCCAGGAAATTCGCGGCCCCGTTCTCGATTGTGCTGCCATTCGCGGTCAGCAGCGCCGTCGTAAACTCGTTCCACGGTTTGTTCGCCGCGACGCTCTCGCGAATGAACCGATAGAATGAATTCAGTTCCTCGCGCCGGGGAATGTTCTTCGACGAGAGCAGCAGCAGGTCCGACCATTTATACGACCAATAATCGACAAATTCCGGCTTCTCCAACAACGCGGCAATCAGCGCCTTGCGTTTGTCCGGTGTGGCATCGCCGACAAACGCCGAGACCGCTTCGGGCACGGGCAAAACACCCGTCGCGTCCAGCGTTGCGCGACGGATAAACTCCGCGTCGTCGCACAGCTTGCCCGGCGCAATTTGCAGATTCTTCAACTGCCGCGCAACAAGTTCGTCAATGTAATTGTGCGATTCGGCTTTCGCGAATCGTTCGGGTGCAACAGGTGTCTCGCGCGGAACAAGAATGTGGACTGTCGAAACCTTGCTCGAGTACCACACGGTGATGGCCGCGGCGCCGGGCCCCGTGACGGTGATCTTGCCATTGTCGTCCACCACGGCCACCGCGTCGTTCGTCGTGTCGAACTTCACCCACCGTGTCACGTCTTCGTAGGCGCCTGTATTGTAATGCGCGCGCACCACCACTTGCTGTTCCGCGCCGGGCCGTAAGGCAACCGCATTTGGCATCGGTTCAACGCGCTGTATGATCGGATCGTCCTCGCGCATCACCGGCGCGCCCGCGCGAATCCACTCGGTAAGGATGCGATACTGCTCGCTGTCTTTCGTGAACCGCTCCCCGCCGCCATGAGGGATCGACAACGACGCCTTCTGAAGGATCAAGCTTTCTTCAGGCTCGGACAAAGACATGCGCCGGCCATTCGCCTGGCGCGTGAGCATTTTGTAGTCCCAATCGTGATCGTACCCCCGCAACGACAGCTTGAAACCATTCTTGCCCGCCGCCGCGCCATGGCATGCGCCCGTGTTGCACCCCGCCTTAAACAATAACGGTTGCACATGATTGCGAAAGCTGCGAACGAACGGCGCATCCGCGCCGGTGACTGTTACTTTTGCTTCGATTGTTTTTCCGTTTACCGCCGCCGTGATGGTCGCGTCGCCATTGCCTTTCGCGCGCACGATTCCGCTGGCGTCAATCTCTGCGATAGCCGGATTCGACGAAACAAATGTGGATGTTGACGTCAGATCGCCGATGTGCCGCGCGCCGTCAATTTGCTCCACCACGATTGCATGCGTCGCGCCCGCGTGGGTAAGGGCAATCGTATTCGGGAGCATCGCAAATTCTTTTGGAGCCGTCTGTGCGTGCGCGCCCCACGCAAATATAAATGCGAGGATTCCGGCAATCGTCGAGCTACGTCTGGCCTTCATGAATTCATCCTGTTTCTGCGCCGTCTAAACACAGTTTCCCCAAATACTCCAAGCGAAAGAAGCACGGAACAGAATGCGAGCCCTGCAATGTTTTCGAGTAGGGTGTAGCCCAATGGAACAAGAAACAATGTGCTTACAAGCCATAACGCGTAGCCCCACGTCGATTTAGATATCCGCTCACCGAGGAGTGTGGCAGCTAGGCAGGTTAGGAGGACCGAAATCTGCGCGACGATGGAAATTGTGAAGGACGCCTCCATTACTTTGATTCCACTTCGCGTTTGGACAAGTTGCGCCACCACTTCGCAAATGGATGTTCGGCGCGCGCTATTTCTTCCTCATTTCTAATGCGAATTTCCTCTGGCGTGGAATTTTTGCTCACCTCTGTGATTCGGGCCTGCGCGGCGCGCTTGAATTCAATACAATCGAATTTCTTCTTCAACTTATTCATTTTCTTTTTGACCTCCCTCGACCTGCGGTATCACCTCGGAGGGCGTTCGAATGTCTATCGTACGGTATCCATTGCGAATATTAACGGCGTTGAAACCACGAATCTTTTCGATATGCACAAGATGTTTGAAATTCCAGCTTATGACCATATCTGAATCGTAGACAGTTGCTACGGCCACGTGGAGAGCATCTTGGAAATGCGCTTCTCCTACGACTCCGGCCGCAAGGTACTGATCCCGTAACGCGCCAGCCTCGTCGTTAGACCCTACTTGCTCGTAACAAGGAGCCGGTAAGTCTTCCAGTACGGCTAGAACTTCATTGGGTGCGTCTTTTAACTCGGAATACAAAACGCTTGATAACAACAAAAATAATTCTCCGTTCTTTGCCATCTCGAAAAACGCACGGCTATCGCCTGAAAACTCTTCGTCACAACACCCGCCAACAACGGACGTGTCAACGTATACTCGAAGGGGCCTCATTCAATTGGTTAAACCAATTCCATAATCGGTTTCACGCCAAAATCGACCACCGGAATTGGGCGGCCGCCAGGGCTATCCAATTCGGTTTCCAGATCAATGCCCAACCGGTCGTACACTGTCGCTATCACTTCCGCCGGCGTCACGGGCCGCTCGACCGGGTACGCGCCAATGTCGTCAGTCTTACCGACGACGCGTCCGCCCTGGATGCCGCCGCCCGCCATGAGGATTGACCAAACCTGCGGCCAATGGTCGCGTCCTCCCGCGGGATTGATTTTCGGCGTGCGCCCAAACTCGCCCATCGCGACGATGAGCGTGTTGTCCAGCATGCCGCGCTGTTTCAGGTCCTCGAGCAGCGTACCAAGTCCCTTGTCCAGCATCGGGCCAACGAGATCGCTGTAGCATTCGATCGGACTAAACGGCGCCGACCCGTGAATGTCCCACGTGATTTCGTTAAACACGGTTTCAAACATGTTAATCGTGCAGAACCGCACCCCACGCTCGATCAACCTGCGCGACAGCAGACAGCTTTGGCCAAACTTGTTGTGACCGTAAGCTTCGCGCAACGCCGCCGACTCCGTCGATAGGTCAAACGCCTCCCGCGCCGCGGTTGAAGACATCAGCGTGTACGCCTGCTGGAAATTCTCGTCCAGTAACCGCGCATCCGGGTTCGCTTCCAGTTGTTTTACCGATTGATCGACGATTTCCCGCAAGCTCCGGCGGCGTTCGATGCGCGACGCCGAAATATAATCCGGCGGCAACAGGTCCGGCACTTTGAAATCAGCCTTGTCCGGTTCGGCGTTGAGAATGAAAGGATCATGCGATTTGCCGAGGTAACCCGCGTTTTGCCCGTGCGGCATGTTGCCGCCCGTCGGTCCGATGGGCCGAGGCATCAACACGTGCGCGGGCATTCCATTGCGCCCGCCTTTCATGTATCCCAGCACGCAGCCCGCGTGCGGATGCTCCATCCCATTCTGAAACAACCGGCCCGTCTGCATCATCTGATGTCCGGTGTCGTGAACCCCCGCGGCCTTGTGGTGCAGCGTGCGGATGATGGAAAATTTGTCGCCGTGCTTCGCGAGGTTGGGAAAGATTTCCGAAATCTGTATGTCAGAGCTCGTTGTGCGGATGGGCTTGTACGGCCCGCGGATTTCCGAGGGAGCGTCCGGTTTCATGTCGAAAGTATCAAGCTGGCTCGGTCCACCCACCAAAAAAAGGAAAATGCAGTTCACATCCTTCTTTGGGTCAACCGCGCCCGCTGCCTGCAAGCCCATGAAACCCGGCAGCGTCAGTCCCATGGTAGCCAAGGCGCCCGCATGTAAAAAATCCCGCCGGCTCAGCCCATCGCAAAAGTGGACCGCCTTTTCCGCATCGATCCGATACATGGCATGCCCCTCGTTCGTTGCATCATTCGCCCATGGGTGCCAAACACGGCACTTCACCTTGTCATTATAGGCGAATATGGAGGGAAGGGCAACCGGAAAATCGTAAACCGAGTCCACCCAATGCTTTAGCGTTTCTTTCGGGCAACGGGTCGCTTGCGGCGCGAAACCTCCTTCGGGATTCCCGCCAACTGGCGGGAAAACCCGGTCGCGGCAGCCGCCAACGAATCCACCCAGGGATAGAGGTCAATTGGTCCGTGAATGCGCTCGGCATCCATCCAGGCAACGGTCCTTCGCACGCCGTCTTCCCACGCCAGCAAGTCCGCGAAATCAGGCACGTCCGCTTTCAATGCGTCATTCGTATACGCGGCATGGTGCTGGAAAATCTCAGTCAGCATTCCAGTCGAGGTCTTCGGCGCGCCCGCCACAATCTGATCCGTCGTCATCGGCACGACCTGTGCTTCGTGCCCAATCGCCCGCGCCATGCGCTCGATGAACGCGCGCCAGGTCATCACCTCGTCACCGGTGATGTTGTAGGTCTTGCCAATCGTGACACCACGCCCCAGCGCACCGACAAATCCCTTGGCCATGTCGCCGATGTAGCCGGGTTGCCAGAGACCATTGCCATCTCCAGGCACGAGAATTGGTTGGCGTTTGCGAATGCGCGCGACGAGAGATGCGTTGTAGCCCCAAATATCCAGCAGAGGAGCACCCGGGCCGTAGCAGTGAGAGGGACGCATGATCGTGATGGGGAAGTTTTGATCACGAAAGGCCTTCGTATAGACGGCTTCGGCCTTCGATTTGTTGCGGCCATAATCCGAGACCGGCCGGTGCGGCTCGAATTCGCCGGCGGGCACTTTGGCTAGCGGCCCGCCATAAACGCAGACCGTACTGCAAAAGATGAAGTGATCGATCTTGTCGCGAAATACCCGCGCATTGTGCGCCGCGGTTTTCGCGTCGAAGGTGATCATGTCGATTACCGCGTCAAACCGCTGGTGTTTCATCGCTGACGCGAACCCGCGAAAATCCGCGCGATCACCCTGAATCTGTTCGAGGTCGTACTCGAAGCGGTGCGGCGAAATCCCCCGGTTGAACAGCACCGGCGTATGTTTCTTCGCAATCAGCCATTCAACGATCGCCGTGCTGATGAGACCCGTCCCGCCCAGGATCAACACGCGCATGAATAAAGCTCCCGTTTTTTCCGCGTAGATCCCATAGGTCGTATAAGTCCTATAGGTCCCAGATTCTTTTCGTCACCCATTCAACAGCTTCACCACATCCTCCGCCGACCCACTTCCTCCCAAGGCATTGCGGAACCCTGGCTCCTTCATCGCCGTCATGACTTGCGCCAGCAACCCAAGGTACTGCTTCTGCGATCCCGTCGGCATCGCGAACAGGATCACGATATGCACTGGCTTATTATCGAGCGTGCTGAAATCAATCCCGTCATGCGAAATGCCGACACCCACGGTCGGCTCGGTCACCGCATCGATGCGCACGTGGGGAATCGCCACACCCGAACCGATCCCTGTGCTCATTACGTTCTCGCGATCATGTAACGCGCGGGCAAACGCCACGCGGTCCGACACGACCCCCGTCGAGCCAATTGCATCAATTAGCTGCTCGAGCGCATCGTGTTTCGCAATACCCGGTGAAAATATGCGGACGGCTGCTTTTTCGATGTGCAGACCGAAATGTTTCATTACTTGCCTCCTGGGAAATGCCAGCGGGTTCTCGCAGCCCTCTTTTCCGGCAAACATCGCCGATGCAAAAAAGGCGTGCGAACATACACCGCGTACTGTGGGTCCGGTCCATACGCCCGGTTTGGGACAGCCGATTGCTGCGCGCGGAGAATACAAATGCCGTTTGGTGTGGCGTTTGAACTCATCGATCCAAAAGCCCTGCCAAAAGGCATTTCTGCGGAATCTCCGCCACCGGCGCAAACGCAGTATTCTACCCGCCATATCAACGGTATGCAACGCGCCCATGCAAACGCTCTCGTGCGAATGCTCCAAATACTCCGAGTTACTTGCTCCCCGATCTTGCGTCTCCTCGGAGCGCGGGTTTTCCAACCCGCAATCTATTGATAAAAAATCAATGTTCGGTCCACTTACTCCGGGCGCGGTCTCCGCGGTCGCACGGCCACTGCGTACAGCGCGGGAACGCATGCGACAACCACAATTGCCAGAATACCAAGTCCAAAATTCTCGCGGACGATGGGCAAGTGTCCAAACATATAGCCAACCATCGTGCAGAGCACGGCCCACCCGGTTCCGCCCAAAACGCTGTATCGCGCGAACTGGCCGAAGTTCATGCACGACGCACCCGCGACAAAAGGCGCAATCGACCGGACAATTGGGATAAATCGCGTAACGACCAGCGCCTTCTTCGGGTTGCGCTGAAAATACGCTTTCGTGCGTTCAAGGTTTGCCGGATTGAGGAGCGGAATCTTGCGTCCCTCTGCCACGGCGAACCGGAATTGCCGGCCAATTCCGTACCCCATCAGGTTGCCCAACACCGCTGCAATTGCGAATCCGATGAGCAGCGTCGGCAAGTGCAGCGCGTCAAGCGCCGCCAGCGCGCCCGCGGCGAATAAGAGTGTCTCACCCGGCAAAAACGGAAACACAACAAGTCCAACTTCGCAAGTCAGCAACACGAACAGGATGGCGTGCGTCCATCCCCCGTGCGCATCAACCAGCGCAAGGATATGCTGATCGAGTTGATCGAAGAAGTTGAAAAATATCGAAAACATGGTGCGATCCCGGCGTGTTGTAATCAAGGATCGTAACAACTCGGGCCGGACACCGCAATCAAGCGAAATCGCGATCACTCAGCCGACAGTAACTTGAAAGGCTCACTCCGTATACACCCGCTTCATCGCCGCCATCTTTCCTTCATCGAGTGCGACACTCGGCAGCGTGAACATCAGCACGCCGCTGCTCTTTCCACTCAGGCCGTAGCGCAACACCTGCTCCAGTTCCTCCGGTTCGATGCGCGGTTCGTCGTGCGCTTGCACGATGGGCCATAGCCGCGGATACTCACCCGGCGCTGTCTTTACCGTGTATCGATTGCCGAAGTATTCCACATACTCTTTCACCGACTCCGGCGACCGGCCCATGCGCCCGTGATAAATCATCGGGGAGAACGCGTCCACATGTGCAGCCAGCGCGTCGAAATCCAGGCCGAGACATCGCCGCAACACGCCGCCGAGGTCTTCCGCGCGCCATGAACATTGGAAGTTGCCGATCAACGCGTTCGGCCGCGCTTCCTTCACAATCGCGCGAATCTCTCTTGCCCAATCGACGATGATCGACACACGCCAGTCTTCCCATTGCTTCGCCGCATTGTGAAAAATCCATTGCGCCTTTGCCTCGGTCGTGTCTCCCAATACCTTGACGTTTGCCGATGCCTCGAAAGCGGCGATGCAGGAATCGTTGAAACAGGTTTTGATAAACACCGGATACGGGTCCTCAAATTGCGCGTGCCAATGCAGATAGTCCATCCACACGCCGTCAATGTCGTGTGTCTTCACGAGCGCGCGCAGTTCATCCATGCGGAATTGCCGAAAGCCCGCGTGCGTCGGGCACACGCCCATGAACCACGTCGCTGCCCGCGCGGGATTTCCCGTGTCGTCGATCGGATGCGCATCGGGATGTTTATCAACGTACTCTCCGACTTTGCCATTCAACGTGGCAAACTCGGCGAACACCTTGCATCCTTCCGCGCGTGCGCGATGGATTGTCGCCTCATCGATACCGCCACTGTGAATGAACACGGCATTCAATCCGTATTCATTCAGCTTTGCGCCGGTATCCCAGAATCCTTTCGGATGCGAATAGCCGCCATGCACAATGTCGGGTATGCCTGCATCACCCATGACCTGCAATGCCACGCAGCACATTGTGTAAACAAAGATTAAATTCCGCACCGCACTCCTTCTCCTCTGAATTGGAAGAACGTTTTACCAGAAAGACACGAAGTAGAAACTACTTTTAATTCTCTTTGGAATTTCTTCGTGTTCTTCGTGCCTTCGTGGTGCATAATCTTTCGACACTCAGCTCCAAGGGGATTCAAAGGCATGATCACTATTCTCGCACTTTCTTGCATAGCGTTGGCGGCGGATAACCCCATCCTTATTTTCAACGAGGATGACAGCCACTTCTTTGGTTCGCGCAAAGCGGAGGACATGACTATTGAAGGTCTGCACGCCTTCGTGGATCAGTATGCCGGAACCAAGATAACGCATCTCTTTCTCAATCCCAATGCCATGCGCGCGAGTTTCGCGTCCAGCACACGCGAACCCATCTGGGACCTCGGCAAGCAGATAATTCCGGACAACGAATTCGCCAAAGCCTGGATCGACAACGCGAAACTCCTGTACGAGCGCGGCCTTGATCCGTACGCCATCTGGATCGCCCGCTCCCGGGAAAAAGGTATTTCCCCGTGGATTTCGATGCGCATGAACGACGTACACGAAGTCTCCGATACCACCAGCTATCTGCACAGCACGTTTTGGCGCGACAACCCGCAATTTTGGCGGGTGCCGAATGAGGAAAAACGCGGCTGGCAGGATCGCGCGCTCGACTTCGCCCACCCGGAAGTGCGCGAACACGCCATGGCGTTTGTGCGCGAACTGCTCGAACGCTACGACATGGACGGCCTCGAACTCGACTGGATGCGCTTCGGCTACCACTTCGCCCCGGGCAAGGAACGCGAGGGCGTGGAGATTCTCAACCAGTTCACCCGCGAAGTACGCGCGCTCACCCGCGAATGGAGGGAGAAACGCGGTCATCCCATTCAACTCGCCGCCCGCGTGCCCGCGCACCCCGACGCCGCGGTCGGACTGGGCATGGACGGCGTCACCTGGGCGCGTGAAGGCTTGATCGATCTGTTGATTCCAACACCATTCTGGGCGTCCGCTGATTTCGACATCCCCGTCGAGCTATGGAAGGAACGCCTCGGTGATGCTACCGCAAAAGTAAAAGTTGCTCCGGGACTGGAAATCCTGCTTGGTGCATACCCCGGCGCAAAACAAATTACCAATGACCTCGCGTCCGTGCGTGGGTTTGCTTCTGGCGCATGGGCGCGCGGGGCAGACGCGATATATCTCTTCAACTTCCTGGATCCCGCCCCTATGGTTGACGGCATGGGCGCGTATCGCGAGTTGCTGGAGAAAGGCCTCGACGCGGAGCTGGTGAAAAACTCGCCGCGCCGGTACGTCGTCACTTACCGAGACACCGTGCCCGCGGGAGTTTCCAACAACGCGCAACTGCCCGCGGACGTCGAGAACAAACCCACGCTACGTATCTACACCGGACCGGCAAACGAAGGCGCTTCCGCCGACCTGGTCTTGGGCCTCGTTGCCGATACAGCCGGTATCAAGGTCACTGTCGGCGGTCAGCCGTGTGCGTTTGCCGGTATTGAGCCGGCCCCTGCGAACATCGCCGGCGCAACCCACATCGCGCGATATGCCATGCCTGCTAAACCCGAATCAGCGGGCTACCTGATCTTTCTGCTCCAACCGGAAAAAGAAGGGGCGACTTTGCGTGCTGTCTGGGCTGAACTCCAGGTTCGAGAAAAGTAGACCAAACTCCCATTTAACCTCGTAGCCATATATATGGTATGAATATTTTTCCTATATCCTGTATATTGTGTACCAATGGACGCCGTCTATACAGAGAACCTCTCCAAAACCTATCGATCCCAACTCGGACAGCGGCAACCCATCTCCCTTGACGATCTCTCATTATCGGTCGCTGAAAATGAGGTGTTCGGATTTCTTGGACGCAACGGCGCGGGCAAGACCACAACCATCAAATTGCTTTGCGGGCTTATCCGTCCGACGCGTGGAACAGCCCGGATATTCGGGGAAGATTCAAGACGCAAGGAATCGCGCAGACTCATTGGATTCCTGCCCGAGAATCCGTACTTCTACGAATACCTGACGCCAAAGGAGACGCTCGATTTCTACGGCAAGCTTCACGGCCTGAGCGCGACGGACCGGGCGAGTGAATGGAAGAAGCTTTCGGAGATGCTGGACCTTGGCCCGATTGCGGATCAGCGCGTCCGCAGCTTCTCGAAGGGGATGCGGCAGCGACTGGGGTTCGCGGTAGCGCTGGTGGGCGATCCGAAATTGCTCATTCTCGATGAACCGATGAGCGGACTCGACCCGCTCGGACGCCGCGCCATTCGTGAACTGATTCTTAAAATGCGCGACCAACAAAAAACGATCTTTTTCAGTTCGCACGTGCTCAGCGACGTGCAGCAGGTTTGCGACCGCGTGGGCATTCTCGTGAAAGGCAAACTCACGCGCCAAGGCCGGCTCAACGAATTGCTAACCGAACGCGTGCAAGTTGTCGAAGTGGTCGCGGCAAACCTGGCCCAGGCAGCTATCAGTGATATCGCGCGCATGGCCACCGCCAACCGGGTTTCCGAAACGGGACATCATTTCATCGTCGCCGATCTTGCGGTTGCCAACGAGCTGGTCAAAATGATTCACGCGCGCGGCGCGGAACTGGTCGATTTTATCGCTGTCCGCGAATCGCTCGAAGACTATTTCATGCGCGTGCAGGACGACTGCGTATGAGGATCATCGCCGTCGCGCAGAACACTTTCCGCGAAGCCGTCCGTGACAAAGTTTTCTATGTCCTCGTATTTTTCGGACTTGCCACGCTGGTGGGCTCCAAGGCACTCGGCTGGATCAGCATCGGGCAAGAAATCAAAATCGTCAAAGACTTCTCGCTGGCATCGGTATCGGTCTTCGGCGTCCTCATTGCCATATTCGTCGGTACAAGCCTGATCTATAAAGAGATCGACAAGCGCACCATCTACACCATCATCTGCCGGCCCATGGCGCGATATGAATTCGTGCTGGGCAAATACCTCGGCATGGCGTTGCTGCTCGGCGT
The DNA here is from genome assembly GCA_034408725.1 of Candidatus Hydrogenedentota bacterium. Taxonomy (GTDB): domain Bacteria; phylum Hydrogenedentota; class Hydrogenedentia; order Hydrogenedentales; family SLHB01; genus JABWCD01. The sequence goes on from JAWXCN010000035.1 coordinate 12,727, forward strand.
CACGACCGCCGTGCTCGGCATCGTCGCCGCGGCGTACGTCGCCATTCTCGGCGGCAATGTCGATGCGACTTTTTTCTACGCGCTCGTGCTCATCTATTGGGAACTACTGATGGTGACAGCATTCGCCACTTTGTTTTCATCGCTCACGTCGCCAATTCTCGGCGCGATCATCGTATTTTCGATTTACGTCGTGGGACACGCCACCGGCATTCTCATAAACCTGCCCGAACATTTCGACAACACGGCGTCAAAAACCGTGCTCGAATTCATGTACTACATCGTGCCAAATTTCTCGAACTTCAATGTTCGCGCGGAGGCGGCAAATGACGTGCCAGTCGCATTGGGCTATGTCGTCTGGAGCATGGTCTACGGCGCCGTCTACACCGGCATGCTGCTCCTGCTCGCCGCGGTCGCGTTCGAGAACAAGGACGTGTAGCGATGCGCAAACTCGCCGCCATTGTGGTCGCCGTGCTTATCTCATTCGCATGCACCACGCTCGCGCAAAAACGCGCGGACACCATCCGCGCCGAGAATCGTTCCGAGGAAGTCTTGTACTTTCCCAATGAGCGGCTGCTGGATTCGTTTACCTGCGGACACAGCAGCGTCGTCGCTGACATCCTCTGGCTGAAGTGCATTCAGTATACTTCGCAACAGTTTCACGGCGACTTCAAGTTCACGCTTCTAGATCGCATGCTCAACACGATCACCCGGCTCGATCCGCATTACGTCGATGTCTACCGTTGGGGCAGTGTGTTCCTCGCCATGCTCAAACGCGACAACGACGCCAGCATCAACCTCCTCAAACGCGGCATCGAACATAATCCCGGGCGATGGGAGTTGCCGTTCGAGATTGCGCGCACCTACGTGTTAAACCGGCACGATGAAGTGATGGGCGCGAAGTGGATGGCCGTCGCAGCCGCGACGGGCGAGCCACCCAAGTTTGTGATCGATTGGGCAAAAAATTTGCAGCAGCGCCACGGCCTCGCCGAAGTCGAGCGCGGCATGTGGCAGGAGATTCTTCAAAACAGCGGCGACGCCAACATGCGCGAAGTGGCGCAACGCAAGATCATCGAAATCGACCTGCGCATCCTCTGCGAAGTGATGAACGAAGCCGCGGAACGCTACGAAGCCGCAAAAGGTTCAAGACCGGCCCGCATTGCTGACCTCATATCGGAATCGTTGATTAGCGGGATGCCGATGGACCCGCTCGGCGGCGAATTCTTCATCAACTCCAAAGGCATGATTCAAAACACGTCTCTGCTCGATTCCATTCTTGGAGAGCGCCGCATCGTGCTGCAAGGGTTCATCAAAAAATTCCGAGATAAACACGGCCGATGGCCAGCAAGTCTCGACGAATTAAAGTCCGAGTATTCCGCCATTCCCACCAACCCCTACATCGACCGCGAATGGCAATACGACGTATCCAAAGGGGAGGTACTGTAATGCGAGCAGTGCTAAGCGGCTACCAACGGCCCCGCAATTTCCTGCGCTCGGTCCCCAAACAATTACCGCAGCTCACCGAAAACAATCATTCCTCGCCTTTCAGATAACCAATCAGATCGCGCAACTGCTGTTTCGTCATTCCTTTTTCCAATTCCTCCGGCATAAGCGATTTGCTGGCGGTTTGGATCGAGACGATGTCCGTGCGCGGAATGGTCTTCACGACGCCGAGCGGGCACTTCAACGTGATGTTCGATTCGTTCTGCGACGAGATGATGCCCGAATAAGTTTCCAGATCGGCGGTTTCCACGGTATAGCTTTCGAATCCCTGCTCAAGCAGCCAGTTGGGCATCAGAATGTGCATCAGCACGGCTTCATTCGGTTGACTGCGGATGCTGGTGAGGTCAGGACCGACGGCGTAGCCGGTGTCGTTGAACAGGTGGCACTGCGCACAGAGGTCTTTGAATACTTGCGCGCCGGAAACTGAGTTCGGCGCCAGCGACAACGCATCCTGATATTCTTCATACACCTTCTTGCGATCGGTTGTTTTTACTTCCGCGAACAACGCCGTCGATTTCGCTTTGATTGTCTCGTCCCGATGTTTCTGCAAATTGGTTCGAGCGCCGGGATCGATGGTCCAGGCAGGAATCGCGCCACGCTCAATCGCGTCAAGCATGGCCATTGTCCGTTGCGGCGTCGCAAGCAGCGCGCTGGTTGCCGCGCTGCGCACCGGCGCCGTGAAACCGCCCCACGCGTCCGTCGCCAGAATCCCCGCAACGCGGTCGTCGTGCATATTCGCGAGTGCCTGCACCGCCGCAATCTGCAATTCCGGCGGCGCGATGGGGCCCATGAGCGTGGCAAGCACTTCACCAGCCGTATCAAAATTCGTAAAACCCAAAAACTCCACTGCGCGAACGCGTTCTTCCAGCGGGCGCGCACCATCCTGCAACGTATTGAGCGCAGCCGTGACCGCCGCATCCAAATGTTTTTGCAAGGAGGCATTCTTCGCTGCCGCAGCCTTCAGCCGCTCCAATGCCGACGGTTCGTCGCCATAAGCCTGGCTCGATCCCACTCCATCTAGTGCGCCGCGCAAGACGGCCAATTGCCACGGCTGTACCGCATTGGCATCCGGGAATACCGGCTCCAGGAACGCCGTCGTGACATCGGGAGTGCTGCCCACGGCCAGCGTGCGTGCGATCACCTCGACAAATTCGGGGAGCTCCTGCGCGCTTTTGTCAGCCTGCTCGATCGCGGCAGTTGCGAATCCCGCGAAATCGTAACCGGCGCTGCTCAATGCCGCGTCACGTGTCCACGGATCGGCAATGTCCGTCGTGGCGATACGCGCCAACGCCGCCGTGCCACGCGCGTCTTTCGCATCCCCCAGCGCAAGCGCCGCAACAAACCGCACACGGGCGTCGGTGTCCGCCGCGAGTTTCAACGCCAAGTCGGCGAGTTTCGCGCCGTCTTTTACGTGGGCGCGCGACATCCTTAGCGCGTGTTCCCGCACGGACGGACTTTCATCCTCCACTGCAATTTCAAGGTCTGCATTCGTGAGTTGACCCGACGCGTGTAGCAGATACAGCGCCGCGACCCGCGCGCGATCACGGGAATCCTCATCCTTCAGAATGTTGCGAAGCGGTTCCGCCAGCGGGCCCTGCTCAAGCAGTAATCGTTGCGCAGTATCCGCAACCCAGCCGTTTTTGTCTCCCAACGCCAAATACAGAGAAGCGGCATCCGCCGGATCCAGCGCGCGCGCCCGGCGCGTTACTTCTTTTCCAATGACGCGATAAATGCGTCCTTGTTGTGTACCTCCCTCGAAATCCGCCGCGCCCCGGATTTCTTCCGGCAGATAGACGGGATGCTCAATCGTTTTGCGGTACATATCGCAGACGTACAACGCGCCGTCGGCGCCGTTCGCGGTAAACACCGGCCTGCACCAGTTATCCGGTGACGCAAAAAAATCTTTCTCCTGTTCCGTCGTATCGCGTTTGGCCACGAGCGATGCGCCCGCCGGTTCCAGGATGTCGCGGTGGACCAGCGCGGCAGTCGGATCGCAGACGAACGCGTTTCCTCGATAGTGTTCTGGCAGCGCGTCGCCACGATACACCATGATGCCGCAGGCTGCTGTAAACGTGCCCGCATGCGCGAACGCCGTTGTTTGCGCGTCGCTCAGGGCAAAGATGCGCCCTGCTTCGCCGTGATCAGGAATTTCCGCGACCGTCTTGTTCAGCCCCGCATGTACATTGCGCGCAAGATCGCCGGGCTGCAACATGACCATTTCAATGTGCTTGCGGTTGCTGCACACAAACTTGTTTCCAAAATCATCGAACGCCTGGCCGAACTGCGCCTGTCCCGCGGTCGTTTCAAACACCCCCGTCAACGGATTGTAGCGGCCATCCAGTGAGCCCATTTTCACCGCGGCCAAATCAGGTTTGGAAGGGTTCGTGATTTCGCCGCCGCTCAACCCATTCGTAAGATAAATCCAGTTATCCACGCCCAACATCGGATGGCTCACGCGCAACTGCGTCGAACCACCTGGCGCAAACCCCGTGAGCAACACCGCACGCACGTCTGCGCGCCCATCGCCGTCGGTGTCTTTCAAAAACAGCAGGTCCGGCGCGCACGTGACGATGACGCCGCCTTTCCACGGCATCACGCCGTTGGGAAAATCGAAACCATCTGCAAACACCGTCCGCTTGTCGTAATATCCATCGCCGTTGGGGTCTTCGAGCAACGCAACGATGCCCTTTCCGCTTTCGTCAGTCGGGTATCCCCGGTTCTCGACAACGTACATGCGGCCGCGCTCGTCAAACGCGATCGCCACGGGATCGACGACGTCGGGTTCGGCTGCCACCAACTCCACCCGCACGTCGTCCGGCACTTTAAACATGCCCAGCGCGTCTTGCGCGGGAATGGGTTCAAGTTGTTCCGCGCTTGCGTACAGCACCAAACCAGCGAAAGCACACAAGAACTTATTCATACGTTTTCCCCAATTAATGCGCCGTGAAATGCGACCGCCATTACACCATAATGCACGCGCCGCATTGAATGCACGCTTGCTGTGGTGTACGTTGCACGTGCGGGAAAACCAAACACTGTGGGAGAAGGCCTGTGCGCGCTTGTAGCTGGATATCGATGTCGCTCTTCGTCCTTGTGATTGGCGCCGCTCAAGCCGAATACAAAGTAGGCGCGGGAACCGCGGTCATCACTCCAGAAAAAAATATCTGGCTTGCGGGTTACGCATCGCGCAATGCGCCCGCCGAGGGCAAGGAACACGACCTCTTCGCAAAGGCTCTCGCAATAGAAGACGAAACAGGCGCGCGTACCATTATTGTGACCACAGACCTCGTCGCGGTGTCCCGCGATCTCTCGGACAAAACGTCCGCGCTGGTCCTTGAAAAATTCGGCGTGCCGCGCGACCGCTACATGATCACGGCCTCCCACACGCACAGCGGACCGGTCACCAATGATCGGCTCTACGACATGTACGGGCTTGACGAATCGCAGGCTGCCCCAATTGCCGAATACACCGCGACACTTCCGGACAAAGTGCTCGCGGCCGTGACGCAGGCAGTGGAAAACCTCGAACCATGCACGCTGCATTGGGGGAACGGCGCCGCGGGATTCGGCAAAAATCGCCGCACGTATACAATCGACGGCATGGGCGGCGGCATGAATCCCATCGGCCCGGTCGACCACGATGTGCCGGTCCTGCTTGCGCGCAACGCCGACGGAAAACCCAAAGCCGTATTGTTCGGCTATGCCTGCCACAACACGACACTCTCCTGGCAATTTTATTGCGGCGACTACGCCGGGTTCGCGCAGACCAATCTCGAACAATCGCTGCCCGGCGCGGTCGCACTATTCGTCTCCGGGTGCGGCGCGGATCAGAATCCGCTTCCGCGCGGAACCGTCGAACATGCAAAACAATACGGCGGCGAACTCAGCGGCGCGGTCCTCAGCGTTATCGGCGGCGACATGAAAAACGTGGATGGACCCGTTCGCGCTGCGTACAAGGAAATCCCGCTCGCGCTTACCGAGCCGCCCGCGCGCGAAGACGTCGAAAAGAACCTGCAAAGCGAAAATGTTTACGAGCAACGCCGCGCAAAGCGCCTGTTGAAAATATTCGATGAGAAAGGCGCGCTCGATACAACCTACCCGTACCCTGTCCAAGTGTGGCAAATCGGTGACGATGTGCAACTCACCGCGCTCGGCGGTGAAGTCGTGGTGGATTACTCGCTGCTCATCAAACACGAATTGGGTCGCGACAAACAATTCGTCATCGGGTACGCCAACGATGTCTGCGCCTACATTCCATCCCTACGCGTGCTGAAAGAAGGCGGCTACGAAGGCGGCGGCGCAATGCTCTACTACGGCTTCTACGGCCCCTGGGCGCCGCAGGTGCAGGATGACATCATGAAGACCGTACACGAACTGAGCGGCGCCCGGTAACTTGGCTGTTTATCACAGATGGTCTACCCTTACCCTTGCGCGCACGAAGTCCTCTCTCCTAAAGAGCCAAAGCGGTGTCTGCGCTACCCGCTCCGCCACCGCAGTCCAAATAGTCCTCTACCCAGGTTGCGCTTCCCCAAAACGACGTTATAGGAAGAAGCCCATTTGGACTGCGGCGGCCCCTAAGGCGCCGCTTTGGCTGTTTGTTACAGTTGGCCTACCCACTTGCTGTGCGCGCACGACGTCATCGCCCCTAAACAGCCAAAGCGGTGTCTGCGCTACCCGCTTCGCCACCGCAGTCCAAATGGAAATAAATACAAAAGCACCGCGGAGCGCGCTTGTCATCGATACGGTCCGCAACGAAAATCACCGCAACCCCGAATGGAATTGCGGTTTTTTTTGTTAGACCTTCTACAATCTCGCAGTGGAACGTACAACATGATAAGTCCAACCCAAATTGCCCAAACGCGCGGCGGCGATACCATCCCCGCCCCTACAGGATTAAGCCTGTTTGTCAACCGCAGAATGCTCGGCGCAGGAATACCGCCATCGTGGCCCGTGTATGCCGCGACTGCCCTGATGGGGCGGTTTTTTGCCGCATTCTGAATCATCCAATTGGTGAGCAAATGAACACCTTTCAATGCAATCTCGCCGCGGAATCCATCCCATTGACCCATGCATGGGAACACACCGTCGGCAGTGGCCGCGCGCTCCTCGGGCTGCGGGCCGACTGGCGCGAGCACCTGCGCCGCGCACATTTCGATCTGGGGTTTCGCCACGTTCGCTTTCACGGCATGCTTGATGACGACATGGGCACGTTAATCCGCCACCGGGAGGAATTGCTTTACTCGTTCTTCAATATCGACAGTATCTTCGACTTCTTGTTGAACATCGGCATGCAGCCCTTTGCGGAATTGTCTTTTATGCCGCCGGCGCTGGCTTCGGGCCATACAACAGTTTTTCAGTTCCAGGGCAACGTTACTCCGCCGAAGGATTACTCGGAATGGGGCACGCTCATCGGACGGCTCGTGCAACATTGGGTGGATCGCTATGGGCTGGATGAAGTGCGGCAGTGGAATCTGGAAGTCTGGAACGAACCGAATCTTAAAGCGTTCTGGACGGGCAGCATGGACGATTATTTCGAGTTGTATCGGCATGCCGCGCGAGCGATCAAGGGCATAGATGCGGAACTGCGTGTTGGCGGTCCATCGAGCGCCCAGAACGCCTGGATACCGGAATTTTTGGCGTTTTGTGACAAAGAGCAGTTGCCCGCGGACTTCCTCACCACCCACTACTATCCCACCGACGCTTTCGGAAAAATCGGCGCGGATACCATCACCCAACTCGAACACGCGCCGCGCGACGTAATGCGGCAACGCGCCGAAGTGGTGCATTCCCAGTCGCGCGGGTTGCCATTGTATTACACCGAATGGAACATCAGCTCGAATCCGCGTGATCCCTTGCACGATGAATCGTTCGCCGCCGCGTTTGCCGCGAACATCGCGCTCTCGGTGGATTCGTTCGTAACGGGCTACAGCTTTTGGACCTTCACCGACATATTTGAGGAAAACTATTTTCCGAGCATGCCGTTCCACGGCGGCTTCGGCTTGTTAACAATCCACGGCATTCCCAAACCGGTGTATCGCGCGTTCGAGTTATTACACGGGCTGGGTGATCGCCTGTTTAATGTTGCGGAAAGCCACGACACATTAGACGTGCGCGTTAGCGGAAGCGAAGACTGCGCTGTGATATTCATCACGAACTACGCAATGCCGCGCCACCGGATCGTGAGCGAGCCCGTCCGCATTCAACTGCGTGGCGCGCGGCCCCCTGTTTCGGCCCTGTTGTCGCGCATCGACGACGACCACGCGAATCCGAAACGGGCCTGGCAAGAGATGGGTGAACCCGAATATCCGAAGCCGCGAGAGGTCGAAGCATTGTACGCAGCTTCTGCGTTGCGGCCAGAACCCCATCCGTTCAGGGTAGGCCAGGACCGCATTGAGGTCGATCTTGTCATGCCGCCGCAATCAGTCGCCGCGCTGCGAATCTCCTTTGAAAAAAAGCGGGCGTAAGGAAAGAACTGGATGGAAAATGGCCCTCAGACAACACCAGAGCAGGATGCGGTACTCCGCTCGCTGCAGGAAGACTCGTTCACGTACTTCGTCCACAAGGCCAATCCCGCGAATGGCCTGGTGCTGGACAAATCGCGCGAGGGATGGCCGGCGAGCATTGCCGCGATTGGTTTGGCGCTTGGACTTTACCCCGGCGGCGTCGAACGCGGTTTCATGACGCGCGAAGAAGCCGTCCACCGCACGTTGACTACACTGCGCTTCTTCACTAAAGCTCCGCATGGTCCCGAACCCGATGCGACGGGATACAAAGGATTTTACTACCACTTTCTTGACATGGAAACGGGACGCCGAGCATGGCGCTCCGAACTATCGAGCGTAGACACAGCATTCCTGCTCGCCGGTATGTTGGCGGCAGCCGCGTACTATCAGGAACAGTCCACCGATGAAAACGAAATCCGCGCGCTTGCCGATGCCTTGTACCGCAAAGCGGATTGGCAATGGATGCAAAATGGGGGCGCGGCGGTAAGTCATGGCTGGAAGCCTGAGCAGGGATTTCTTCCTTATCGCTGGAAGGGATACGACGAGGCGTTAATCATCTATCTGCTGGGGCTCGGATCCCCTACATTCCCGCTTCCCGATGAAAGTTATTGCGCGTGGTCTTCAACCTACAAATGGAAAAAGATTTACGGCATCGAGTTCCTGTACGCAGGCCCGCTCTTCATTCACCAATTGTCGCATCTCTGGATCGATTTCCGAGGAATACGCGACCAGTTTATGCGCGAGCACGACTGCGACTATTTCGAGAACAGCCGGCGCGCGACATTCGTGCAGCAACAATATGCAATCCGGAACCCCCGTGAGTTCGAGCATTACGATGAATTCTGTTGGGGAATTACGGCAAGTGACGGGCCCGGTCCAGCGACGATGGTGGTGGATGGAATCGAGCGCGTGTTCTTCGACTACATTGCTCGCGGAGCGCCCTATGGTCCCGATGACGGCACGCTGGCGCCGTGGGCAGTCGTCGCGTCACTGCCATTCGCGCCGGAGATAGTCCTCCCGACCATTCAAAACTACGAGCGCATGCACCTGAATGAAGCCCAGATGTACGGATACAAAGCAACCTTTAATCCGACTTTTCCCGTAGAACCGGAATATGAATACGGCTGGGTGTCCCCGTATCATTTCGGAATCAACCAAGGCCCGATTGCTATTATGATCGAAAATTACCGCTCAGGTTTTTTGTGGAAATTGATGCGGAGATGCCCGTATTTGCTCACAGGGCTGCGGCGGGCGGGGTTCACCGGCGGCTGGTTGGAATAACCGGCGATTCCGGGTACGCTGAGCCCATCTGAATTTGGGAACGCAAGATTGAGGGGAAACAAGTGCGAACATTCGTTATGACCATGACTCTATTGTGCGTGGCGGCACTGGGACAAGAAACGCCCAAGGAATTTCGCGCGGGTGCGGCAACCGCCAACATTACGCCGTGGCTGGGCGTGTCCATCTCCGGCGGTATGTCAGACCGGACTGCGGCGCACATTCACGATGAACTTCACGTCCGATGCCTGGTCTTGGACGACGGGACGGCGAAGATTGTAATCGCGACAGTGGATAGCTGCATGGTGCCGCGCGAAATTGTTTTGGACGCGAAACAGCGCATCGCCGATAGCCTCGCCATTCCCGCGGACCACGTGTTGATTTCCGCCACGCACACGCACGAAGCCCCTTGCGCATCGCCGGTATTTCAAAGTGATCCGGACCCGGACTATCAGAAATATCTCTCCGTGAAGATCGCCGACGGCGTCCGGTGCGCCGCGAACAATCTCGCGCCCGCGAAAATAGCGTGGGGCGCGGCCAGCGTCCCAGACCAGGTGTTCAACCGCCGCTGGAAAATGAAAGAGGGTACTATCGGCGCCAATCCGTTTGGCGTAATCGACAATGTTGTCATGAATCCGCCGCGGGCCAGCGAGAATCTCGTCGAACCCTCCGGCCCAACCGATCCGGAAGTCCGGTTTATTTTTGTAAAGTCTGCCGATGAACGTCCAATCGCACTGTTCGCCAACTACTCGCTCCACTACGTCGGCGGAGAGGGTCCGGGCCATATTTCAGCCGACTACTTCGGCATGTTCGCGGACCGTATTCAGGAACTCCTCGGCGCGGATAGACGCGATCCGCCATTTGTTGGCGCAATGACCAACGGCACGAGTGGGAACATAAACAACGTCAATTTCGCGATACCAGCCGAGGAGAAGCAGCCTTATGAGCAAATGCGGCATGTCGCCGATGCCGTGGCTTCGGAAGTGTTCAGAGCCACGCGCAGTGTCGAATGGCACGATCACATTTCGCTCGACGCGGCAAGCCAGGAATTAAACCTGGGTGTCCGCAAACCCTCGCCGGAAGAAATCGATGTCGCGAAGGAAATCGTGCGAAAAGCCGAAGGCCGCGCAATGAAAACGCTTCCCGAAATCTACGCTCGTGAGACGGTCCTCCTCGCGGAGTATCCCGACACGGTTCCGGTGATGGTTCAGGCGTTGCGCATTGGTTCGCTTGGCGTCGTGGCGATTCCGTGCGAGGTGTTCGTCGAGATAGGGTTGGCGATCAAGGCGGATTCCGCGCTGAAACCGGCGTTCACCATCGAACTCGCGAATGGATACAATGGCTACTTGCCTACCGTTGCGCACCATGAACTCGGGGGGTACGAAACCTGGCGTGCGCGTTCGTCGTATCTTGAAGTGGGAGCCGCGGACAAGGTTCAGGCGACTGCACTTGAGTTGCTGGCGCAATTGCACGGACGCGCGAAATAGGGCGGCATTGGACTAATAGGACGTATACGACACATGGAACGTTTTGGACTTCGGGTGGTGGTCTGTCTGTTTGTGGTGAACTCCGTTGCCGATGCGGAAACGCTCGCGGAATTGGGCGCGCGCCTTGGGCAGGAGACCCATGCGGCCTATGACGCATCGCCCTTCTTCGGACTCTCCAAGGACTACTTCAGCCGGTTCAGCGTTGAACCGGAAGCCAAACCGGGCGAGAACGAGTTTCTCTTGGAGGGTGACTGGTCCATTGTTGTTGAAGCAAAAGACGCGCCCATTGCAACGCTGATGGCCGGACATCTGGTCGAATTTCTAAAAGGCCGCATGAACGTCAACGCGACCGTCGGGAAGTCCGGTGGGCAAAACATCGTACTCACGGACTCCGGCGACGAAGCAAACGCCCCCGCAAGTTTCACGCTGGACATCACGCCGGGCCAAATCGCCATTCGCGGCGCGGACGCCGAAGGCCTGAGGGACGGTGTCGTAAAGCTGGTTTCACTAATTGGCATGCGGCAAGCGCCGATTGTCGCCGTTGGAAAACAGAATTATAAGCCACGTTTGCGCGTGCGCCTCGGCACGACGCCGTGGGGAGGCAAGACCCGCGACCTCGTGTTCATGGGCTACAACGCCATGTTCACCGGTGGTGGCGAAATGTATTCATTGTCCACCAGCGAGGCGATTCCCGAGCTCGCCGCGCGGCGCGGACCCGGCGCGAGAGAGGCCATGGCCGCGTCTGTAGCGGAAGCCGCGAAGTACAAATTGAGGACCTATGCATTTGTTTCAACCCGCTCCAAATTCCCCGAGAACGATCCCATCTTTAAGCGCGATCCAAGCATCCGCGGAGCGCGCACCTGGACAGCCGATGGCGAATTTGTGTTGTGTACCGAACATCCCGACGTGCGCCGGTTTCTCACCGACACCGTCACCGAAATTTTTACCGCCGCGCCCACGCTCGACGGAATCACCCTGATCATCGGCGGCGAAGGATTCTACCATTGCTTCATGCGGTCCTTCGGCACGGAAAAAGGCCACACCAACTGTCCGCGCTGCGAAGCCCTTGGCGCGGACACGGTCGTGTCGAACCTGTGCAACGCCCTTGCCGAAGCTGCGCGCGCGGTGAATCCAAAAGCCGAAGTCATCGCATGGCCGTATTCCGCGGAACACGTCTGGACAAATGACAAAGCCCAGGCCGGGTTTATCGCAAAACTAAAACCTGGCACGGCCATATTCACCGAAATGGAGAAGGACGAGTATGTCGCGAAACCCGGCGGGGTGAACAAGCATCTCTGGGACTACAGCATCGACATGATTGGCCCTGGCGAACGCGCGAAGAAGCAGATCGAGTCGTGCCGCAAAGCCGGTATTCCTATTTATATGAAAAGCGAACCCGAACTCGGCTTCGAGGCCCCTCGCCTCTCGCACATTCCGTGCATGGACCGGTGGATCGACCGCGCGGAAGCATTGGCCTCTTGCGGAGCGGACGGCGCCTGGGTGTTCCCCGCGTTCCGCCCTTGCTACGGCACAACACCCGCCGAGGCGAATCAGCTTGTTTGGTGGACCCCGGCGCCATCGAAGGACGATACGCTGGATGCGCTCGCATCGCGCGTAGCAGGAAAAAAAGCAGGCCCGAACCTGCGCAAGGCATGGCGCCATGTATCCGAGGCCATCCCATTTTCACCAGAACTGCCGCCGTACTACACAGGCCCATACTACCTCGGTCCCGCGCACCCCATGTGCGTCGATCCCGATGCCGAATTGCCGAAAGTCTTTTATGGCCAATACCTGTTTCTCGCCGAGATGACCGATGCCGAAGGATTGCCCGCGCGCCCGACGTTCTTTACGTCGCCGCGCGGCGATGTGCCGGTTTTTCTGAAAATGTACCGCGAGATGGAACGCCTCTTGAAGTTGGCGGTGGACGAAATCGAAACCGCCGCGCCAGACGTTCCTGATCGGTGCGCGCTGATGTTCAAGTCCGACGCATCGGCTATCCAGTGGTTCTACCGCACGGCGCGCAGCCACGCGAATTTTTATGAATCGTGCCAGTTGCGGGACAGTCTCAGGGCGCTTGCGGCCAACCCTGGGAAAACTTCCGGAGACATTGTCGCGGCGAAAGCGCAATTCCAGCGTTGGCAAGAGGTGTTGACCAACGAAAAAACAAACACCGAGGCTGCACTACCCGTCATGGAGGCGGATGTGCGGTTGGACTGGTATTACGGGAGCGACCACACATTCCCGCACGGGGCGGAAATGCTGCGCGAGAAGATGCGCCTATTGGATAACGAGATCGGCGAAACCGTACCCGCGCTGGCGAAAGAGATTGGCGTCACGCAACCGTAGCGGCGCAATCACTTGTTGTGTCCGCCACGAATGCCTACAATACGCGCCATTAATCCGTATGGTGCGTCGAGGATAATATGCGAATAGCTGTGGGCAGTGATCACGCGGGCTACGAAGAGCCGCAACCCTTTTATAAACCGGCGATAACGAAACATCTTCAATCGCTGGGACACGAAGTAATTGACTGCGGCACAACTGGGCCGGACTCGGTCGACTATCCCGACTTCGCGGATGCAGTTGCCAACGCCGTTCTTGATGGCAGCGCTGAATTCGGCGTGTTGATTTGCGGGACTGGCATCGGCATTTGCATGGCCGCCAACCGGCACAAGGGCATTCGCGGCGCGCCGGTCATGTCCGAAGAAGGCGCGCGCCTGAGCCGCACCCATAACAACGCAAACATTATCTGTTTCGGCCGGCGACTGCTTCCTTTGGACGAGTGCATCCACCTGCTCGACATCTGGCTCGATACCCCCTACAGCCATCATCCCCGCCATGATCGCCGCATTGCCAAGCTGGATTAAGCCTTTACGCTAGAGGGCGAAAGTTCTTTCAAAACGGCTGCCCTAATCATTGGAGTACCCATGAGTGTCCTGACACCGCGTCAAATCGTCGAAGAACTCGACAAATACATCATCGGCCAGCACGAAGCCAAGCGAAAAGTCGCCATTGCGCTGCGCAACCGCTGGCGGCGCCAGCAGCTTGCGGACAACCTGCGCGATGAAGTGTCTCCCAAAAATATCATCATGATCGGCCCGACCGGCGTTGGGAAAACGGAGATCGCGCGGCGGCTTTCCAAACTCGCGGACGCGCCCTTTATCAAGGTCGAAGCCTCGAAATTCACGGAAGTGGGGTACGTTGGACGCGACTGCGAATCGATGATTCGTGAGTTGACCGAAGTCGCCGTGAGCATGGTGCGCGCGGAAATTACGAAAGAAGTCGAAGCCGCCGCGAAGACAGCGACGGAACGCCGGCTGATGGATTTGCTGTTGCCGCCAAAAGATCGGCCGCAGTACGTGTTTCGGCCCGGCGACCCGAATGCGGGCGATGAAGGTCCCGCGCCAACGGCGCCGGCAGACGATGGCGAAGCGCGCACACGCGCTTTTCTGCTGGCGAAATTGCAAGCCGGCGAACTCGACGACCGCGAGCTGGAACTCGACGTTCGCGACACCGGCAAGACCTCGATGATGCAGGTATTCTCGAACACCGGCCTCGAAGAAATGGGGTTGAACGTGCAGGAAATGTTCGGGCGCATGATGCCCCAACGCACGAAGCGCCGTAAGACAACCGTAGCGGAAGCGCGCAGAATTCTCGAAGCCGAAGAAGTCGAAAACCTGATTGATATGGATGTCGTCGTGAAACGGGCCGTGCAACGCACGGAAAATGGCGGAATCGTGTTTCTCGACGAGATCGACAAGATAGCGGGGCGCGGGTCGCGCGGAAGTGGTCCGGACGTATCACGCGAAGGCGTGCAACGCGATATCCTGCCTATCGTCGAAGGCAGCACGGTCACCACGAAATACGGCCCGGTGAAAACCGATCACATTCTGTTCATTGCGGCAGGCGCGTTCCACATGACGAAAGTTTCAGACCTGATACCGGAATTGCAGGGCCGTTTCCCCATTCGCGTGGAACTGCAAAGCCTGAAGGCCGAGGACTTCGAACGCATCCTCAGCGAGCCGAAGAATTCGCTCACGAAGCAGTACCAGGCAATGCTTGCGACCGAAGGCGTAACCCTCGAGTTTACCCCGGCCGCGATCACCGCGATGGCGCGCATCGCGCAACAGGTAAACGAACAAACTGAAAATATCGGCGCGCGACGGCTCCATACAGTGATGGAGTTCTTGTTGGAAGACATATCATTCGACGCGCCCAACTCTTCCGGCACGTCGTTGACGCTGGATGGTCCTGATGTGGAGCAGCGTCTAAAACTGATCATGGAAAGCCGTGATCTTAGTAAATACATCCTGTAACGCGTCCAGACCGGACCAAGGGTCGCCAGATGCTGTGGTTTAACTCGCTTCATGAGCAAGGCGCATCCATTGCCGTAATGTCCGATCTCTCCGATGGCGACTGCCGATTGTCCACGGATGAGGGCGCCGCCGCGCGCCAACGGTTTTGCGAGGCCTGTGGCGTGGCCTTTGAACATGTAACCGTTGGCAACCAAGTGCATGGGTCACGCATCGCGGTCGTGGAAGCCACGGACCGCGGACGTGGCCATCACGGCTCGCGCCCTGCGTTTGCCGACACGGATGGGTTGATTACTGACGTCACGGGGTTGCCACTTGGAATCAGCGTTGCGGATTGCGTCCCCGTATTTCTCCTGGATTCTAAACGGCGCGCCATTGGCCTAGTACATGCCGGGCGTGCCGGTACACAGCACGCGATTGCCGCGACGGCGGTCGACGCCATGCGCGAGGCGTTCGCCACGAATCCAGAAAACCTACACGCGGTGATCGGACCGTCGGCGGGTCCAGACGTATACGAAGTGTCTGAAGAAATCGCCGCGGAGTTTGCCGCCGCGGGGTGTCCTGTGCGGGGTTGTATGCTTGATTTGTGGGAAGCCAATGCGCGGCAGTTGATTGCATGCGGAGTTCCGCGAACCAACATTGCGATAACCGGAGTATGTACGATTACGGGCGGACGATTTCATTCGCATCGGGCGCACGCAAACGGGGCGCGAAATCTTGCCTTGTTGATGCTGTAGCAAAGACATTTCGTGGGTATATTGTTGACTTTTATGCCCATATTGTAAAAACTTTAGCCTCCCATTCCCCACCCAGTGTTGCACCGTGCTCTCCTTCTATGCTAAGCTACCCCTTGCAATTGCGCGTACTTGACGTAAGAGTGGGTCGAGACCCACTCTTTTTACTTGTGGGCATCTGCCCAAGAGGTCAATCGTGACACCGCAAGAGGTGGTCCGGCGGGCCTGGCACGAGCTTGAGCCGCACCTGATAGAACAAGGGTTCGAACTGGTGGAGCTTGAATTCGCCAGCCAGGGCAGCCGTGGAATTTTGCGTCTATACGTTGACCGCCCAGGTGGCGTTACACTGGATGATTGCGTAGCGGTATCGCAGGTGCTTGGCCCCGTGCTTGACGCTTCGGAAATGCTGACCGACAGCTATTTTCTCGAGGTGTCATCGCCGGGGTTTGATCGTCCTGTGCGTAAACCCGGAGATTTCGAACGGTTCGCCGGGGAACGCGCCATTGTGAAAACGGTGGCGCCGGTAAGCGGGCGCAAGAAGTTCAAGGGCGTGTTGAAGGGATTCGCAGACGGCGCGGTTCGCGTCGAATGCGACGGCGTGGAATACGCAATTGCGATTGATAATGTACAACGGGCGAACCTGGACCGGTAACGGTCGGGAGCGAGGTACTAGCCGTGGACGCGAAAGAGTTGAACCTGCAGGCGATATTGCAGCAGCTCCAGGCGGAAAAAAGTGTCGATCGCGCGACGCTTTTGGAAGCCATTCGCAGCGCGATCGAGACGGCGGCGCGCAAAAGCTTTGCGCCGACGGCGGTGATTGCAGTTGATATTGATCCCAAATCGCTTGCGTGGAAAGTATTTGAATTACGCGACGTGGTCGAGGAAATCACGGATGCCGCCAAGGAAATGACGCTGGACGAAGCGCAGCATCTTAACGCGGCGGCGCAAATCGGTGACACCCTGAAAGTACCCGCGGAGGCCAAAGATTTCGGGCGAATCGCGGCGCAGACGGCAAAACAGGTCATCATTCAAAAACTCAAGGATGCCGAGCGCGAAAACGTATACGACGAGTTTAAGAAACGCGAAGGCGAACTGGTCGCCGGCGTCGTCAAACGCGTAAGCCACGGCAACGTGATAGTGACGGTAGGAAAAGCCGAGGCGATTCTGCCGCAGGGCCAGCAGTCGGCCCGGGAAAACTTCAAACCGGGTGACCGCATTCGCGCCTATCTCTTCGAGGTCAAGAAAGATCAGCGCGGCACCCAGGTGGTGCTGTCGCGCACCTCCCCCGAACTGGTGCGCGCATTGTTTGATCTGGAAGTGCCGGAGATTTACGACGGCACCGTAGTGATTCGCGGCATTGCGCGCGAACCCGGCAGCCGCACCAAGATCGCGGTTTGGTCCACGGACCCGAATGTCGATCCCGTCGGCGCGTGCGTGGGCATGAAAGGCTCGCGCGTGCGCGCGGTAGTCGAGGAATTGTGCGGCGAGAAGATCGACATAGTCCGGTGGAGCGACGATCCCGTCGAGATGTGCGGAAATGCGCTGAACCCCGCCGACATTCTCGACATTACCGTTGACGAAGAAGCCAAGTCCATCATCGTCATCGTTCCGAACGATCAACTCTCGCTAGCGATTGGAAAGCGTGGTCAAAACGCCCGCCTCGCATCTCGCCTCATGGGGTGGAGCATTGACATTAAGAGTGATACGGAACTTTCGGGTGACGAAGGTGCCGACAGCGTTGCGAGTGCCGTTGCGACCGATAGTGAAAGTGGCGGCGGCGTGGCCAGCGCGGTCGCATCGGACAGCGAAAAATTACGAGATGCGGAGTAGGGCATTGGCGCCTCCGTTCGATAGAATTTACGGACAGGGATTTCAGGAGTAGGACTGAATGCAGACGGTTTCCAGCCTGTGCGATCGATTGAAGATGCCCCCCGATTGGGCGATCGAACGGCTGCACTACATGTTCATCGAGGTCGAAGGCCCGGAGGCGGCAATCGACGATGATACCTGCGACCTGCTAATCGAGGTCTCCGATGATCCCGGTGTGGCCGAGGACGTGCGCCAGAAAAAACTGGGCGATGTAGACAAGGAAAAGAAGAAAGAAGAAAAGCGGCGCGCAGCGGCCAAAAAAGGCGCGGAAACGCGCCGGGTCAAGGCCGCGACAACACAGAAAATAGAAAGCGAGAAAGCCGCGGCGGACGTTGCGCCGAAGGCCGCCCCGGTCGTCGAGATCGTGCGGGGCGATGGCGCCGGCGCCGGCGTGGTGCTGCCCGAAGTCAAAGTTGCTCCCGTTCCCAAGAAGCCCGTGGCCAAGCCTATACCTGCCCCCAAGAAGGTAGTGCCGGCAAAGCCCAAGGGGCCTGAAATTATCATCGGAAGCGCGGTCGAACGCGTCGAGCCGATGGTCGAAATCGTCCGCGCGGATGGAACGCACCTGAAGGTGGACGAAACCGCGGACGCCCAGATTCCTGATTTGCCTGTCATCGAAGAGGAAGAAGAAGAGATCAGTGACGTGCTCGCCGAAGCCGAGCAGATGCAGGAAGAGGAAGAGGAACGGAAGATCAAGGCGGCGTCAAAGCCGCTTGCGAAGCCCGACCCCGCGGTAGTAGCGGAAGTACAGCGCAAAGCGGCCGAATTGACGGCAAAGCGGCTTGCGCAAAAACAGCAGGAAGCGCGCCGCGCCGGAACGGGCAAAACTGCGCGGAAAAAACAGAAACGCGCCGAGCGCCAGCGCGCCGCGGACACGATCCAACGCAATGCCGCGGTCGCGGTGAACCAATATCTTGCCAGCGGTCAGTTTGGCGCGGGGCCGCGTAAACGCAAGCGCAAAAAATATCGCGCGGACACGGGAGAATACGAGATCGTAGAGGAACTTACCGACTCGAACGTCATCGAAGTCGAGGAAACGATGTCGGTCGAAGAGTTGGCCAATACGATGGGTATTGCGACGAACGATCTCATATTGGACATGATGGATTTGAATATCCTGGCGACGAAAAACCAGGAGTTGACCATCGACGTAATCCGGAAGCTCGCGGAACCCAAGGGCTTTGAAGTGCAATCGGTGATTCCGGAGGAGACTGACCTCCTCGTCGAAACGCCGGACAATCCCGAAGACCTGGTGCCGCGCTCACCGGTTATCACGGTCATGGGGCACGTCGACCACGGAAAGACGACGTTCCTGGATCGCGTGCGCAGCGCAAACGTGGCGGGCGGTGAAGCGGGCGGCATTACGCAGCATATCGCGGCGTACGATGTGCCCATCGGCAATGGCCGCGTCGTGTTTCTGGATACCCCCGGCCACGAGGCGTTTACGGCAATGCGCGCGCGTGGCGCCCAGTGTACCGATATTGTTGTGCTCGTCGTTGCCGCAGATGACGGCGTGATGCCGCAAACCGTCGAGGCCATCGACCACGCCAAGGCCGCTGAAGTTCCCATCGTGGTCGCCGTGAACAAGATCGATAAGCCCGACGCCCAGCCCGAACGCATCCGGCAGGAACTCGTGCGCTACGACTTGATGGATGAGGCGTGGGGCGGCAAAACGATTATCAAGGACATATCCGCGAAGCAAAGCATCGGC
This sequence comes from Candidatus Hydrogenedentota bacterium, assembly GCA_034408725.1. GTDB lineage: Bacteria > Hydrogenedentota > Hydrogenedentia > Hydrogenedentales > SLHB01 > JABWCD01. The sequence goes on from JAWXCN010000035.1 coordinate 32,122, forward strand.
GTGGACGAGTTGCTCGAATTGCTGGTCTTGCAGGCCGAAATGCTCGAACTCAAGGCGAACCCCAAAAAACCCGCGCGTGGTACCGTCATTGAATCCGAAATCTCGCGCGGACAGGGTCCAGTCGCATGGGTGTTGGTCCAGTCCGGAACGTTGCGTGTAGGCGACAACTTTCTTGCCGGTGAAACCTATGGGCGTGTGCGATCCATTCACACCGCCCGAGGTGAGAATGTTCCAGAAGCGGGTCCGTCAACACCCGTGGTTGTCACGGGATTCAGCGCGCCACCGGACGCGGGCGATACCTTCCTCGCCGTGGCGGATGAACGCACGGCGCGCGCAATCGCGGAAAAACGCTCAACCTATGCCAAACTTAAACAAGGCGCTGGTGTGCGCCGCGTAACCCTGGAAGATTTCCATGAGCACCTGCGTGAAGGCGAAAAGAACGTGCTCAACGTCGTGCTCAAGGCCGACGTACAGGGTTCGGTAAACGTATTTGAATCGAGCCTCGCGAAGGCAGGCACCGAAGAGGTGCAGGTGAAAATCGTCCACAGCGGCGTCGGTGGAATCAACGAATCGGACGTCATGCTGGCGAGCGCAAGCAACGCGGTCATCATCGGGTTCCATGTGACGGCGAGTCCGAAGGCGCAAAAACTTGCCGAGCAGCAAGGCGTGGACGTCCGCTCCTACCGCATCATTTACGAAGCGATTCAAGAAGTCCGATTGGCACTCGAAGGAATGCTGGCGCCGGAATCCAAAGAGGTCGTTACGGGCCACGTGGAAATCCGCCAGGTGTTCCGTTCATCGGCGCTGGGCAATATCGCGGGCTGTTATGTGTTGGATGGCGAGATTTCGCGGACATCCCTGGTACGCTTGACGCGCGACGGCGTCGTCGTACACGAAGGCAAACTTGGTTCCTTGAAACGCCAGAAGGACGACGCAAAAACTGTCGCGACAGGCTTCGAATGCGGCATCAAGCTAGAGGGATACGAGGACATTAAGCCAGGCGACGTAATCGAGTCGTACCGCATTGAGGCGGTCAAGCGCACGCTCGAATAGGGCCCGCGGCGATGACGATCGGCCTGCTAAAGCTGGAATTGTCGATACCCGGTTCCCACTCGTTGAAGGACAAGCGCCACGTCATTAAAAGCCTGAAGGACCGCATCCGCAACAGGTATAATTGTTCCGTCGCGGAAGTCGGCGCAAAAGACCACTGGACCTATTGTCAACTCGCGGTGTGTATTGTCGGCGACGATAGCCGCTTCGTAAACACGCAGCTTAACGAAGTCGCGCGGTTCGCCGAGAACAACGCCAACGCCCTCGTCACCAACATAACGATTGAGATGATGTAATGCCCCACGCACGATCCACCCGCGTCGCGGAAGAAATTCGCAAGCTCGTCGCCGAGTTGCTCATGAAAGGCGTAAAAGACCCGCGCATCGGGTTCGTCTCCGTAATGGAGGTCAAGATGTCGGCGGACCTCGCGTATGCGGACGTATACGTGAGCATGTTTGGAACGGAATCAGAAAAGAAAGGTTCGCTCGCGGGTCTGCGCAATTCCGCCGGCTGGATGCGCCGGGAACTGGGCAAAAAATTGCGGATGCGCGTGACTCCCGAACTTCGCTTCCGCGAAGACACCACGCTGGACGCCGCCTACCGGCTCGAAGAGAAGTTCAAGGAAATTCACGCGGAAGACGAGGGCCATGAAAACACCGGCGGATAGTCCTGCTCGCGTGCTTGACGCATTCCGCGCCGGATCGCGATTTCTGATAACAAGCCACGTTAGCCCGGATGGCGACGCCATCGGCAGCCTCCTGGGGATCGCGCATCTGTTGCGCGCGCTGGGCAAGACGGACATCACCTGCGTCCTCGAAGACGCCGTTCCTCGCGTATACACGTTTCTTGACGGTGCGGACGCAATCATCGCCCCGGCAACTGTGAACGGCGCGGTGGACGTCGCAATCTTGGTCGATGCGCATGCCGCGGAGCGTTCCGGTGGCGTCGAGCCCATGCTCCGCCGCGCAAAACTGTTTATCGTCATCGATCATCATCTGGTCGAAAAAGCCGATGGCATGCTTCAATTCGTTGATCCCACGTACGCTGCCGCCGGCGAAATGGTGTATGATCTGTACGCGCTCGCAGGCGCGACACTTTCACCCGGCGCCGCGACGTGCATCTATACCGCCCAAACCACTGACACCGGCAATTACCGCTATTCCAATACCAACGCGCGGTCCCACCGCATCGCCGCATCGCTGATTGAAGCCGGCGTGAACGTGCGCGATGTCACGGCGCGCGTGATCGACACCATGTCGCGCGGAAAATACCAGCTCCTTCAAAGGGTGCTCGCCCGTATTCAGTTTCTCGACGGTGGTCGCGTGGCGCATGCAGACGTCTTCGATAAAGACCTCTCGGAAACCGGCGCGCTCGCCGAAGATACCGACGGTCTTATCAATTATTTGCGCAACATCGAAGGAGTCCGGCTTGCCATGGTGTTTCGCGAAACCGCTGACGGTAAGACAAAGGTCAGCTTTCGCACCCAGCCGGAACTGAACGCCGCGGAAATTTGCCGCGCCTTCGGTGGTGGAGGCCATGCCGTCGCGGCGGGCGCGACACTCGATTCGGGGCTCGCAGAAGCAAAGGAGACTGTCCTGACACACCTTCGCACCCAGGCCGGTCTCGACGTATGACCGGCATTCTGCTCGTCGACAAGCCGTCGGGGATGACATCACACGATGTGGTCGATTGTATTCGACACGCGGCGAGAATGAAGCGCATTGGCCATACCGGCACGCTCGATCCGGCGGCGACAGGATTGCTCATCCTGTGCCTTGGTCATGCGACGCGCCTCTCTGAATTTCTCACGGGACTCGACAAAGTCTATGAAGGAACCATGCGGTTCGGCATCATCACTGATTCGTATGATTTGGACGGAAAAGTCGTTGAAGAACGGCCCGTTCCGAAAATCACCAATGAGGAAATCCAGGAAGCGTTCGACGGCCTTTCCGGCGAAATTCTTCAGATACCTCCCATGGTGAGCGCGGTAAAAGTGAAGGGGGAACGTCTCTACAAACTTGCGCGCAAGGGCGAGACGATCGAGCGTGAACCGCGTAAGATTACCGTGCGCGAATTCGCGCTGCTGGGATACGCGCCACCCGATGCGGCATTTCGCGTGCGGTGTACGCGCGGCACGTATGCCCGCGCGCTCGCCTACGACGTGGGCGAAAAACTGGGCTGTGGCGCGACGCTCGCCAGCCTTCGCCGCACCGCGGTAGGAAAGCATACAATCGAACGCGCGAAGCCGGTGGACGCATTCGCATCTCCGGAGGACGTCGCCGGGTCGCTGTTGCCGGTAGACGACGTGCTGGAACTTCCCGCGGTTCGCGTGCGCAAAGCGAGCCGGGGCGCCGTCATCGCGGGTGCTACGTTGGAACGCCCCGATCTCGTCGAGGAATGTTCCATCGACAAGGGATGGGTTCAAGTCAAGTCGGAAACCGGCGAGTTGCTGGCAATGGGAGAAGTCCACGCGATTGACGGCGTGGTGTCCATTCAGCCGAAACGAGTGTTGTACGGCCAGTGATCCCGATCATTGACGATATCCGCGTCAATACTTCTCCTTACCCTAACCTTGCCTTGACTATCGGCAGTTTCGACGGTGTTCATCTCGGGCACCGGGCTATTCTCGATGCGGTCGTTCAGCGCGAGCGCGCAATCAATGGCACTTCCGCCGTTCTCACGTTGCGGCCCCATCCCCGCGAATTTTTTTCGCCCGCGCACGCGCCGAGTCTACTGACCCACGATGCGAAGAAATACGCGCTGTTTGAATCGGCGGGAATTGGCGCCGTGCTTGTCCTGCGTTTCAATACCGAAGCCGCCGCACTCGAACCTGAACGGTTCGTCGAGGAAATCATCGTAGGCCGATGCAACGCGAAGGCAGTCGTCGTTGGCCACGACTTCCGGTTTGGCCATAATGCCCGCGGTGATTTCGACCTGCTTCGCACGCTCGCTCCTCAGTTTAACCTTGCGGTCGAGCAGGTGCCGCCGCTATTAATGGACGGTGAACGCGTGTCGAGCACGCTCATTCGTGAACGCCTGCTGTTTGGAGACATCGAAAAGGCGGAATCGTTTCTTGGCCGGCCGTATTCATTGGTCGGGACCGTTGTGACGGGCCGGCGAATAGGCGCAAAACTCGGTTTTCCCACGGCCAATATCCAACCGCATCACAGCGCAGTCCCTGCGCAGGGCGTATATGTCTGCGAAGCGATTGTCAACGGTACACGACATCTCGCTGCCGTCAACATCGGCATCGCGCCAACCATCCGCAACGAAGACCCGGCGATCGAAGCATATTTATTGGACTTTGATGGCGACTTATACGGGCGCGAAATGGAACTGGTGTTTCGCAAACGTCTTCGTGACGAAATGCGGTTTCCCACAGTGGAAGCGCTCATCGCGCAAATCGACCTGGATGTCATCGCCACGCGCGCATTTTTCACGGGAGGGCGCGCGTCCCCGCGCGCCGGATTGCGTTCTCCCGATACGGCTACGTAAGATAAAGCGCGCTGCGACGCGCGCCCTCCCGTATTGCGCGCTACTTGGAGGCAACCATGAAAACTTGTCCTAAATCGGTGCTTTTCCTGTTTGCCGTTTTAACCGCGTCCGCGGCGGAGATTGCCGTTCCCGGCGATCACCCTTCCATACAAACTGCAATCGATGCGGCAGCGCCGGGCGACACCGTAGTCATTGCTCCGGGAACGTATGCCGAAGCGCTCACGTTGAAAGACGGTGTATCACTTCGCGGCAGCTCGCGCGACGAAGTAATCGTCGAATCCCCTTCCACGGCGGGCGCGGTCCTCACGATCAACGCATGCGGCTCAGGCAAAATCGAAGGCATTACGTTTCGGCACGCGTCAGTTCGCGAAGGCGCAAAATCCGATGAGGCACCCGGCGTCATTGATGTGGTCAACAGCACGGTAGACATTGTGAACTGCTCCATCACCAACGGCGAAGGACATGGCGTTTACTTGAAGGCTGGAGGCCAACCCAGCCTGCGCGATTGTATCGTGGACGGAAACGGCGGCAGCGGTGTTTTCCTCGATGGCCCTGGAATGTTGGCGCGCCTCATCGGCAATACAATTACAAACAACAAACACACGGGTGTTGACGTGTTCACCGCGGACACCGGCGCCAATCTCAATCGAAACGTAATGAAGGGCAACGGTGTCTACGGACTTTGGGCTGAAACCGGCGCCAAGGTGCTAACAACGGACGATGACTTCACGGATAACGCCCAGGTCAATGATTACGAGGCCCGCATCCTTCGCAACGCGAAACGATTCGACGCCATCGAGCAAATTGCCGAACGCCTCCGGCGCGACGAGACCCGCTACCCTTCAGGCACGTGGCAGCTCGAGGCCTTTTACGATTATCTTTCCAGCCGTTCGCGCGTCCTGGGCGCCGAAGAATTGAAACAGGCGGAACAGGCAGTTGAAGAATGGAAGAAAGCGTTCCCGAATTCCATCGCGGCCAGAAATTATCTGTTCGATCTCAATTGCGGCCAGGCATGGAAAGCGCGTGGAAGCGGATACATAGACACCGTCACGCCCCACAACCTTCAGGTGTACCGGACGTACATGACCAAGGCGCGCGCCGTTATGGACGAAGCGGCAAACGTCGAGCCTAAAGATGCGGAGTACTACACCAACTTGTGTACGCTCGCCATAGAGTTTCCGCGCCCTGCCGATACCAGCCTCTCCGGGTTGGTGTACGGCGTTTTTTCAAGTGTATTCGGCGGCAAAACGGAAGACGAGTTTACCGCCGCGTACAACGCCGGCGTAGCCCACGAACCGCTCTACTATCCGCTCTATATGGAGCGCATCCGCGGCCTGCTTCCGCGCTGGCGCGGAACTCCCGCCCAAATCAAAACATTCGCGAACGAAGCCGCGGATCGCGTTCCCGGTGACGACGGCCTGACGCTCTTTGCATTGATTGCCACCAGTGTGCGCAAATGGGAAGGGGAGACCCGATACGAGGAGATATATTCATTCTCGTGGGACCGCGTCCGCGCCGGGTACAACGCCTTCCTGAAGCAGTATCCCAATTCAAACCGCAGGCGCAACGACTTCGCATGGATGGCCTGCGCGGAACGCGACAAGGAAACCGCCTCGTTTTTGTTTCAGGAACTCAAGGACGAGTGGCACGATATGGTCTGGTCGAATATAGACGAGTACAACGCATTCAAAGCCTGGGCCGTGGACGGCGCCGCATTCCCGGATAGATCGCCCCTCGAACGGGCCATCGTCGAGAATGATTCAGAGGCAGTGCAATCGCTGTTAGCGTCCGGCAGCGATCCCAACACGAAAACACGCAGTGGTTGGTCCATGCTCGGACTCGCGATCAATGCCGGCAATTATGATTTGGCTGAAAGGTTGATAACAGCGGGCGCTGATATCAATGCAGTTGACCCGGAAGGAACGCCGCTACTGCAGTTCACATTAAACGATATGCAGCCGGACAATTTGTTGTTCATGCTCGAACACGGCGCGGATCCAAACGTAATCGACAAAAGCGGGTGGCAACCATTATGCATCGTCATGAGCTGGGGCAGACCGCAGTACGTCGCCACGTTGTTACAGCATGGCGCGGACCCGAATTTCGCCGACGGCATCGTCCAGACGCCGCTCCAGCATGCAATTCAGAAAGGCTACAAAAACATTCTACCGGTATTGCTAAACCACGGCGCCGACCCGAACCTGGTTGGGAAAGATGATTCGTCGCCGTTGAGCATGGCCGCGCGCAACCAGGACATTGCATTGTGCAAGCTCTTGCTCGAACGTGGAGCAGACCCAAACCTTGGCACGTTCGAGAAATGGGCCCCAATTTACGAAGCGGCCGATCTCGGCAATCTCGAACTGGCCCGCCTGCTCGTCGACAACGGTGCGGATGTGAACATGGTTCAAACCGACGGCTGGACGACTTTCCACATGGCCGTCATGGCGGGCCACCAGGACATGCTCGTATACTTGCTCGAACTCTCGCCCGAAGGACTGAACGCGATCACACATACCAAATACACGTTGCTGCACACCGCCGCAAAAAACGGCCAAACAGAACTCGCGCGATTCCTTATTCAGAAAGGGTTGGATTTGAATGCCCGCGAAGGAGAAGAAAACAAAACACCATTGTCCCTCGCAATAGATCGCAAACACTCAGAAACCGCCGAGGTGATCCGCGCCGCTGGCGGGAAAGAATGAGATTCGCGACGCCACTGTGACCGTAAAAATCTTCGTTGATGCACGGCGCGGCGGTTTGACCGGAATCGGCCCCTGTGCTACCTTCCATTAACCGATTCTTCGGAAAAATATGAGGTCTATCCGTCCATGTCCAAACGCTGCATTACCGCGCCAAAAGCTCCGCCCGCAGTCGGTCCGTATTGCCATGCAACAATCGCTGGCAACCTGGTGTTTTTATCCGGACAAGGCCCAATGGCCCCAGACGGGAGCGGTCCGCGGCGGGATTCGTTCGAGGTGGAAGTGCGGCAAACACTGGATAATATCAGGGCAGTATTGGAAGGGGCGGGTACAAACCTTGAACACGTCGTGAAAACCAACGTCTATTTGTCCGATATGAATGACTTCGGGGAAATGAACGGCATATATAAAGAGTATTTTTCGCAGAATCCGCCGGCGCGAACAACCATTCAGGCCGCGCGGCTACCGTTGGATTTCCGAATCGAAATCGACGCGATTGCCCTCTTGCCGTAAATCATGAAATTCAGGCTTTACATGCTTCGTTATACACTGCCGGTAGCGCTGGGCGTTTGCGCGGTCTGGGCGGATTCCGCCGCGGATTTCAACGCGTTGGGCGTCGCTGCATATATTGAAAAGCGTTGGGACGCCGCGATTCAACAATTCGGCGAAGCATACGAGCTTGCGAAAGACAATCAAACCGTCCGAAGGAACCTGTGTAACGCCTACCAGGCGCAATCCAATGAATTGGCGCGCATTAACGATTTTCAAACCGCGACCGATTTGTTGACGTTGGCAATCAGCGTGGACCCGGAAAATGCATCCCCCCTGGTCCAACTCGGATCGTACTATCTTCACCTCGACATGAATTCTGACGCCGTATACCGGCTCGAGGAAGCCGTCGAACTCGATCAGTCGAATCTCGACGCGCAAGAACTTCTGGGCGACGCGTATTACCGGCAAAACGATCTGGCGTCCGCCCTGGCGCAATGGGAGACGGTGCGAGAAATCCAACCCAACCGGCCCAGTTTGCAGGGAAAGTTGCAGAAGGCCTATCGCGAGGAAGGTGTGGAAGGGGGATTCAACAAATACGCGTCGACCCACTTCGAGATCAGTTACAAGGAAGGCACCAACGGCGTCGATTTAGGAAAGACGCTTCAAATACTCGAACGCGCGTACCGTGAGATCGGCCGAAAGACCGGGGGTGTGCATCCGGCAACGCCTATTCAGGTTGTCGTGTATACGGCGCCGGATTTCGCGAAATCAACACAACTCGGAGAACATGTGGGCGCGGTTTATGACGGCAAAATTCGCGTTCCGATCAGGGACTCTCAAGGCCAGATGCTGCCGGAGAACGAACTCACGCGCCGTCTATACCACGAATACACCCACTGCGTTGTTCGCTATTGGGCCGGAAGCAATGTGCCGTGGTGGTTTAACGAAGGGTTGGCCGAAACGTTTTCCAGCGAGATGGCCGCCGCCGATACCGCATTGTTGCAGGAAGCGCAGGCACAAGGGCTGCTCTTCGCGCTTGCGTCACTCGAGGAGGCCCAACTCAAAAAGCTGGGCCCCGATCAGCTTCAACTCGCGTACCGGCAATCCCACGCCACCGTACACTATCTTTGGAACCGCTGGGGTCAACGCGGCCTTGCGGACATGATGGAACAATTGCAGAACGGCGCAAGCCATGAAGAGGCGCTTGTCTCGAGCTATCGCACGAACTACGATCTTCTTCAGCGAGACGTAACGCTCAGTTTTGGGCGAATGCTTTCCCAGCGATAGTGCCTACCGGCATCTCCTGAAATTCGTCGTCGCTTCGTAGTATACTCTTGTCAACAATCCAGCGAACACGGGTCTCTATCCATGCGCATTCACCGCATCTCTATCTTCGCACTCGTAGTCATCACCGGTTGCGCGACAACATCACAACCTGAACCAGCGGATTTAACCGCGCTCGAGCCGATTGCCGAAAAGGGATTGCAGGTTGCCGGACCGTGGACACCTCTCGAGGACGGCATCACCAACATGGTGCCGAGCGATGCGGCGGTCCAGGAGGGGCAAGTCCGCGACGGCACGGGAGTGAGCACCGCGGTCGTAAAGGGATTCAAGGCGCAGGACATTGTCGCCCAGGCAACCGTAGTCTTTGACGGGACAGGTGCTCCGTCGCTCGTATTTCGCGCATCCGAAAAAGATGGCGTCATCACCGATATGTATTCCGTCGCGTTGTACGGCGATGGCGTAAATATATGGCGAATGCGGGACGGGCAATGGGTGCTGCTCGAGGCCAAATCCATGCCGTTGCAAGCGCGCACGCCATATACATTGCGGGTCACTGCGAAAGACGAACGGATTCTCGTTTTCGTAAACGACGAGCAGACATCGGAGTTGATCGATGAATCACATGTTGTGGAAGGGCGCGCCGGAATTCGCGCAATAGAAGGACCGTGCAAGATTTCAGACCTGCGCGTTTCAAAACATTAACCTGCTTCCGGAGACACCGGTGAAACAATATGTATTCGTGTGCTTCCTCGCGTGCTGTGCAAGCACCGCGGCGACGATTTCAGGTCAGGTCGTCGCGCAGGGAGGCAAGGCCATACCGGGGTCCCGCGTCTACATCGAGCCGGGGCTTGGCGGCGCGCTCATGCAAACGACGGTATCCGCCGATGGCGCATTTCGATTCGATAACGTGCCAGCGGGTCTGTTGGGCATCTTTGCATATGCGGACGGTTACGCATTTGGCGGTCTAAGCGCGACCGTCGGCCCAGCGGACGAAGTAAAAGACCTGAGCATCACGTTGCTTTCCCCAGGAAGCGTGGGAGGACGGGTGATAAGTCCTAAAGGCGATCCGATTGCCGGCGCGCGGATCACGCGGGTGTTGGTGCTTGGCAACGCAAAAGTGAGTATCCCGCTGGCCAAACTTGTCGAGCAGGGTCATTCCGAACCCCAAACGGATGCTGAAGGAAGATTCTCAGTTCCAGAACTGCCGGTCGGTGCGAAGATCGCCATAAAGGTTGGCCATCCAAATTACGCGCAGCAAGGTGTGGGTGACATAACAGTGGGTGACCAGACTGTCCGCGTGCAATTGTACGAAGGAGTGATTTTGCGCGGAAGCGTCGTGGCGCGAGACAGCGGTCAGGCCGTCGCGAATGCGGTAATCGTAATCAGCGCGGCGCGGCCTCCGCACGATACCGTGCTCGCTAAGACCGACGGGACCGGCAAGTTTGTCGTTCGATTGAATCCGAATACCTACGCGTTCCAATCCGCAAGCGCCGAACTCCGAAGCGCGGGATGGGAAAAGCTGACGGTCTCCGGACAGGAGGTGTCCCAGGAGGTGGTGTTGCGCGTCGCGGGGACAGGGACAATACGCGGCGAAGTGCGTAACGCCGTGACGAACGATCCGGTATCCGGAGCGCGCGTTTCGCTTGCGGCATTTGGTTCGCCCGCCGCGGTAATCACGACCAATAATTCCGGCACTTTCGAGTTCGATGCGGTCGAGGGAGAAAACACTGTCCGCGTCGAACCCGCGGCTGGGTTCTTGCAGCCCGAACGGCCTTTTATATCGCTCACCGTAAAGCAAGGCGAAACGGCGACGCTGCCGGCGTTTTACCTTGCGCCCTTGCCAGGCTACAAGGTGAAGATCGTGGATGCGGATCAAAAAGCGGTCGCAGGCGTGATCGTGCGAATGATCCGCCCCATGCAGCATCGCTGGTACATCACCGGAGCGGACGGCACGGTAACACTTCAGGTTGCCAGCGCGCCGAAGACCAATAAAATTATTGGTATGGCCGAACGGCCCGCAACGCGCGAAGGCGCGCTATTCTCAATCGATATGGCCGCGAAATCGGAACCCGTGGTGCAACTGCTTTCGCTGGGTACAGTGACCGGCCAGGTGATGACGTCGAAAGAAAAGCCCGTCGAAGGTGTCGTAGTCGGCGGACTTTTTCAAAGCGATGCCGATGATGAACCATTGCCATTGTGGCAAACGACAAGCGGCGCCGACGGCCGCTTTAGTTGGAATCACGTTGTGCCTTTTGTCCCATCCGCATGCCTGGCATCAGCCGGCGACGATATTTTTGGGCGGTCGATACCATTCAATATTCAGCCTGGAGCAAGCCAGGACCTGGGCCGCATCGTGTTGGTCGAGCCCGCCAATTCAAAAAGCGCCAAACTAACGAAGCAAAAAGGATTGACCGGAAAGCCGCTCGAGTGGCACGTGAACCCGGTGCTCGCGGGCGCGTTGCCGTCGCGGGAAGAGTTGGATGCGGGCGCGCCCGCGGTCGTGATGTACACGACACCCGATGAAGCGGCGATGGTGATCGATGCGCTGTCCGTGGCGCGAAAAACGCTGTCCGTATCGGACGTTTTGTTCGTTGTCGTTGTAGATGGCCTGTATTCCGGCGAGGCCGGTGGCCTAATCGTTCTCCAAGGCAAATCACCGGGGCCGGCGACGACATACCTGCTTGATGCGAATGGCAACGTCGCCCTAGAGACCGCTGGTCTGCCGCCTGCCTCTGCAATTGTGGCGCTTGGAACGCCGGTCGCGGGTTGAATAAATGCGAATCGTTTTGTTCGCGCTGATCTTCGTATGTTTGGCCTGCGCCAGCTACGGCCATACGGTTAGTGGAATCGTCACGGACGCTCAGGCCAATCCCGTTGCTAACGCGTCAGTATGGCTCAACCAGGACCGCGCGCCGCGAAAAACCGACGCCGCACCGGATGGAACATTTTCGTTTGACGGCGTAGACACGGGGCTGGTGGAGATCGTTGCCTGGAAGGAAGGACTTGCATGCGGTGGCATGGATGCGCGCGTTGCGGGTGACGCGAGCGTTGGCATCGTGCTCCGCGAACCGGCCACGGTCTCGTTGCAGCTTTTGGAGCGGCGGCTCGATCCACGCACGGGCGCGCCCGAACCGCCCCGCCCGATTGCCGGCGCGCGCGTGCTGTCCCTGTTTGTGAATAACGAATTCCATGCTTCCGTGGAAGACCTTGCGCCGCTCGGATTTCCGAATCCGCGAAGTGACGACACCGGGAAACTCAATCTCGCCTTCCTGCCGAAAGGAGGTTACGCCAGCTTCACGGTTACCCACCGCGAATACGCGGACCAACATATCCCGTACTATCCCGTCGATCACAAGGAACTCACCCTCCAGATGCTGCGGGGAATCGTGCTGCGCGGGAGGGCGACCAACAATCACAAGCTGGGTGTCCCGCGCGCGCGCGTGTCGATATCGAAAGTCGGTCCTCCGCCCTTGAGGAAATACAAGGAAGCGCTTAGTGATTCGGATGGTTTTTACGACGCAATACTCGAACCGGGCGATTACTTTGTCGTTGCGAAGCACAGGGAGTACGCATCGTCAGAACCGGTGCGCGTGAGCGTGCGCATTGATCAAGACGAGGCGGTGTGTGACGTCGCCCTCGCAACCGCGCATCGTATTTCCGGGCGAGTGGCCAGCAAGGATGATCGGCCTGTCGCTGGGGTAAACGTCCACTATGTCAAGGAAGGCGTGATCTACGATTCCGCGCTCACCAGCGTCGATGGTTCATTTGAGCTGCGCGCAAGCGCGGGCGACGGAAAGATTCACGTCGACGCGCCGGATGGTTACATTGCAGAGCAGGGTACGGACGTAGGAGTCACGGTCACCGACGCGGACGTTGCGATCGGCTCGCCCTTGCGCATCACCGAATTGCCTGTCATTACAGGAACAATTGTAGATGAGGCCGGCGCGCCGCAGGCCAACGTAATTGTGTCGTCCACGAATCTTGAACCCCAGGAATGGACTGTTACCGCTGACGACGGATCATTCGCGTTACGGCTTTTGCGCGCGCCACACGATGGGCAAGCCCAGTTCCGCGCCGAGCACCCTCGCCGGTTTACCCGGGCGGATTTTTCGCTCGCGCTTTCCGACCCTGCGCCGCAACGCATTCAATTGATCGAATTCACGCCCGACACCTCGCCTTGCGATCCCAACGCGGTGAGGAATGAACTGGAATTATTCCGCGACAAGCCTGCTCCACCGATAGACTGCAAGGAATGGTTCAACGTGGCGGATGCGAAAACCCCGGTGACCATCGCATCGCTCGCGGGCAAGGTTATCGTACTGGTCTTTTGGGGCGGGTTCGATACCACCGAACAGAGCCTGACGCGTATCCGGATGATGAACACCTTGCACGAGGTGTTTCGTGAAACGGATGACGTCGCCGTTGTCGGCATTTGCGACAGCATCAGTGAGTCCGACGAAGTACGCGCGTTTCTCCAGACAAACAGTGTTCAGTACCCGGTGGGCATCGACAACGAGACGGCGTCGTTCGATCTCTACGATATTTTTTCGATTCCCCAAGTTGTCGTGCTCGACAAGAAGGGCGTATTCCGCTACTACGACGTCGAGGGGCGGCTGCTTGAATTGATCAAGAGCCTGCGCCGCGAAGCAGGCTGATCCGGAATTCTATTCGCGTTCCGCGCTTATGGCCGCGCGCAGCTCAACCAACACCGGCAGCACGTCCTGCGGGTCCTGGAAATAGCCTTCAATCCAGCCAATGACCGTTTCGACTACCGGCGTCCGCCAGCGCGTCGCGGGCCGCGCAAGCTCATCCCGCAGATACAACACGTCGCGCAACAGGCACTTTCGTTCTTCTCCGTCCAGCGGCGCAAAATCGGCCTGTTCGACGAGCCTTTCCATCAGCGCCGGCACCGATGCAAATGTCTCTTCGATGTCGCTTGGCGCGGGGGGATAATGCAAATTGAATTCGTACCGGTTTTCGACGAGATCGATGCCTTGCGCAGTGATGCGCACCGCGGCGAACCACGGCGGATTGTACCCCATCATCAGTTCGACGTAACCCTTGTCTCCAAGATAATGCATGTTGGCGAGCACATCCTGCTTCGGCACCATGCTGTCTGCCAGAACGTCCTCCGGCGTCAGCATTTCCAACGGGTCCTTGAGATAACGCTCGTACAACACGGTAAGCAACCTGCGCCGGACAGATTTCGGATGGATTGTCGTCATGTAAACATTATACCAATCCACGCCGCCCGCCGCCTGCGCACAGACCACCCCGGAGAGCCGCTCGTTCCACTTTGACGCAAAGCGCCGCGAAAGGGGGGTGTACAGATTAATTTTTTGACGATACAAGGGGGGGTGTAGGGGGGCGGTGCGCGACTTGACCGTTTTGATAGTTGTCATGGATGGAGTTCTCCTTATCTATAAGGGGCGGGGCGTTGCACTCGCTTCAGCGTGTGGTGTGTCCGCAGATTTACGCAGATGGGCGCGGATTGGGATCAAGGAAACGCAGCGAAGAAATTGAAACCACGGAGGCTCGGAGGTCACGGGGGAAAAGAGGGGTTTTAACCACAGATTGCACAGATGGCACAGATTCAATTAAATGCAGGGGAAGAAATTGAAACCACGGAGACACGGAGAACACGGTGGGAAAGACCAAAGCACAGCTTTTCAAGAGGGGCTTTAACCACAGATTGCACAGATGGCACAGATTGAATTAAATGCAGGGGAAGAAATTGAAACCACGGGGACACGGGGAACACGGGGGAAAGACCAAAGCACAGCTTTTCAATGGGAGTTTTAACCACAGATTGCACAGATTGAATTAAATGCAGGGGAAGAAATTGAAACCACGGGGACACGGAGAACACGGTGGGAAAGACCAAAGCAACAGCTCTTCAATGGGAGTTTTAACCACAGATTGCACAGATGGCACAGATTCAATTCAATTTAGGGGTAGAAATTGAAACCACGGGGACACGGGAACACGGTGGGAAAGACCAAAGCACAGCTTTTCAAGAGGAGTTTTAACCACAGATTTCACAGATGGCACAGATTGAATTAAATGCCGGGATAATATTGAAACCACGGGGGGACACCGTGCGTAGGCGTGATTAAATCGGAGCTTTTCAAGAGCGCTTACCAAGTTTCCATCTGGTAACGAGAAAACCAAATGAAGCTAATCTGTGGGGTGTTCGGGATGGGGCGTGGCTGTTGCGTTTCCCGGCATTTCGGCTTTGTTTTTAAGGAGCGGTATTAACGCTGCGACGCCACCCAGAATAGCGCCGACAACGGCACCGGCAGCGCCGAGGAAACTTCCAAGAAATATGGTCATCGGCAGGATGTCGGCGTGCGATCGGTCGCCAGCGGCGATGTTGAGCAGGACGAACGAAAGGGGAAAACCGGCACAAAAAGCTGTGAAGGAATACGTGATTGTGCGTAGCATGAATCATCTCCCGGGAACGCAGTCCAACGGGCAACAAAGGCCGCCGGGCAATTGCGCGTCAAATTTGTGTCACAAAGTACTTTACCATACAAAAAAGTCCTTATCAACTGGCTGCTTGGTCCATTAGAGGGGAAATATTGAAACCACGGGGACACGGGGAAAAGATCAAAGCGGAGCTTTTCAAGAGCGCGTGACCAAATGGAAATTTGGTCACGAGATATGGCCTTTTCAGGAGTGCGTGACCGAATGGAAATTTGATCACGAGATATGGCCTTTTCAGGAGTGCGTGACCGAATGGAAATTTGGTCAGGAGTAATGGCTTTACAAGAGTGTCCGACCAGAAATTTGGTCACGAGATAATAGGGTGGGCGCGGCGTGGGATCTTCGGCAGGGTGGTTTGCCCGGCAAGCCTTTGCACAGGTAGGCTTCGACATGATTAAAGATAAAAGGCGATGCTTAGCACGATTAAAGCAGTGATGAAGGACGGAAAGATCGAACTTTTGGAGCAGATTGAAATTCCAGAGGGGTCGTCGATTCTTGTCACGGTGCTTGCCGACGACGAGGAGCTGAAGGTCAGCGAGCCGTCGTTGGCTTCGATATGGGACAACGACGCGGACGACACGTATACGCAGCTACTTGATCGGTGAGGTCGTTTAGTTGGTTATGCCGCGGTCGTTCTTGCGCGCAAACAAAAATGGCGATAGGGTGGGCTCAATTCGTAGTCTGTCCCTCAATTCCTCCTCAATTCCCCCAGAGCATTGCGGGGAGGGGAGTTTTGTCCACAGATTACGCAGATGGACACAGATTTGGTTCAAGAAAATGACGGGATCAAAGCGGAGCTTTTCAGGAGTGCGTGATTAAATGGAAATTTGGTCACGAGATAATAGGGTGGGCGCGGCGTGGGATCTTCGGCAGGGTGGTTTGCCCGGCAAGCCTTTGCACAGGTAGACGTAGATACGGATAAAGGTAAACGGCGATGCTTAACACGATTAAAGCAGTGATGAAGGACGGAAAGATCGAACTTTTGGAGCAGATTGAAATTCCAGAGGGGTCGTCGATTCTTGCCACAGTGCTTGCCGACGACGAGGAGGAATTCTGGCTGAAGGTGAGCGAGTCGTCGTTGGGTTCGATATGGGACAACAACGCGAACGACACGTATGCGGAGCTACTCGATCGGTGATGTCGTTTTAGTTCGCTTTCCGTTTTCGGATATTTCAACTTCGAAAGTTCGATCCGCCGATTTAATCAGTGCTGCTGAAGTAATTACGGGTGGGTGTCAAAAAACGAGGCTGTCCCTATCATGTTCGTGTTTTTCCTGTGGCGAAGTTACGCGCCACAAACAACATGTGGGATTTTTCTTTCCTTCGCGGTGATAGTATTGACGAATCCTAAATTGCTTGTTGGAATCTTGGCGCTGTATTTTCGGGAAGCCGTGTTGTAGAAGTTTCTCAATATGAAGCCGCCGAAAGCCAGCGGTCCGAGAGGTGAGCAGACGGGTATTCGGCAGTTTGTATATTGGCCGAGCGTTAGGTGGGAGTACGGGTGGTCAACCTCCACAAACTTCTTATCGTCGTTGCTAAAATCGAAACGGATAGGGAACGGCACAATGTTCTTCGCAACGACTTCCGCGTAGATCTCATCGTCAAGATAGACCTCGGGATCGTTCTGGAAATGTTCCAAGTCCGGAGACGGGAAGTATGAGAGAGAATGTTCGCAGATGACTCCGACCAAAAAACGGTAACGCAAAAAAATCAACGCGCCGTCCAGCATCTTAAAATTGAAGCACTGCGCTTTCTCCAATTCCCAGTAGACGTCACGATAAGGCAAATTCTTTAGTGCGACGCTCATTCGTGCGGCAGAGCTCACTGAAATTTCGAACGCGGCATTAGCATTCCCCCGCGTCGTTGGGAAATGTTGCTCGTTCGAAAGGCTCAATCCCACCAAAGCCTCGGTGAGTTGATAGATCTCTTTTAGCGTTTGTTTTGGTGTCATTTCCGGCGACTTCTGGTCTTTTTGGCAAGAACATTTTGAAGCTTCTTCACCAGTTCTTCGGGGTAGTCTTCGATAACGCTATCTCCTGAATCTAAAGATTCGATAATGTCGACGAAATTGATCTTGCGTTTATTGTATCGGTCCTGTTCCGCTTTCGACATGTCACGGTTTACGGTCATCATTGTCTTCCGCTCTGGTTCAGTTGGGTAGACGAAGTGCAGCGCGAAATTTTCCGCTTTCACCTTGTCAAATTCCCTCTTTAGAGCCAACATGTCCTTCCCGACACCAAGAACTCGCACCCATGCCTTTGAGCGAGTGATGGCCGTGAAGAGGCGGTTTCGGACGCGTGCGACATCCCTTGGAGAAAACCCTCCAAAACAATCCTGTGCGTTGATCACATAAACCATCGCAGCCTCATTCCCCTTCGCGCGGAAGATCCCGGTAAAAGTCACAGTCCCTGGTTCGGTGAAAACATCGGCAATCGTCGTCACTCCAGCGAGGTTCGAGTTGATTCCCATCTGCATCAGCATACGTCGGGCCTCCCCGACTGCATCCTTGGTTTTTATCGGATCAGGATTAATGACGACAATGTCGTCAGGAATAAGTTCGTCCTCACTCAGGTTCTGCTTAATCTGCCCGACGAGCCACGCAGTCTGTGCTTCTGCCGTCTCGAAGGCTTCAAACTGAATCAAGTCCTCCACGGAGGAATGTTTCTCCAAAAATTCAGGACTGGATTGCGGCGTGCGACTGAGAGTCACGAATTCGCCGTCTTTGATTTCTCCATTGGCCTCTTGATAGCCAATGTCGAACCATAGGTTTTTATTTTCGAAGATCTGAACAAGGCCCTTAGCATGGTAAACCCCAAACCCAAGCGCATGAGCCGTGGACAGAACAGGCCGGGAGTTGCGGTAACAGGTGTCGAGGATGATGTCCTGCTTGGGCTTGCCTGTCTCGGGTGGGTGGATGACGACGCGGGCAGTTCCATCCACGTTTTTCCCGAAGATTTCTTCGGTAGGAGGAAGTGACCTGTTCCCGAGATTCTGCAGCTCATCGTATGCGTAGACAAGGCGCTTCGGGTCCTTGAGGTATTCGAAACAGAGCAGCAAAAAGTTTGGCGCAAAATCTTGGGCCTCATCGACCAGAATCGCGTCGTATTTTGGTACGAACTGTTTGACTCCTTCAAGGGCCGCTTCACACGATCCTTCAAATGCTTTGTCGGATCCGAAGCGATTTTTGGCAGTTCCAAAATCCTGATACTCCACGCCGTGATCCTGGCAAAACTCGTAATAAATGCCAGTGCGGTCAGTTCCGCCCGGTGCCCCCCATGCATTTAAGATGCGGATTTTGTCCCAGTCTGGCTCTTCGTTTGCCTGTTCCAGCACGAAGGTCGTAATGAGGTTTTCGAACTGTTTTTTCAGCGACCGCGTGTTGAATGTCACTGCGATCAACCAGTCCCGATGGCGGGCATGCAAGTATGCGACCTTCAAAGCCAAAACGATAGTTTTGCCACATCCGGCTAGACCACGAATTCGCTGAACCCCTTCGTATGTTTCGACTACTGCGGCGCTTTGCTCGCTGTCGAGGTTGGCGATTGAATCCTCCAGCGCCTTTATCTTAGTGCCTCTTGACCTTTGGTTGTGCAGCTCGCGCTTTTTCCGGCCCCTTCGCAATGTTGAGATAGCTTGAATTACCGAAACCAGTGCGGGAAAAACCTCCCGGTCAATAACATCCATTTTTTCGATAGCCGAAACCAAATTGTCGCCATTACAGAGAAGATGCTCTCCGTCAGCTTCAATTTGCGGAATGGCAGGCGCGAAAGTGACAGTATGAATGTCAACAAGCAGATTCCGTTTGCGGGTCAGACTTTGATGCTGAAGCAGCTTTGCATACATCTTTTTAAAGCTTTCGTCTTGCGCCTCTACGTAGTCCGGAAGAACCTTACCTTCAACCACACCGAATAAAACGAGGCCTTTGGTCGGCGAGACAAGTAACGCATCGATCGGAAAGGAACCTTCAGGCGTTCCAATTATTGGGTATCCAATGTAGAGAGTGCCTTCGAGGTCCGCCTGCGCACCGAGGAGATGGGCGAGCCGCTTGGTCGCAACAGGCTTATCTGTGCTGCCCCATACAATATTGATCATGGCATTGCTCAGTTTGTTTGTTGATTTTTTTTGTTGCCACGTAGGCGTCGCGAAAATAAAAATTTGCGTAGGATAGCAAGGGTGTGGGACCGAGGTCTGTTGAGTTTGATCTGAAAGTCTATCTTGCCCAACGCCGGTGCAAGATTTCCTGAATTTCGACTGGAGAAAGCATAATCAGCTAATGGTTGACAGATGTAATTTACGGAGTAGCTATATTCTGAAACTTCGTCTCGTAAAGGTGCATCCCTCTGTGTTGTTGACGTGCGAGCGAAAGTGCTGTTTGTGGAGATAACACCGAACTGCACGGCCATTGACGGGTCCTCCCCCTGACGTTAAAGCGATACGGTAGCCACACTGTAGCCGCAGGAGGACTACAGATCAAGGAAGATTCAGACTTGATTCTCGCGTCGTTCAGTTGAGAGAGAGTCTTCTCCTTAAACGCCGCGCGGTTGTCCGTTCCCTTGCCAGTAACTAGTCGCTGGGGCTCAATGAGGAATGCTCAATTTGTCCGTGCATGTCATGACCACCGCTAGAACGGAATTTCATCTTCCACACCAAAATCGGTCGGCGGAGGCGTGGAACCTTTTGGCAAAGCTAGGTTTGAAACGACATACAAATTCAGAATGTCTTCACGATCCACGAATAGAATCTGGCTTCGCTTAGTAGCATCCAGCTTTCCACCCAGCCAGTTTTTGGCCTGTTTCGTGATTTCACCGCCCGCTACGATGAAGGCATGATCGACGAGCACCTTTTTGCTGGTTTCTGGATCGAAGATTTCGTGCCCCAACATCATCAAAAGTTGATTGAGTATCTCCGCGATGTTGGAGTTGCACCCTTGGGTGCTACCGGCGGCATCGAGTTTGCCTTTCTTTACTTGCAAGCCAAAATAGAGAACGTGCTGAGTTGGCAAGACAAAGCGCATCCACATATCCTTTCCGTATTCGAGTGCTTTGTCCTTGTGTCCAGCGACCGAAATGCGCTGGAAACCTAGTTGTCGGAAGAGAGGAAGCAGCACTTCTTCAATCAGGTTGTCTTCCGAGCAACTATCGAGGTAACTCGACAAATTTTCCCTTTTTCGCATCTCGTCAGGCGTGAACGGTCGGTGAGGTGAATTTGCTATTGAAAGAGTTTGTGTCCCGATGTGACGAACGTAGAGGAGGTTGTCATCGCCGAAGAATGCTTCAAAACCTTCACGGCTCAAAGGTTTGTTTAGCTCTGCGAGCGCACTCATGCGATCTGGATCGTTGTCTGCCGCATCCCCTTTCTGCATTAGAACTCGGAGAACGTGAACGAAGCGCGGGGGCAACGTACTTGGCGCATTTTGTGGTTCACTTAGCAACTCGCCCAAACGATCCGCTGTCCATGCCCATCGGGTCGTTCCATCATGTACGACATCTAAATCGCATTCTTCAAAAAACTGAGTTATGCGACTGCTGGAGCGATAAGGAAAATTGACATTGTCCCCAATGACCATTTCTGCCAAAGCGCGAAGGTTACGGTTCTTGAATTTCATGCACAACTCTTAGTGGATATGGAGGTAAGGTACTTCCGTGTGCTTGGACGCATCGTGAGCCGACAGTTCCCGGCGGCCATTGCGGGCTGATGGCGTGTCGAGTTTGTTTACCTTCGGAGCGATTTGCATGGCGGTGGCCTTTCGCAACCGTGGCCGATTTCATCGATGTTTTACCTTCCATTCCCTTCGCCTCAACCAGCTTTTATAAGGTGATTATACTTTTTATGTGTAGTCGGTTAACAAGGTCGTTGCTCGAGTCGTGGCTGGAACGAAGCGGAGCTTCCGTAGCGCGTGCGTCCCAAGCGCAGCTTGTTAATGTAGATTGGAAAATGACACGCTAACGACGTGAATTGGAAGATCAAAAGGGAGCTTTTCAAGAGTGCATTACCAAATGGAAATTTGGTAACGAGGAAGATCAGGAGTGCAATGGGTTGGGCTATTGATCGGCGGTAGGTGAAATAAAGCCCTGGAGTTTTTGAGCGATGGACCGAATGGTTGAGCAGCTGGGCGGGCGGTCGTGGTTGTGCGCGATCGCGCCGGGGATGCGCGGGGGCTCTCTAAGGCGGTGAAACGAAAGCGGACGGCAGAAGTCAAGGCGAAGCGAGTACGAGCACGACCACGAGATGGGAAGATCGAGTGCAATAGTGTGGGCAGTAGATCGGGGAATATGACGTAAACGATTGGAGAAGTCGGTAGCGATGGGACGTCGGTCAAGACATTTTCCGGATTTAAGTCTGGTGAACGTGCGAATGGCTGCGGAGAAGTGTCCGCGTCAGAGTCGCGGGCGGAGTTTGCGTCGGAGTATTTTCGGGATCGGCGGGGGAAGGCTTGGTGTGTGCGGGGGTATCAGGGGCTTTCTTTGGAGTCGCGGGCGTTGCGCAAAGTTCACTGCGACGGCCGCGACGTGGGGAAGACGTCGGAGATTGAGATTGTGGCGGCGTGGGCTTCGGTGGCGTTGCCGAATCGGGAGATGTTGATTGCGACGCAGTGCGAGAACCATTTATTTCCGTTGATGGATTGTATAACCAAGTCCACATGCTGTCAACGCGCGCCTGTATCGCATCTCCCTATCTCTGTAATCTGCGGACAATACTCCCAATAACCACCCACGCATTGACTCAGTCATCTGCGGAACCCGATACCCCGATACCCGAAACCCGCCTTCCCACATGCAACGCCACGCCCCATATAAGTAAGGAGAACTACAACCATGCCTATAAACGCAACCACCAACGCCGGCACCCCCTGTGCCCGCTCATGGACCCAGTCCTGGGTCGAAACCGTCAACACAACCGAAACCCAGCTAAATCACCGCATCTGCGGCGCGCGCCTCCCCGACGCGACACCCTGCACCAACACGTCGGAGCATCCCTCAGGCCGCTGCCCATTCACGGCGGCTTCGACCTCACCGGAGCACCCCCCGGCAACCGCAACGCCGTCATCCACGGCATCTACTCCCGCCGACTTCGAACCTGCTCTGCGAGCTGTCCATTCTGGAAAACCTGCCCCATCGCCAACCCCAACCGAAAACTAACCGATCCGTCCACACCATCTACACCGTCCCCGGATCCCGAAACTTGTCCGCTGATCTGTCCATATCAATTAACCGAATACAACACCGTCCTCACCGACGCCCTCGCCATCGTAGAATCCCAGCCTCACCCAAACCCGATGGGCATCCACGCCGCCCACAACGTCGCCACGCTACAAGTCCTCGTCAGTTCCGCTGCTACCCACCTCGCAAACAACATCACTGACTCCGAAACCGACACCTCAGACCCCGCTAACACCAATTCGATCATCGCGTTCACCCGACTCATGCGCGAGCTCAGAGCGTCCATCAGAACACTCGCCAGTCCCCAGCACACCCCTTTTATTCGTCAAAACAATTTCGCAGCCCCTACCCCAGAGGGCATTTTCCGCCACGCCCAACGCGCGCAGCACGATACCGGCCTCGACCCTGACTCCATCGCCGATGCCCAGCTCCCGCCGCAAACCAACGAAACCCATGCGCACGGTTATTTGCAGCATGCTATTGAGGCAGGAGCGCAGGGACGCGACGTGGAAATGTGCGAGGCCTTCGACAATGCCGCCCGGCTCGACGAGCCTCTCGCGGAAATGGAACGCGACCACGTCCTCGCGTGTTACCGACCTGCTAAGCAAAGCGTGTCCGAAGAACTGGCCGCTGCCATTCTTGGCAATCTCCATTTGCCGCCACTGCCCAAATTAGACGAAAACGGCGACGCGCTCCCGACCGAACGCGAACTGATCGAAAGGTCCAACAAATTCACCGAGCAATACCTCGACCTATTCCAGCGCGGCAAAATCCCGCCCGAAGCGTTCCCCCTAGACTCGAAAATTCGGAAACTGGCCGAAGCCATTTTCGATCAGGAGTCCACAGCTCCCGAACCCGTGGAGTCCGCATAAAATGTCAGCGCGGGGTCGGATTGACTCGTATTTTCCGGCGGTGCTACCATTTGCTCCAAACTGTCTCAGGAGCCATGAGCCGCGCGTATGCCCAGTTGGCGCAACGCGGACACGCTCGCCCACAACTGAACGAATTCCGGAGGACGTCCACATGCGCGTGTTTGAAGACAATAGTTTCAGCATCGGCAATACCCCCCTCATTCATCTGCAAAAACTTGGCAAAGGACTCGGCGCAAAAGTTTTGGGCAAAATTGAAGGGCGCAACCCTGCCTATTCGGTCAAGTGCCGCATCGGCGCGGCGATGATTTGGGACGCGGAAAAGCGCGGAGTGCTGAAACCTGGCGGCACGATTGTGGAGCCGACATCGGGCAACACGGGGATTGCGTTGGCGTTCGTCGCGGCCGCGCGCGGATACAAACTTATCCTTGCCATGCCGGAGACCATGAGCCTGGAACGCAGGCAGATGTTAAAGGCATTCGGCGCGCAACTGGTGCTAACGCCCGGTGAAAAGGGAATGCCCGGCGCCATTGCGCAGGCAGAACAGATTGTGGCCGAGAACCCCGGTTACTTCATCCCGCAGCAATTCAAGAATCCGGCCAATGTGGAAGTTCATTACAAGACGACTGGACCGGAAATCTGGAATGATACCGATGGCGAAATCGACGTACTGGTTTCAGGCGTCGGCACGGGCGGCACGATTACCGGCGTGTCGAAATACATCAAACAGGACAAAGGCAAGAAGATACTCAGCGTCGCAATCGAACCGACGAATTCGCCGGTGCTCTCCGGCGGAAAACCTGGGCCACACAAAATTCAGGGACTTGGCGCGGGCTTTAAACCGGACATCCTGGACATGAGCCTTGTTGATCGGGTCGAGCTCGTCACCAACGAAGAATCGTTCGAGAACGCACGGCGGCTCACGCGAGAAGAAGGTATCATCAGCGGAATGAGCGGTGGCGCGGCGGTGAGCGTTGCCCTGCGCTTGGCCGCCGAACCCGATCTCGCCGGTAAAACCATCGTCGTTGTACTCCCGGATTCGGGCGAACGCTACCTCTCAACGCCGCTGTTCGACGCGTAACGCCGCCCGTGGAAGGGGAGCCGTGCTTCGCGTTCCCTCGTTGAATTCCGGGAACGAAGCATAGGGAAAAAAGGGGATCGGTATGGGCGACACATCTCTCGGATTAGGTACGCTTTCCGTGCATGGAGGTCAGGCGCCAGACCCGACAACGAACTCCCGTGCCGTACCGATTTATCAAACGTCGTCATTCGTATTCAACGACAGCGCGCACGCCGCGCGTCTGTTTGCGCTTGAAGAATTCGGCAATATTTACTCGCGAATCATGAATCCGACGGTGGATGTCTTCGAAAAACGCATGGCGGCGCTTGAGGGCGGGATCGGCGCATTGGGAACCGCTTCGGGTTCCGCCGCCGTTGCCCTCGCGTGCATGAACATCTGCAAGAACGGCCAGAACTTCGTGTCGTCACAAACGCTTTACGGCGGCACGTACAACCTGTTTCATCACACCTTCCGCGATTACGGCATCGAGGCGCGCTTTGTCGATGCCTCGAATTCCGCCAATTTTGCCGCGAAGATCGACGATAAAACCCGGTTCCTGTTCGTCGAATCCATCGGTAATCCGGCCAACGACGTGCCTGATTTCGACGCGATCGCGAAGGTCGCGCACGATAACGGCATTCCCTTGATCGTGGACAGCACCGTTACTTCGCCATTGATGTTCCGGCCGATGGACCATGGCGCCGACATTGTTGTGCATTCCGCCACAAAGATCATCGGCGGACACGGCACCTCCATTGGCGGTGTCATTGTCGATAGCGGGAGGTTTGACTGGAACAACGGCAAGTTCCCCGAGCTGACCGAGCCAAACGAAAGCTATCACGGAATGAAGTTCTACGAGGCGTTCATGCCGGTCGGAAATATTTCCTACATTCTGAAAGCCCGGGTCACGCTTTTGCGCGACATGGGCCCCGCGATGTCGCCGTTCAACGCGTTCATGTTTCTCATCGGATTGGAAACTTTGCACCTCCGCGCGCCGCGCCATTGCGAAAACGCGCTCGCGCTTGCGCACTATCTCGAGGGCCATCCCAATGTCGAATGGGTGAACTATCCCGGACTTCGCAGCCACAAGGACTACGCGCGCGCGCAGAAATACCTCCCAAAGGGTCAGGGCGCGATCATGACCTTCGGTATCAAGGGGGGACGCGAAGAAGGCGTAAAATTCATCGACAGCGTGAAGCTCGCTTCCCACCTCGCCAACGTGCTTGACGCGAAAACGCTCGTCATCCACCCCGCATCCACCACGCACCAGCAGCTCAGCGCCGAACAACAGGCCGCCGCCGGCGTCACTGCGAACATGGTGCGTGTTTCGTGCGGCATCGAGGACATCGACGACATCCTCGCGGATTTTGATCAGGCGCTGGCAGCCGTCGCGCGCGCATAAGTGCGCACAGGCCAATCTAAGTTATAATTCGGCAAGGATTGGAATGTCCCATGAGCGCATCGCGTACAACGCAACATTCGCATCGGAACGCCCGCAATAGCCGCCGATACCCGCTCGCTTGGACCAGGAAAGAATTGAAACGGTAAATGGCGCAAGAAGACTCAGTAGGGCTCGTCGAAGTTAAGCAGTTCACTTTTGCGGAACCGCCCAACCAACTCGAACTTGAGGGCGGCCGCAAGCTGGGTCCCATTACACTCGCATACGAAACCTACGGCACGCTGAACGCCGACCATTCCAACGCTGTCCTGGTTGTGCACGCGTTGTCGGGCGATGCCCACGCCGCCGGCCTGCACGCCGAGGGCGATGCAAAACCGGGCTGGTGGGACAACATGATCGGCCCCGGAAAAGGGTTCGACACGACGAAGTACTTCGTCATCTCTTCCAATGTGCTTGGCGGTTGTCAGGGATCGACAGGGCCATCGTCCTTCAACCCGGCCAGCGGCAAACCGTATGGCATTGATTTTCCCGTGATCACCATTGGCGACATGGTGCGCGCGCAAAAATTTCTCATTGAGCATCTCGGCATCGAGAAACTGCTCTGTGTCGCCGGCGGCTCGATGGGCGGAATGCAAACGCTCGAATGGATGACGCGCTTTCCCGAAATGGTTGAGTCGTCCATCGTCATCGCCACGACACCAGTATTGAACGCGATGGGGATCGCCTTTGATTCCGTGGGCCGTCACGCGATCCAGGCCGATCCCGCGTTTTGCGGCGGGAAATACTATGAAGCCGGCCAACAGCCGGACGAAGGCCTCGCGATTGCGCGCATGCTCGCGCACATCACGTATCTGTCCGATCAGTCGATGGGCAAAAAGTTCGGGCGCGCGCTCCGGTTCACCAGCGAATACCGGTACGATTTCAACAGCGAGTTTTCCGTCGAGACGTATCTCGACTATCAGGGCGAACAATTCGTCAACCGGTTCGATGCGAACAGCTATCTTTACATCACGAAAGCGATCAACTATTTCGATCTCGGCGCGAAATACGGTTCACTCGATAACGCGATGGCGCGCGTCAAAGGCAAGACGATGGTCCTGTCGTATTCCTCTGATTGGCTGTACCCGCCGTATCAGTCGCAACAGGTCGTTGATGCGCTGACGCGCCAGCGCAAGGACGTGACTTACTGCAATATCCAGTCGGACTACGGCCACGACGCCTTTCTGCTCGAAGTGGATGTAATGAAGAAGCTGATTAGCGGCTTCCTCGAATACGTCGCGCACCCGGCGAAGAAAGGCGCGCGCCGCCAGCCCTTCGCCGATAGCGAAGCGGACCTCGGCCCGCCGAAAACGGCGTCGGCGAGCATTTACGAAGGCCACCGCGTGGACTATGAAATGATCGTCAACCTCGTCGAAGAAGGCAGTCGCGTGCTCGATATCGGCTGCGGCGACGGCGAACTCCTGGATCAGCTCATCCATTACAAAGGCGTCGATGACACCGGCATCGAACTGTCGCAGGGCAACATCGTGAGCTGCGTGCGGCGCGGTATTTCCGTCATCCAGCAGGACATCGACAAAGGCCTCACCACGTTGCCGGATCAAAGTTTCGATTTCGTGATCCTCAGCATGACGTTGCAGGTGATCAAAAAACCGGATTACGTCTTGCAGGAAATGCTCCGGGTGGGGAAGAAATGCATCGTCAGCTTTCCAAACTTCGGCTTCTGGAAAGTCCGCGCGAAATCGCTGCTCCTCGGCCGCGCGCCCGTCACGCGAAACCTTCCCTACGCCTGGTGGCTCAGCCCGAATCGCCACGTCCTCTCAATCAAAGACTTCCGCGAATACTGCCGCGAACGCAATTTCCGCATCGAACGCGAATTCCCCCTCAACCGCCGCGGCCTCGTTTGGTCCGCGCACATCTGGCCGAACATGCTCGCGGATGAAGCGGTGTTTGTGATTACCAATCGATGATGTAGCGCTGAATTCCGATTCGGCGCATGTCGCTCAGTCAGACTCCGAATTGCAGTGACGCCGAAACGAAGGGTTGCGCTACGCATTGCCGTTGTTTCACACAGACACAGACATACCTATGTTGCGGCCCAGTTTTCGGTACAGCGCGAGCGCGGGTGCAGAATTCTGAAATGCAAAAGAGGGATGAGCATACAACCGCAATCGGTATCGCGAAATTTCGGAATTCAGGGACAAACCACGCGGCAAGTATTACTCCCAGGAACGTATAAACGGGAACCGTGATTGCCCGGACCAACACGACTGTGCGCGGCGAAAGAACTCCAAAGAGCGTGGGCCAGAATACCGTGTTTCCGAGGAATAACAACATCGCGAGCCAATAAAACGGGTGCGAACATACGTCGAACAGGGAATCAATTTTTGAGAAGTCGCTGTATTGACTGAAATTGATTACCACGATATATGCCAACAAAATCAGCCATGAAAATGCGATGAGCCGTTGCCGCCATGTCCGATGCTTCTTGATATTTTTCAAATCTCGATCTTCCCAGATGGTAAGATATTTAGCACGAAATTCTTTATTAGCGATCTCCGCGTCGCCCAAGGTCGCAACCGCGATTGACGATGCCTGGTCGATATCCTGCACCGTTTGAAGCGCTGACTCGAGTGCGGAGTGATAGTGCTCTTCAACTTCTTCGCGGATGCGCGCCTTGGCATTGTCGCACAGACCCGCCGTGGCGATATCAAACCATTTACTAAAATAAGTACAACTCATGTGCCCGCACCACCGTCGGCATTTTCTATCTTGGCTAGCAGCCGCTTAGCCTCGAAAGCGAAAGCCGTAAACCGCACGAATGTACACGCCGAAAGCATCAGCATTAGTGCGCGAATCGCAATTGTCTCAAAGTCAACGAAAAGCGCCCACAATAAAAATATCACCCCAATCGCAAGCAGAAACGCGGCTTGGCTCCACAGTAGCAATGAAAGCTGTTTAGAAAATGTGTAGCGCAGAATTGCAAATCCAGCCAGGTCGCTTACCACGAGGTTCAAGGAGATCTGGACGGCCAACATCTCGCCGGGTTCGAACATAAGGTTGAACGAAACAAACACAAGGGCAAAGCTGGTCAACGAAATCCATAATGTAATCAGTGTATACGGCTTTCGAAATTCGTTTAAGCGCTGTTCATCGTGTCGCGTGAGGTAGACGCGTCGATATCTTGCTCTTGCCTTCTTCGGCGAGCCGAGTTCTTTTAGTGCCTGGGCCAAAGCAGAGTCGGTTGAACACCCGTTCGCGACCAGCGCGTTTATCTGTTCCGATACGTGCGCACTAATTTCCATGCGGACGCGCGCTTTCTCCGAATCGCATAGACCGTGGGTGGCGGTTTGAATCCAATCGGACAGTACGGCGGAATTGGGTTCGGTGTTCATGACGTCGCAACTCGTCCATGATTGTTAATCTTTCGCAGCCAACGATGTAAGTATACACCGCATACTGGCACAAGCGCGAGACACCCGAAAGATAAATAGCCAAACGCATTATTCAGCAAAAAATCTTGAAATATTACTGACAAGCCTATCAGACTCGTTCCTAAAACATAAGAAATAACTTGCAACCGGGGCCGATTCTTGCCTAGCCCCCATGGAACTACGGCGACGACAAGAATGAAAAGGGACGCGGTTAAAATGCTCGCCAACGCAAATAATGGTTGGGTGCGAAGCATTTCAATATTAACTGCAATTTGGAATAACCACAACGTTGCTAGGACTGCTCTGGTCGAGAAGGAAGGGACTGCCAGATAGCCGGATTCAAGCATATACGATTCGCGCATCGTCAGATACAACTTTCGGTATTTACGATTCGCCTTGCGGGCATCACCCAGACTCGATATTGCGACTTGTATAGCTATGCCCTCTTTCGTGCCGCGCGCTATAGATGCGTTGAAACTGTCGACAACATGGGCCTCGACCTCTTGGGTTATGCGCTCAATCGCGGCAGCGCAGAGGTCGTCAGTGGAGATTCTCAACCACTCGCGGGCAGCTAATTTTGGGTCAATGTTCATTACGCTCGCTCCTAGTCTGCGCTCTTGAGTCTTCGCAATTTTGCGTCCAACCGGAAAAACGGGATGTTTGCAATGGCCGCCAACACAGCCGTGCCGGTGGTCCACGCAATCCCAGCCGACCCTCCAATAGTATCGGTATGGACCATCAATGCGCTTAGGCACAACTGATGAATTGTTAAACCAGCGAAAAATGCGCAGCTAAAGCCCAACGCTCCAAATCGGCGCGCTCCAAAAGCGGCCACGAGATGCGTAGCTGCGAGCGCGAGAACAGCAGCTGCCAGCAAGAGAGATTCACTGAGATGTGCCTCTAGGAATACTTTGTAATTTGGCTCAGAACCTGTCGGAATATCGATCAGTCCGAAGGGAATCAAAAAGACAATGGGCAGAATCAAAAAGCTCATGAGCGCCCGAGTCATCCCCTTGAACGGGTTTTTCATCCATCGAAGAAATGCCTCTTCGCGCAATGTCAGGCACTGTTTTGAGAATGCCTTCGGGCTTCCCAATGCCTGTAATGCTGCACGATGCGCGGCACTCGCAGATAGACCCTGTTCGACAGACGATGTCATACAGGCTTCGTAATGATTCCGTATTTCATAAGTGATACGGTCGCGTGTTAGTTGCGAACACCGGCACAATGCTTCCGATAGCCAGAATTCCAGCTCATCTCTGTGCAGCCATTCAATTATGGCGTTTGTATTCATTTCGCCGTCTCACGCCAGAGCTTTTTCGCCAATGGCAAATGTATAACGGCCAAAAATCCAAAGAAAATCGGCGACAGCAAACTTATACGATCTTGATCGATTATTGCTCTAAAGAAGTAGCCAACAGCAAATATTATCCAAAAAGCAATGAGTGCGGAAATTCGCAGTTTGTCCCCAATTTGCCGTGGCTTTCTATTGGCAAATTGCACGAAAGCTACCCAGCAAATGGAGAAAAACAACATCACCAATACCTGGCCAATCTGAACCCAACCAACCTCGCCATAAAACGCGAAAAGTAGCGCCACTCCGCACGGAATAAACAGGATAAGAATCCACTTCAGAGCTTTCGTCTGAAACCGAACCGAGTCGAGCAACAACTGCTCGCTCCAAGTAAGATTTGTTTTTGTGTATCGCGCGCGGGCCGCTTCAGGACTGCCCAGACTATCCAGCACTTTGTGGAATGCCGCAAACTCGTGCATTCCCTGTTCGCGAAAGCTTTCACATGCTGAGTCCACGTGTTGCGTGATCTCCGCGCGAATGCGGGCGCTTGCCTCCGAACACAAATCGCGTGTGGCGGATTTCAACCACAACTCCAGTGTTTTCTGTTCAGGTTGCGTTTCTCGTTCATTCATTCGTCTTGTCCCGCGTCCCAATCCGACGCAGCTTTAGATGAAGCAAGATAAAAGGTGTATTGCCGGCAACCGAAAAAGCGGCCTGGCCCAAAACTAGAGCCGCTCCAGTTAAAGGTTCAATCAAGCCAAGTCGTACCACCATAATGCTTAAGCACAATTGAAACAGCGAACCTCCCAGGACAGAAGCAATGCATACGCCCGCACCGCCAAATCGTTTCGCGGAGAGAGGAAGGGCGATAAAAATGATTCCAAGCAAGAACATCGCTCCGGAAAGCCAGAATAATTCAATAAGGATTGGGCGGCCTGCTTGCACGCCTAGTGTATAAGCGAGCCAAGCGATGTAAGCAGCGCAGGCTACGGCGAGAAAGGCTATGGCGCCATGGACAAATCCGCGCCAGCCGGCGAGTGGATTAGCCATCCATGCAAGACGCGCTTCCTGCCTGTGGGTGAGGCAATGTCTGGAGTATGCTTTCGCGCTTCCAAGCGAATTCATCGTAGCACGATGCGCGGCTCGATCTGATATGCCTTCGTCCAAAAAACGTGCAACGGCCGACTCGTAATGTCCGCGCACCTCGCGCGACACACGTTCACGCGTTGACGGGGAACACGACCAAAGTGCTTTCCACAGCCAGAGGTCAAGCTCATCTCGGTGAACCGATTCGATTGTGCAATTCGAATTCACCGCGCCCCCACACGCCAAAGTTTTCGCGCCAATCGCAGGTACGAAATCGCCGAAATGGCCAAAACAATAGCCACAATGTCAATTCCATCCAACCCCATTATGAATGACATTGTGATTAGGTTCGACGCAATAAGCGCGGAGATCTGCATCTTGTGGCCCGTCAGTCCCGACTGTTTTTTCACGAAGCCGAATATTGGAACGAATGCCGCCATCGATGTTACGTAGACGATGATGATAAATATATTGATCGGACTCGACTCAATACAGGCTAGTACAACACCCAGACCAAACATTATAAAGGCTCCCCACTGGCCAAATGCGGCATGACGGGGAAGCTTTCCAATCTTTTTATTTTCCAACTCGTTGAAATTCTGCCGAACGTACCGCGCGCGGGCTGCTTCCGAACCGCCGAGCGTGTCGAATGCTTTATAAAACGCATCCGTTTCGCTGAGACCTTGTGCTTGCCAATCCGCGCAGGCCGCGTTCACGTGGTCTTCAACTTCCGCCCGGATTCGGGCCGTTGCATCTGTACAAAGATCGCGCGTAGCCGAATTCAGCCAATTTTGTACCAGCACGCACGAGGCATCCTTGGGATCCTGCCATGAACTAGCCCCGGTTTTTGAATCCGGTGTGGTCATGAAATGTTCCCAATCAAGGGTCTTAGCTGCTGCGCTGCGCCGCGTTCGCTTTCGGTATCCATTTGTTTCATGGCGTGCTTCAAGCCGCGTTCGGTCAGTTTGTAATACCTGCGCGGACGCCCCTTCACAGTCTGTTCATACGAGATGAGCAGGCCGTCATTTTCGAGTTCGTGCAGCGCGGGGTAGATGAGGGCTTCCTGGTTGTCGAGGAGGCCGGGCGTGCGTTTCTTGATCGTCTGTGCGAGGGGATACCCGAACTCCGGGCCGGCAAGCAGGGCCTCAAGGATTTGAGTCTGCAGTTTGCGCGTGTGTGACATTCGTATTTAACCCAAAAGCAGCATACGGGAGCGCGGGTGGCGTTGCAATATGTAGCGCTGAATCGGAATTCAGCGCTACACCCAATCCCTGCGTTCATGAGGTGAACAGAGACGGGTCCGGGGACAGCCACCGCTTCCGCTTTGGGGCGGAGCCGGTGGCAGTCCCCTGTCAATGAACGGCTTAGCCTAAAATTCGTCAAGCGATTGCCCCTCGTCTCCCAATTTCGTTTCAACATCGGAAATTGAGCGCGTCCTCATCCCAACCCCGTGTTCCCCGTGTCCCCGTGGTGAACTGAACTGTCCTGCCCATGCAACACCTTGGGTATAAGAGTAGGCGTGGTTGTCACTGCACACATCCGAAAAATAAAACGGCGGCAACGCTCTCATAATGCGCGCTGCCGCCGTCGATAAGAATTTAAGCTGAGAGTTGTTCGCGTCAATCCTGGACTTTGGTCGGGGTCCAGTCGGAGTTCATAAGCTTTTCGTAGTCGTCAACTTTTCCGTTGTCGAGGCAACATTGGATGATTTGGCGGCCCAGCGGTTCGAGGTCGTCGACGAGGTACTCTTTGAGGTGCTTCTCGAAAAATTCGCGGAGGATGCGCGCGCCTTCGTCATATGCGGCTTCGCCGACTTCGGGCTGTGTTTCGACCTGGAGGAACCATCGGGGGACGGTGGTGCCTTCGACCGTGAGGTCGTGCATCGCGTAGCCGAGTAACGGAGATCGCGCGCGGCGCAGTTGGTGCGAGCGGAACCGGGCCATGCCGCGGCGGGCGAGGTATTCGCGCGCGACCCATTGCGGCATGAAGCTCACCGCCCAACTGCCGATGTGCTGGTTCGGACAGAGCGCGTAGAGCGTCGAGCGCGTCTCCTCGATTTGTTTGAGCAGGAGGTTTGCGTGATCGACCTGGCGACCGGTTGCGAACGGCCAATACGAGCCGACGCCTTCGCTGGTCATACCCGCATCGGTATCGACAATGCTCGGGTTCGCATAACCGCGCGGCGCAACAAG
Organism: Candidatus Hydrogenedentota bacterium; assembly: GCA_034408725.1. Classification (GTDB taxonomy): domain Bacteria; phylum Hydrogenedentota; class Hydrogenedentia; order Hydrogenedentales; family SLHB01; genus JABWCD01. Next base: position 66,118 of record JAWXCN010000035.1, read on the forward strand.
GCGCCACAGCCATGCAAGCGCGGGCGGCAGTATATGGAACAGCCCGATGATTCCGTAACTTGGTTTTCGGTGGGTACACGGCGGCGTGCGCACGCCCAGGCTGCGAATGTCCACGGTAACCGGTCCGTCGACGATATCGGGGATGATGCGGCGCGGAATCACGACGCGCGGATTCGGACAGGGCTCGCCCGGAGCGTCTTCGATATGCTCCCAGATCAGCGCGCGGCCACGGGGGACAGCGTCGATATTCAAGAAGAGCAACGGTTCGGACGGCTGCGCGGTAAGCCGTTCGAGATGCGGATCGGTCGCGTATTCGCGAATATGATTCACGCGCACAAACCACGCATTCTCGGCGTCGACCAGCCGCAGTTTGCCATCTCCCCGTTGCAACGACGGATGGCACAATGCCATGTCATCGGTGACGGGCCGAATCTCGCAACCGCGCGGGATGGCGATGTGCCGTGTCTCGCCGGTCATGACGTTTCGACCGAGAAGCAGGCGTCCATCGCTTTCGCGGTGGGCGTGTTCGAGCATTTCGCTTTTGCCGCCCCCGCTCGCGCCTTCGTGCATGATGGTGACGATATTGTCGTAGGGCGTGATGATTTGCGCGGTCGAACAATGCGCCGTGAGCCAGCCCTCTTTTTCGCCGAGGTTCAAGAGACTGCCGTAGACGCCTTTCTTCGCGCTCGGGCCGGGGTAGAGGTTGTACGAAAATATTTCATGCAATCCTTCGCGCCGGTTGTGTACGACGATCTGCTGGCCGTCAAAGTGCGTATGGCGGAACGGCGGCGCGACATATATGACCAGGGTCGGCACCCAGTCGGCCGGGAGCGTTTTGTAATCCATGATGCCTTGAAGCAAGGCAAGACCGAATGCAAAAAAACCGGTATTGGCGGGAGCGACAACGACAGCGTTCAACCCCATGTTTTCCGCGCCGGCCTGAAACGCGAATGCAATGACTTCCTGCTTTTTCAACCAGTCAAAGGTCTGCTGGCGGAGCGCGGAGAAGTCGGTGCCGTACTTGTCCTGGTAGGTTGTTTTGTCCGTGGGCAAGTCATCGCCAAGCACCATGCTTTCGGGGTCCCGCCGGCGCATATAGGCTTCGGGATAATTCGCCGAAACACCGTTCCGGACCCTGTCAACGGTGGCTTCCACAATGCGGCCCTGGCCGGGCACATCATAGGCGACCTCGAATGTATCGCTGCCTGCCCCGCCGCAGGCGAGGTCGATCAACTCGTTGGCGGTGCTCGCGAGTATGACTTTCGGACTGGCCTCCAGAATGGCGGCTGCGTCCGGGGGTGGGTTCAACTTTTTCCAACTCATGCATCGTACCTTCCGCAAATTGGCGCCGCTCGGGTGTCCGTCCACGCTATGGGATCGCACCCCGGTTGGCGCAGAAATCGTAAATTGAGGCGGGTTATGGGCCCACCAAGCTCTCAAGCCGGAAATCCGCGGCATTGCCGCGGAGTTCAGCGGCCCCAAAGAGAGCGAATACCTATCTTGATTCTGGCTGGGCCAGAGGTGGCGACAGCATGCGCTATCGTCGCGGCACAGTCGCCATTTCAAAATTAGGTTAGTGTGCCAGAGATGCGTAGAGCGAGGCAAGTTTGGCGGCTGATGCGTCCCATGAAAGTGTCTCAGCACGTTCCCTGCCGATAGTTACGCGGCGCTGGGCGGCGTCGGGGTGGTCCAGAATTCCGGCGAGGGAGTGGGAGATGGATTCGACGTCAAGGGGATCGATATACAGCGCGGCATCCCCCGCGACTTCGGGCAGCGACGTGGTGTTGCTCGTGATTACGGGCACATGCGCCGCCATTGCTTCCAGCACGGGAAGGCCGAATCCTTCATAGAGAGAGGGATAGACGCAGGCAATGGCGCCACGCAACAGCAGCACCGCTTCCTCGCGTGAGAGGTATCCGGGCAGGACTACGTTGGAGCCTGCCGAGCGCGCGGCAGAGAGTATGGCGTCGGCATTCCACCCTACGGTCCCGACGAGCACCAGTTGAGGCGCATCGCTGCGTTGGCTCGATACAATGTGGTGGGCTTCGAGGAGTCGCGCCAGATTCTTGCGGGGTTCGAGTGTCCCCAAATGAATGAAATAGGCGTCGCGAATACCATGGGTTTCCCGGAGCCGATGCAGGCGCGCGGTATCAAGAGGCCCCTCAAACTCGGCGAGGTGTACGCCATTGGGCACGACCGCGACTCGGTCCTCGGGTACGCTCAGGAGTTCGCGCAGTTCGAGCGCGCAGTTTTGCGAAACGGCGACGAGGCAATCTGCTTTGCGCGCGGCGTGGCGAAGGAGGGTCGTCTGCACTTCAACGGCCCGGGGCGTGTGCGTTTCCGGGTGCCGGAACGGGGACATATCGTGAATGGTGACCATCTTGATGGCGCGCGATGCCGCGGGCGTCTGGTGGCAAAGATTGTGGGCAATGCGGACGCGCCCCGTGAACCACTCGATGGGTGGCCAGTTGAGACGGGTCCATGCGTAGTATTTTATAAGGCGCGCGCGCGACACAAACTGAATGGGCCGGTCCGCCCCGAATTCGCGCGCGAGCGTTTGGCGGCCTGTCCGGTCGCCGGTTGCGAACAAGACGTACCGTTGTCCGGGTTGGCTTCGCGCGAGCAGGGCGCGCAGTTGATAGATGGCTGCATAGCCGATGCCCGTGACCGGCTGTTCCGCGGCGCAACTCAGATCGATTGCTATGCGTGTGGAATGCGCTTCATTTCCGGCCATCAGCGTTCGATGTCATCGGGCGCTGCCGCGCGGCGGAACGGCGTCGGGCGCGGCATATCGTCGTTGGAATCGGTAAAGAGTTCTTCGATATTTCCGGTGGCTGGGGGTTGTTGTTGTTCGCCATCAAGGAACCCAAACATTTTCGCGGCCAGTTCGGCCGCGCGCATCTGGACGTCATCCGACCCGCCGTGCAGCATCTTGTCTATGAGGAACCGGCGGAAAAAGTCCTGGTCCAACGCGGGCGTTGGTCCGTTGACAATTGCGTCGATGCGTTCCTGCGCGGGAATGGGGGAAGGCAGTTGTCCGCGCGCCTCGTGCGCCAGTTCCATGGGGGAAATTTTTCGCAGCGCGTTCAAACACATGCTTTGTCCCATTTGAATATCGGCGTCTTGCGGCATCATGGCCGAAAGGCTGTTAAAGATCACGAGCGCTTCGGAATAGCGCTTTGCAAAATAGAGATCAACCGCTTCCGCGAAGCGTCTCCGGATTTCATCGGGCGCGTTTGACGCGGCGCCGTTGTTCCACGCGCGGTCCGGCGGACGGGCGGATTGTTGTGGAGGGGGCGCCGAGCCAGGCCGGAACGGGGTCGCGTTTTCCCGCGTGATCTGGATAGTGGCGCCGCAAGACGGGCAGATGCCGGTCCTGCCGAGAGCAGACTGCGGAACCTGAATTCGCTCCCCGCAGGAACACTGGACCATCAATCGTCGCATGAAAACGTCATCCCAATTCTATCTTCGGCCCAAAAAACGCAGAAGCGCGTCAACGAGCAATTTTTGTTCGTCCGGTTCATCCGCGTTCATTATTACCGGGGTGACAGACTCGGCACTGCCATCAGGCGAAGGCGCACCGTTCCAGAGATCCTCGTGGTGGGCACTCAGCGCGTGGATGCGCGAGCCATTTTCGGCCGCCACTGCCGCTTCCGCAAGGAGCCGGGCTTCATGCAGATTGCTGTTGAGCCGTTCGATTTCGCGCGCGCTTTGGGATATTTCCGCCGCGGCCCGTTCAAGCTGATCGGTAAGGGTCCGCGTTTCGTTTTCGCGCTGGTTTTTGAACTCGGAAAGCTCGTCCTCAATGCGCTGAATTTCGCGCCGCAACACTTCGAGTTGATCGGCGCTTCCCGATGCAGTGCGGGTGATCGATTCAAGTTCCTCGCGAACGGATTGGTTTGCTTGTTCCAGTTCGGCGACGTGGTTGCGCGCTTCCGCAAGTTCCGAAGCCGTTTGGCTGGACGTTTCGAGGGCGTAGTCAAGGGCGGCCTGGGCTTCCCGCCGGCTCGCAACGCTTTCGGCAAGCGCTATGCGCAGCTCGACGGCGGTTTGGAAGTTGACGGGGTCATCCTGGTTGTCGTCGTCCGCGAATACGGAATGATTACGTTCTTCTGCCTGCCGTTCCAGTTCCGCGCGGAGCGAAGCCAATTCCCGGTCCGCGTGCGCCGCGGCGCGTTGCGCTTCATTGGCGGTAAGTTGGACGGCCCCGTTTTCCGCCGCTGACTTTTCGAGCGCGGCGCGCAATGCATTCACTTCGCCTTCGTATTCGTTGCTGCTCCGGCGATAGAGCTCCGTATTCTCGCGGAGCGCCTCGCTTTCCTTGTGCAGACCGGCGAGCTCGCCGAGCGTCGTTTGAAGCTGACCGGAGAGCGATTCGATCTGCGCGAGGGACGCCGCTGTTTGCTGCTCCGCGGCCTCGAAGTGATTTCGGATTTGGCCAGCTTCTATTTCGTGCGCGGCGATTTGCGCCCGGAGCGCTTCCAGTTCCGCCGAGTATTTTTCGCGCGCCGCGTCCGCGTCCTGCACGTGTTGGTCCAGAGACTGCTGCAATTGTCCGGCATGCGCGCGGGCGGCGGAGTGCTCTTCCATCCGCGCGCGCAGCTCGTTGATTTCATTCGTGGCCGCCAGTATGTCGGCGCCCGCGTTTTTCTCGCGCGTCCGGAACTCGCTGATGTCGGCGAGCAAGCGTTCAACCTCGCTGGTCCGGTGGTCCAACGCGGTCCGCAAATCTTTTTCGCGCGCGTTCAGGCGCGCGGACACTTCGCGCAGGCTGTTTAATTCGTCATCGGCCTGTGCAAGCCGTTGCTGGGCTGATGCGGCCGTCTCCTGTGATTGGCCCAACTCGCCGACAAGCTCATCGGCGCGCGCTTTCAACGCGGCGCATTCCTGCTCGACGTCCGCGGTGATAGTGTCTCTATCGCGCAGGGTGGCGCTAAGGCCGGCGACCTGGAAATCGAGATCGTCGATCCGGTCTTCGCGTTCCTGGATCGTGGCGCGGGCCTGGGCAAGCGCGCTTTGAAATTCCTCCGCTTTGGAGTCCTTTTCCAGCATTGTGGTTTCGAGTTTCGCGATTTCGTCCCGCATACCGCGGAGTTGTTCATCGCGAGATTCGAGCTGTGCTTTCGCGTCTTCGAGCGAGGCGCGTGTTTCTTCGTGCCCTTCGACGAGGGGCTGCCATTTCGCGCGTTCTGCGTCGGAATCGAATGCCGCCGCTTCTACCTGGCGCGAGGCCTCGGCAAGGCGGCCGGTCATGCGTTCTAGTTCCGCGGCGCGTTCATTCTCACGCGCACGCAGTTCGACATTCTCCGCTCGCGCAGATTCGAGTTCCGTGCCGAATTCGTTTCGGATGCGCTGTAGTTCATCGAGCGCGGCACGGGTGGAATCGAGTTCGGCCAACGTAGCGCGCAGCAGCGAACGCTCCGACTCCGTTTCGCGCGAAGCGTCTTCGCGTTGTTGGATGGCGAGGTCGCGTTCGAAGGTCAATTGCTGGACCTGCCCGCCGCGCTCATCAAGCCGGGATTCCCATTGGGCGGCTTCAAGCTGAAGCAGGGCGTTACCTTCGTCACGCTGTGTCAGCAACGATTCAGCGGCATCGCGCGCGGCGCGCATGGCGTGCAACTGTTGATCCAGATCCGCTCGTTGCGCGTCACGGGCGCGCATGTCCGCCAATTCATTGGTGAGGGATGCAATCGCCTCATCACGCTCCTTGGCGACTGTACACGCCCGCTGCAACGCTTCGTGCAAAGACCAGGCGCGTTGGGTCGCCGCGGCCGCTTGCGCCTTGAACGCCTCGATTTCCTGGTTCAATTCGTCGCGTTCGACTGCCGGCATCGCGGGATTGGCGGTTGCTTCTGGCGATTCACTCGCCGCGGCGGTCTGCGTTGAAAGCTGATACCGCGTGCGCTGTAATTCACCGTCCATCTCGTTAAGCTGGGACTGGGCGAGGTGGAGTTCCTGTTCGGCGGCCGTGCGCTTGTTTTCTGCTTCTTTCAGCCTGCGGCGGCTGTCCACGAGGGTCTGCGACATTTCAGCGTGATCATGCGTAAGGCGGTCGCGTTCTTCCGCGCTCCTGCGGAGTGCGGCCAGTTCGTAGTGCGTGGCCTGAAATTCGAGATCGCGTTCGCGCAACGCGCTGCGGAGGTTTTCGAGTTCTTCCCGCGCGATTTTTTCGTGTTCCAGCAGGTCTGCGATTTGTTGGTCGCGCCCATCGGCCCAATCACTTGCCATTGGCGCGGGCTGGGCCGCGAACGCCGCGGTCAATTTGGCCACTTCCTGGTCCCGCTCCGCGAGTGCGGTCATCGCGAGATCGAGGTCGCGGGCCATGGCCTCGGCCAATGCCCTGCGGCCAGTTTCCTCCTGTTCCGGAGAACCATCGCCTCCCGCGATGGAAGCGATCTGTTCGCGGGCGGCGCGCCATTCATTTGCAAGGCGTTCGATTTCCGCGTCTTTGGTTGCCAGCAAGTCATGCTGCCGCGCGAGTTCCTGGCGCAAAGCAACCGCAGCATCCTTGTCGCCTGATGATTCGGCGTCGTCGGCTTGGGTGTCGAGAGCTTGCCGGAGGGCCTTATTTTCTTCGCGGGTCGCGGCGAGTTCGCCGATAAGCCGTGAAATTTCGGAGGCGCTTTCCTGCAAGAGGCGAACTGCTTCGCTCCGCTGCTGCGTGAGGCGCTCGACTTCCAACACCGCCTGGCCGACTTCAGCGCGCACTTTTTCGCGGGCCGACGGCTGGATGTGTTTGAGGTCCATGGGTTCGTTGGGCGGCTGCAAATGCCATTCGTGGGGTGCGCCGGCGAGTCCGCTGATGGGTGTTGCTAATGACGTCGCCACGCCTGCTGCGTGCCGGGACGCATCGAGGCGCGCAAGCGGTTCACCGACCGGTACGGATGCGGGAACAGGCTTGGCCGTTGCCTTGGAAGCGTCGCTGCGGGGGACAGTCGAAACGCGGCGGCACTTGCGGCACCACGCGCTGCGCCCGGCGTGGTCGTCGTCCACGCTAATAGAGCTTCCGCAATTTGGGCACTCGAATGCAATCATTCGGAGTCCTATTCCGAGCTTCCTTCCTGCCTGGGCAGTTACACGCTGCGCACGCAGTATAACATCATGTAGCATATTTCGCATTCAAGTCATGCGCCCGTGGTGTTTAGCGATTTTCCTGGTGTTGAGAACCGCGGACATTTGCAAGTGGCAACATTCGCGGGCGGCGCCTTATTCGATTACGGCGGCATTTACGATTAGGATTACGTCTGGTTTGGGGTGAAAACCGTGGGGGATTATGCAACCGTGCCGTTACCGCCAATCGCTTATTTGAGCAGCGAGTATCCCGCGATTTCGCAGACGTTTATCTTCCGTGAAGTGACCGCGCTGCGCAGTCAAGGGTTCATCGTGAAGACTGCATCTATCCGGAAGCCGGCGAATGTATCGATTATGACGACGGAGGAACAGGCCGAAGCGAAGTCCACGCTGTGCGTCAAGGACTGCGGGTTTGCCGTGCTAGCCGGCGCGCACGCAACGCTGAAACTGACGTCGTTCGTTTCATACATGAAGATGTTTGGGAAGGCGTTGTCTTTGTGGTGGAGCGGGCCGCTGACTTTGTTTAAGGTGATTGCGTACTTCGCGGAGGCAGGCGTATTGGTGCGGTGGATGCGGCGGGAGGGGATTCGGCATGTACACGTGCATTTTGCGAATCCCGCGGCGACGGTTGCGTTGATTGGCGCGGCGAGCGGGCTGATTGAATTCAGCCTGAGCGTGCATGGCCCGGACGAGTTCTACAACATCAATCAGGACCTGATTCCGCAGAAGGTGAAGAAAGCAGTGTTTGTGCGGTGCATCAGTTTTTATTGCCGGAGCCAATTGGAACGGATAACGGAATATAGGGAGTGGGTGAAATTTCACATCGTGCGGTGCGGCATAGATGTGACCAAATATGCGCCGCGACCAGAGCCAAAAAACGCAGCGCCCGAGATTTTGTGCGTGGGACGGCTCGTGCCGGCAAAGGGGCAGCATTTGTTGGTGAAGGCGGCGCGACGGCTGAAAGAACGCGGCGTGTCGTTTCACGTCACGTTCGTCGGCGCGGGGCCGGATCATGAATCGTTGCTAGCGTTGGCGAAGTCGCTGGGCGTTGAGGGCATGATTACGTTTGCGGGCGCGATTGGGCAGGACGGGATTCACCGGTATTACGATAAGGCGGACATATTCGCGCTACCGAGTTTTGCCGAGGGACTGCCGGTCGTGCTCATGGAGGCGATGGGGAAGGGGATACCGTGCGTGACGACGTGCATCACGGGAATTCCCGAACTCGTTCACGATGGCGAGAATGGATTGTTGGCGGCTGCGTCTGATTGGGAAGGGTTGGCGGACCGGTTGCAGGAGCTGATCGCCGATCCCGCGCGCCGGGGAAAACTCGGCGAGGCGGCACGGGAAATTGCGCTCAGGGAATACGATGTGCAAAAGAATTGCGAGAAAATGGGCGAGCTTTTTAGGAAGTATGTTTCTTGCCGCGATAGTGGGTAGCCGATCTCTTCCGAATACCGCACGAGTTCTCGGCGGCATACCCTGCGTTTAGGCAGTATAGTGCTCGCTATCCTTCGTAAACCACATTTCCACGCCAAATAGTCTTTTTCACAAGACCACGGAGCGTCATGCCGGTAAACGGTGTATTGCGGCTGAGGGAGTGAAACGCATTTGGCTCCACAGTCCACTCCGCCTTGGGGTCGAAGATGCAGACGTCGGCGTAGCCGCCTTCTTTCAACGTCCCGGCATCAAGATTGAGGATTTTCGCGGGCGCGGCCGACATCAACTCGATCGTGCGTTCGAGCGTGATGACGCCTTGCTCGACCAACCCTGTGATCGCAAGCGCGAGGGAGGTTTCCAGTCCGACGATGCCGAATGGCGCGAGTTGGAACTCGACGTCTTTTTCCGTGGGCGTGTGCGGGGCGTGATCGGTTGCAATGCAATCGATGGTGCCATCGGCGATGCCTGCCTTGACCGCTTCGCGATCCGCTTCCTCGCGCAGGGGCGGATTCATTTTTGCGTTTGTGCCAAAACCCGCGACTGCGTCGTCCGTGAGCATCCAATAATGCGGCGCGGTTTCGCAGGTCACCCGAATGCCGTCACGCTTGGCCCGGCGTACGATCTCGACACCGCCCGCGGAGGTTACGTGCTGGATGTGAATCTTCGCGCCGCTCAATGCCGCGAGGCGAATGTTACGATCTATGCGAATTTCTTCCATCGCCTTAGGCAGTCCTGGAATGCCGAGGCGCGTGGCGTTGTACCCCTCGTTCATTGCGCCGCCTTCCATGAGCGACTCGTCTTCACAATGCGCGAGATAGGTAAGGCCGACCATGTTCGCGTATTCGAGCACGCGGCGCATTACCCAACTGCTGGGAATGTCCTTGCCATCGTCCGTTACCGCGACCACGCCGAGTGACTTCAACTCGGCCATCTCCGTCATTTCCAGACCTTCCATGCCCTTCGTTGCCGTGGCAGCGGGCAGGATTTTTATCAGCGCTGTCTCGCGCGCGCGACGGTTGACGAACTCGACCATGCCCGCGTTATCGATGACGGGCCGCGTGTTCGCCATCGTCACTACAGAAGTAAACCCGCCCTTCGCGGCGGCGCGGCTGCCCGATGAGATCGTCTCCTTCGATTCAAATCCCGGTTCGCGAAAATGTACGTGAATATCGACCAGACCCGGGCACACCACGCATCCCTTTGCATCAATGACGGTGTCGCCGGAAAGCTTCTTGCCGATCTTCTCGATCCGCTTGCCGTCGATGCGGATGTCCATCGGCTCGGAAATTTTTCGCGCGGGATCGATCACGTGGCCGTTTTTGATTACAACGCTCATGTGTATTTTCCGTATTAGCTATTCACCAGCAGATGCATCACCGCCATCCGCACGGCGACGCCGTTGCTGACTTGCGCCAGAATAACACTGCGCGGACCATCGGCGACGTCCGTGGCCAGTTCAAGGTCGCGGTTGATGGGGCCGGGGTGCATGATGAGCGCGTGGCGGGGCGCGTGTTTGAGCGAGTCGTTGTCGATGCGGTACAGGCGCACGTATTCTCGCAGACTGGGGAAGAGGCATTTGGCTTGACGCTCAAGCTGAATGCGAAGCGCGTACACTACGTCGGCGTCTTTAATCGCTTCGTGCAGGTTCGTTGTCACGTCGCAGCCCATGCGCGCAATTTCCGGTGGCACCAGCGTGGCCGGTCCGCAGACGACAACCGACGCGCCCAGTCTGGTCAGGCACCAGATATTGCTGCGAGCGACCCGGCTGTGGGCGATATCGCCGATGATGGCGACGCGCACGCCGTCTATGGTCGCGTCAGGATCGTTGCGTTGCTTTCGTATGTGATCACGGATGGTGTACGCATCAAGCAGGCCTTGCGTGGGATGTTCGTGCGCGCCATCGCCCGCGTTTACGATATGCGATTCATGGCGCTCCGCGAGGATGTGCGCCGCGCCCGCATAGCTGTGTCGAATGACGACGAGATCGCTGTGCATCGCTTCGATATTGTCGAGCGTATCGTGCAGCGTTTCGCCTTTTTTTGAGCTCGACCCCTGGACGTTCATCGTGAGCGTGTCCGCGCTGAGGCGTTTGGCGGCGAGTTCGAACGACGTGCGGGTGCGCGTGCTCGGTTCGAAAAACCAGTTGACGACCAGCCGCCCTTGCAGCAGCGGCACCTTCTTTATTCCGCTTTCGCGTTTCGACACGGCGACGAATTGCGGGGCGGTATCGAGAATCATCTCGAGTTCCCAGCGCGACAGGTCTTCGAGCGCGATCAGGTCCTTGCGCGTCCACGCGCGCGCGGTGTTTTCCTCGGGCGTCATGCGCCGGGCTCCGGAACAGGAACGCGCTCAAGTAGCACGACATCTTCGCCATCGATTTCCTGAAGCTTGACCTGCACATGATCTTCATAGGTAGTTGCGAGCGACCAGCCAAGGTAATCTGCCTGAATGGGCAACTCGCGCAAACCACGATCTATGAGGCAAGCAAGCTGAATCCGTCGAGGCCGGCCGTAATCGATGATCTCGTCCAGTGCAGCGCGAATCGTCCGGCCAGTGGACAGAACATCGTCCACCAGCACAACGGTGAGGCCTTCAACGTCGAAATCGAAGTGGGTGACATTGCCAACTGTCGCCGCGATTTTGCCGCTTCGCAAGTCATCGCGATACAAAGTCGTCGCGAGCGACCCCACCGGGGGACGGGCTCCCGTCATGCGCTCGATATCCGATGCAATCCGGTCCGCAAGGGGCCGTCCACGCTTGAGCACGCCCATCAACGCCAGGGAATGCAGGTCTTCGTTATGCGCGACGATTTCCTGCGCAATCCGGTGAAGCGCGGAAGCAACCGCATCCGCGTCGAGCACAACGGTCAATTCATGTTGAGGCGTGCTCACGCGCAACCCTTCAAAAACAAAATCACCCTCTCACGTTCGTGAGAAGGTGGTCGTTTCAGCATCGTTTTTCGCGCCTCTCCGTGGCGACAAAGCGCCACTGAGGACAGGAGTGTAACGCAGCGGCCCAGAAGTTTCAAATCGACATCTTTACCCTTGCTTGCCGCGACAACCTCCCGTGAGTGTGCATAAACCATTGAGTCAATGGACGCAGCGTTGGCTCGGCATGGAGCAGCCATTTACTGCGTCCGCGTGGAAAGGACTTTTGACTTGACCAGCGCGCGGACGGTATCCTATTCGTTCATCCGGCAGCCTTTCGCGGGCGCGCCATTCAATACGTGCTCCCCCTGAACGGGTAGCTCAGTTGGTAGAGCATCGGACTTTTAATCCGGTGGTCGCGGGTTCGACCCCCGCCCCGTTCACCATTTTCATTCCGTTTTCGCGATATTGCATAATGGGCCTCGGCTGGTTGTCACAGATCGCGTCACAGAATCCGCCAAACAAACTTGGAGGGATTTGCTGTGAAGAAGTTTCCGAAGCCCTGGTTTCGTCCCGAACGCGGCGTGTGGTATGTAACGCTCGCGGGCAAGCAACACAATCTTGGCGAGAACAAAGACGAAGCATTCCGCGCTTACCATGCGTTAATGGGAAAAGAGCCGAAGGCTCTGTCTTCCGATTCAGTTCTCGGAATTCTTGATCGCTTCCTCAAGTGGTGTCATCAGAATCGCAAGCCGCGTACTTATGAATGGTATCAATGGCGGCTCCAGGAATTCGCCACCCATTTAAAGAACGCCGGACTGATATCGCTCACCGTATCCGGCATCAAGCCGTTTCATCTTGACGATTGGCTCCAACCCAAAAGCGAATGGTCATCCGGCACGAAGCACGGCATGGCGAAGGCTGTCCAACGCGCGTTCTCATGGGCAGCGAAAAGGGGACACATTGATCGCTCGCCCATAGCTCACTACGAGAAAGCGCGCGCGGGCAAACGCACCGAAATAGTCTTGCCCGATGACTTCACGGCCATACTCTCCCACGCTAATCCCGCTGAGTTCCGTGACCTCATTGAAACGGCATGGGAAACCGGCGCGCGCCCCCAGGAAATGACCGCAATCGAGGGGAGGCATGTTGACCTCAAGCACGGCAGATGGATATTCCCGCCCGATGAATCGAAGGGCGACATCTGGCCGCGAATCGTTTATCTCAACGCCAAGGCTTTGGAAATCACCCGGCGTCTCATGAAGAAACACCCGACCGGCCCGCTATTCAGAAATTCCAAAGGAGCGGCTTGGGGGCCATTCTCAGTCAACAACGCATTCCGCAGACTACAGCTTGCAATGGGAAGAACAAAGCTCCAAGAGCCGCCGCAAGATGCGCGACTCGCGCGTAAGCTCGCCATGAAGGAGGGAAAGAAATATTGCCTCTATACGTTACGCCATTCATGGGCTGACAGGGCATTGAAATCAGGACTGGACGCTCTCACCGTCGCTATTCTCATGGGCCACCGCGATCCGTCCATGCTTACGAAGGTTTACCAGCATCTTTCACAAAGCCCTGATTATCTCGCAGCCGCCGCCCGCAAGCTATAGCGTCAGGTGTTCGAGTTTCAGCGGACGAGCGGGAGGTTGTTTTGACCCTTGCCGGTGATCGGCCAAAAACGCATCCAGTTCTCCCGACTCGATGAGAACCTTGCCGCGCTTGCCAGGCGCGCCAATGCGGTAGTGAGGCAGCGAACCGGACGCGCAGAGCTGATACACGATGCTCTGGCATATACCAAGCCGCTTCGCTGCCTCTTTTACCGTCAACATCGTTATTTCCCGTCTTCAATGTACTCGATGAAAAGCCACTGTTTTCGCATCAAGAACAATGACAACAACGTCCCTGGAATCAGAATCCCCGCCATTAAAAATGGATAATCAACCATTTCCTTCCCAACGGCGAGAAACATCCCGAGCAGCAAACTTCCAGCGCTCAACGCAACCGCCCCGTAGAACGATTTCGCCTTCGTCGCATATACCTTTGTCCTCATACCGTCCTCCTAACTGAGCCATCGGCCTATTAACCCTAGCGTCTTTTTCACCGCCGCAGCTTTCGCCGCGTCCTTTATTTCGGGGCTGTTTCGCGAAACCAACTTCGCGAACGAGACGGCGCCCCAGATAATCAGGAAGAAAATCATTAAGCTGTTATTGAAAAAATGCTCGATCATCGTTCCATTCCTTTCTCGTTTTGCTCATGGCCCGATCTGGAATATCCATCCAGCATCGCTTCGTAGCCGTGAACGTTTCCCATGTCTTGAGTTACGATCTGCGGAGTGGGGTTGAGCGGCGTGCCCTGTTCGCTCATTCCCTCGCCTTTTCCAAAGAAGACCTCGTGAATCGTGTTGCGAACATCCTTAACCGCCTCGCGGGCCATCGCCTTTACCTCGGCCCCCAGAGATGGTTGTTGCGCGTGGTTATCACGAATCCAGTCCATCAGCGCCATACATCACCTCCCTTTCCAGTTGTCGGCCATGACTCGCTGTTCAATTTCCGCATCGCGCATCCTGCGGGTGCGCATCATCGACAACTGCGCTTCCATCGCGCGTTGAATCAGCATCGAGAAGAATCCGCAGAATACGAACGCGCCAAGCCTCTGCGATACCGGACATAGCAACACGCCCACAATCAGACACAGCATCGGCTCTATCGATTGCGCCTTCGATTCACTCGTGATGCGCGGTATGAGCTTGTAGACCAGCGCAGGCTCCCCCGCGTATTTTGAATGCGGGTGAATTCCCAAACGGCTCATTCGGAAGGTACAGGCTCGCTGGAACAACAGGGCCACAATCCATACGAGCAGAAACATCGCCATGAAGCCGTCATGGCCAACGCTCAGAAGAATTACGAAAAACGCAGCGATGCCATTAAGTCCCAACGCCTCCGACCCAAAGCCCTTCCGCATGAATACGGAGAAGCATGTCGAGTAGGAGAGCGCGGCAAAATACATCAGGCTCGCCGCAAAGCCTTTATCCATTCCGTTCTCTTTATCCTGATTCGTCATCACTGTCTCCTGAAGGTTACTTTCAACCAGTTTTCCCCGTTCGAGAACGGTTCCCCGCTGCGAATGACGATGGCGTCACTCACGCCCGAAGACCCGCCCGTTCTCAGCCCGTTCATGAACACATTGTTTTCAATTGTCCTTTCTACGCGAGTAGAAAAACTCCCAGTGAATTGCGAATGCCCAATCAATTCATCCCACTTGTCCTGACGCGGCGCGACCGAGCCGCCGATATAGGTTTGCATTGACCGCCCGATCAGGCTTTGTGCGTAATTCGCCGTCTGGTCATCGCCTACGGCATGAAAAATCTTCGTATTGAAATTCGTGAGCAAAGCGTTTGTGTAATGTTCTCCGGCCTTTCCTTTCATGGCCGCGTAGAGGGAATGAATGCTTTGCGTAAGGAAGACCATGCCCGCCTTTCGCGACCGGCATTGCGCGAGGAAATGCGCATCGAATGAATTCGTTACTTGCTGCGCTTCATCTACCCAGATGATCTTCGCCGGATCATCCGCCTTCGCCTGACGCCGCAAGATCGCCCTTTGCGCCGACAACTTCCATATCGCGTTCAGGCAATTGCCTGTATCTCCGAACTCAGCGGCGGGCGCATCGACGAGGATGCTCACGCCATCGAACAGAACATCCGGCGTCACAGTCGTTTCCGTCGAGATTAAATCCCGCACCATCCCGACATTGATGGCGTGCAAAAGGCCGAGCGTGCCAGCAGTAATATTCGACCACGTTTTCTCAGCCATTCGCGGGCCTTCTTCCAACCAGTACATCGCGGCAATTTCATAGTCATGCTCCTCAATTCGCGACTTGGAGGCTTTGTACGCCGCCGCCATCGCTTGGTTGTGGAATCCCGATTTCCATTGATCTGAGCCGAGTTCCTCCGCGCTCCGGGCCGCGCCGTTGATAAAACGCTGCAACTCAGGCGCGCTTACTCGCTTGAATGCGAGCATCACAACGACCGTCGCGTAATAAAGCTGCCGTTCCTGTTCACGTTCCCAGAAGTCCGACTCATCGCCGGAACCCTTCACGTCGCTGGAACGAAGCGTCTCGCCGATCTGCATGAGATATTTCGTAATGCTTCGCGCATCGGCCCCCTGGCGATATTCGTAATCAATCGCATTGAACCGCAGATCATGCCGGGGACCGAATAGAAGTAATTCTCGATTGAATTCCTGATAGATAGGGAGCCAAAGCTCACGATCTTCGCCAGGCTTTGCGGCGATAATGAGCATCGCCGAACGCGGATTGCTCACTATCGCGCGGCCCAACTCGTAGCCGGAAAACATGGTTTTCCCGCTACCCGTCGCCCCAAACAGGATCACATTGCGAATCAGGTTGCGGACGGTGAGGCAATCGTCCTTTGTCCACCAGAGCAGCGGCGTATCCAGCGCATCGATCGGCGCGAAAGTTCGACGCCGCCGAGGCGTGTACTGGCAGGCCATGAGAACCGCGAACAGTATTAGAAGCGTGGCGATCATGCCCGCGCCCGATCCGACATGACGCGTTGCCATGTGCGCGCGTCGAGATTTTCTTCTCTCGATTTGCGGGCCTGTTTAAGAACTTCGCTCAAAACTTCAATAACGTCATCAAGCGAAAGCTCGCCACCCGCGATGCTGATAATCGCCCCACGCATCGGGACGCGCAGCCGATTGAGACGTACAACCGGACGTAGCCGGTCGTCCTTACTCAAACCGCTGCGGAGTTTCCGTCCCTCACGCTCGATAGCGTCTCTGCTCGCCCCGGCTAACGCCAGGGCCAGCAACCGACGCTGTTCAGGCTCCGAAGTCTTTGACATTTCGTACAAATGGGTGATGCCGATATTTCCGGCTTCGAGAGCTTGCCGCACCTCCGGCACTACTTTGGAGGCCGCGTCAAGGCGGGTAACGGTCGAAGGATCGACGTGAAGATGCTGCGCCAGATCGCGGCTTGACCATTTCGGAAACAAAGCGCGAAGCCGCTCTACGATACAGGCTTTCTCGAAATCGGTCAGATCATGCCTCAGCATGTTCTCTTGCGCCTGAATTAAAACTCTACGGCCTTCGTCGGTCACTTCGTCCGTGATAATGACCTCAAGTGATTCCAGCCCAACCATTTGCGCCGCTTTGAGCCTGCCGTATCCGATGAGCAGCGTACCGTCCGGCGCGGCGATCACCGGCTCATGCTGCCCTTCGTCCTTCATGCTCTGGCCAATGGCCAAAAGCTCTATCTCGCTACGCTCTGATTTCCTTACGTTACTGCCACGCTTGAACCAACTGAGGGGTTTTCGATTAAACTCACGCATGTTCGCCTCCTTTCGTTGAAGTAATTGTCCAACGAAAGGACTGGAAATTTGGAGACTAATCTCATAGAAATCTGGTGGTAATCTCGATGGATCGCACAGTCGTTATTTCAGCCGAGACAATTCATAAACTCCGTGCCCTTGAGGGACTGAGTCTCCCTTCCCTTGCCCGAAAAGCTAAAATCACTCAAAAAACTCTTAACCGCTGGCTCAAGGGAGAACCCGCTTTTTTTCGGAACGTTAAACAACTTGCCAAAGCACTTAACATTCCTCTTCGCGTCCTTACATCGCCCGATATCCCCGCGACACCCACCGCTGACATGAGCCTCACCATTTCCATTAAGGGTGCCGTCTCCCCCAATGCAAATCTTCCGACTGTCACGTCTCTGACTCCGAAACTAATTTCCGCTCTCGAACAAGCTGGGTTTTCTGTCGATGCACACACCACAAGCGTTACACTCACCGAACGTGACGGACTAAAGAGAACCATCTCGCTAATCTTCGGATTGCTCGATACTGGCAAGCCGTTCTGGCTTTATGCCGCCGTGCGGCCAAGCAGATACAAAGCTTTCCTGACCGCGCAAAACAAGGGAACTCTCGATCTCCATAAATTTGATCCTTACGGCGAAATCATCGTTTCCGGCGAAGGTAATGCGCCGCCGGACGAGGTCACGCTCAAGGTGGCCGAAATATACCAGATCGATCCGGTTAAACTGACTAAAACAGTTCAACAGGCATTGGATTCAACCTAACATCAATCCTCTTGACAATGCGATAGAACTTCTATACCCCTGCAACTACTGCATCGCATTATTAACCATTGTCAGTGAGATCCTATGCCGCGCAAATCAAAAGTAGCAGTTCTCGACGCACTCGCTAACGAACCCGTTCCCGTCGCCGCCGTCGTTGAGTCAATTCTCAGCAATCCACCGGAACCCGAACCAGAAAAGAAAAAATTCGCCACTGATCCGTTCCCCATCGCGGGCGATATACTCGTGGGGGCGTATCTCGCGGATAGCAAACGCTTCAAGCGCAGCATCATTCATTTTGATGAGAAGCCATCGCAGAACGTCATCGATGCGTTAAAGGAAGCGCAATTCCGCTGGAACAATTATCAAAAGCACTGGTGGAAAGCCGTCGGGCAAGAAACCGCCAATCAGGATCGCCTGGAAGCGCGCGAACTTTTCAACAAGATTGCAAAAATGATTCGCACGGAACGCAACATCGAACACGATATAGGCGCGCCGTCCCTTTAATGACGCCAAACCTCTGCGAACACGATGACCTGGACGAAGCGCGTTCAAACGATCAACGAGGGCGATCAGGTAGCGTATTCAGCCGCATGGCTACGTTCCACCGGCCAATACACGGGTGATGTACCATTCGCACGCGGCGTGGTGAAGAAGCTCGTTCCCTTGGGCCAAACAACGCTTGCTGAGGTCGATTGGGGCAACCCGGACATTCCTAGCCGCGTCAACGTCGCGAACCTATCGCGAGTGACCGACAAAGGCATTCAGGACCGTTAATCCCCCGGCGTCACATCCTCAATTGTAATTCCCGTAATGATCGGCTCTTGCTCGCCGCTAAAATCACGGTCAGCTTTGCGTATCCATTCGATTCGGTGAGAATTGATGTAGTTGTAAATCGACCATAGATTCCGTCCGCTCACTTCCAGCTTCCATTGCCGCGTACCGGCGAAGATAAACGTGAAGCGCGATGGCGTGTATTCAGCGAAGTCCAGTTGCACGTACTGAAAGGATCGCGTCGGCTCCGTGCCGTTATGAACATGCAGCCCGGCCCACCATTTTGGCGACGGCCTGGATGCGCACGGCCCCAAATCCTCGCCCTCAACGCTTTCGCCCTTAGCCGGGGTGATGCGCGTAAGCACGTCTTTCAGATGTTCATTAGAGTCGCTCGTAGCCATATTCTCTCCCTGTCATGCCTATAGCATGGGACGCTTTATCTCGCAACTGGTTGTATGCGCGCTTCATTCGGCGCATTGCCCATGCCGCCTTGTCGCGCCACCGCTCCTTACGCTTTGGCGCAAACAACTCGCTCGCTGATTTTCGTTTCTCGTATTGGCTGATTCTTTCGCGCATGACCGCGACCGGAATATCGGTGAACATTTTGAACGCATCGCGGCCACGGCTCGCCGTTACATAGAATTGCTCGGCATTCATCGCGGGAATTGAATCACGGCCCATCGCCGCCAGCACTACGTCCACCGTCTTGCCCTGCGAACTGTAACTTGTATCGACGTAGCCATGCGTCAGGTGTTTGAAGTCTTTTCCGATAACCCACCCATTATCAAGCTCAATGTCACCGTCTTTGGTGAAGGACTTGACCTTGTATTGCATTCCATTATCGAGTCGATGCCCGTCAACGGACTTGCCGGTTCTCGTGATTCGGATGGTGTCTCCGCTTGCGAGTTTAATTGATCCCGGAGCGTATGGAGAGAAATGTTCAGGGCGCAAAGCATCCCATGTATTTCTAACGTCTTCGCTGATAAGCCGCTCACCAGCTCGATAATCGCCTGAATTTCGGTTGAACTGAATGACCTCTGTGCCGTCGTATGAATCACGGTCACTTTTCTCCGCCTCAGTCCAATGCAGCGGCCTAAGAATCTGAAAATCCCCTTCATCGTCGCCCAGCCTTCCCTCCAGTTTCAGTTTGTCCCGTATCGCTTCCGTTACTTTGTCGCCTTCCTTGTGCGTTGGCGATACCACCAGAACGCTTTGCCCGCTATGCAGCGCGCGCATGTATTCGTTCACCAGGCCGGAATGATCGCCGTCGCCCTCCTTCACCCAACCAAGTCCAGCCAATTTATCATATCCAGCCAAAATGTCACCCGCCGCGATTGCGTTCACCGCGTCTTTGTACTTCGCATTTATTTGACGCCGGTTTTCCTTGAGCCGCCCGACGGGAAGCCCGCCGAATTTCTCCAGCACCGGAAACAGATTGCCGCGCTGTATGCTCTTGTGTTGCTTCCTGTCGCCTTGCAGAATCACGCGCGCGTTTAACGCTTTCGCATGAGCGAATACCTGGTCAATGTCATTCAGCGATGCAAGGGGAGCTTCGTCTATGTAGATATACCCGTCGCGCGCTTGCGCCCGGAATCTATCATCGACCAGGAACCGAGCAATCGTATCGGCATTCTCAAAGCCCTTTTCACGAAGCGTTCCCCGCGAGGCCGACGCGGAAGGAGCGAGGAACACGCCCGGCTTGTCAATGCCTGGAATCGTTCGCTGCATGGTTGTGGTTTTACCCGTACCCGCATCACCTTCGATCATGATGACGCGATCAGGCGAATCCCAGATATGCTTACAAACCACTTGCTGTTCGAGTGAAAGCGTGCCAGTTGCGGAGGCAACATGCTTGGGGTCATCACGCCCCAAGCCTCTCATCGTCCCTCTCCCATCACGCGCGAAGGCGATGATGCGGCCTTCCTGCTCTAAAACATCCTGAGTCGTTGATTCGTCCCCCTTGACGAGCAACCCTTGCCTCATAGCCTCCGGCATCACTTCATCCGGCAGGCCCGCGCCCATTGATCGTTCCATTGCCGTGATCGCTACGTCATGCCAATCAACGACGCTGTTACGATAGAAATTATGTTGCAGAGCGAAGTCCACCGCCGCTTCGATGCGATTCATTGGCTTTGGATGTTTACCAAGCTTCGCCGCTTCAATCGCTTCCGCAATGCCCTTGCGTTCGTCATCGGTCAACCGGCCATTCCAATAATCCCGATAATCCGCCAGCGTCATGTCATCGCGCTTGTGGAGCCGTGAAGTTGCCCCGAGCTTGTCCTTGCTCATGGGATTCTCGATGCCCAGAGTATCAGCGAGCTTTTCAACTTCGCTTGTACGGCGGGAGAATTTCGCCACCGCGCTCTGCGGAATGTCCTTGATATCCCAGGAGTAATAACGCCTGCCGCCTCGTTCATCCGTCTTGTATTTCGTTCCGACCTCGTAGCCTAAGTCAGACAACTTACTTGCCAGCCGCATATCGAAACGCCGGTCGAAGTATTTCCGAAGCTCCCAGATCGGACGGAACCGTATCGCTTTCCATTGCTGTTCGTCGGCATCCCATGTAACATTCGGGATTACAAAATGAATATGCCGGTCAGGGTCAGGCATACGATCTTCACGCGCAGGCCGCGTTTCAGGATGCTCAAATCCATACCACACCATATTGCCGGTGATTTTCTCTCCGTCTCGTCCGCCCTTCATGCGCGTGGTAATCATGCCCTCAAGATCGCCCATCGCTTCACGACCCGCTTGCCATATCGCATCATGAATGCGCTCGTCACCGCCCTCTAACGCGATGGTGATTCCCTTCGGAATGCTCGCGGTTATGTCGCAATACGCGATTCGTTCATCCACGATGCGCGCCGTGAGTTGCTCCCCTGAATGCGGATCGAGGCCAAGCAACAGATTCCTGAACTGGTCGAAGTCGGGTTTTTCTTCGAGTCCGAGCATCTTCGCAGCCGCGCCACCTACTTCGTTATGAAGTCCATCCGCTTCTAAACCGCCGTCGGATTTCTTGAAATAGAAATATCCTTGGCTTGCATTTTTGCAATCACGGAATCTCAACACGGTTGTAACCTCCGTACCCCACGTTACAATCACGCTAACGTATGCGCAATTAGTTTTATTCATGAGGGGGACACCCCCACGCATCGGTCAAGGCCAAGCCCTATGGGTTTCGCTTTGCGTTGCGAAACAGCGGCGTCACACGTCGCTTCGCTTCTACTCCGCCAATTGCCGTTTCGTTCGCAGCGTAAGCCTTGACCTCACTTCCCCCGAAGCTCCGCACCATACAGTTTCAGAGCGCGCAAGAATGCTCGCTCTTAAACTGTCTACAAGGAGTTTTTATGCAGGCAATTATTCGTCATCGCAATTCCGTTTCTTTAACATTTATCAACCCGCCAAGCGCGGAAACAAAGGCTATTCTCGCTCAATACGGTTTTCAGTATGACCCGAAAAGCGGAAACTGGTTTAAGAGTCAGCGCGAGTCGGCGTTGATTGATGAAAAAGACGTTGCGGGAAACCTCGCAGGATAGTAACAACAGGGTGAGCGGCGCGAAACCGCTCACCCACTTTATGCGAGGGCAGATCATGACACATGATGCAATCCGAAAGGCGCATTTCGAGCGGCTTAATTCTTATCGTAATTCCACCGAGTACGCCGAATATGCCAACGCCATTGGCGCGGATATTCCACAAGGCGAGCTTCCATCGCTCATTGGCAACCGCTGGGAAATCGACGAGCAAATCTACGATGAGTTTCTAGGTATGCTCCCGCCCCTTGCATGGCAGGGAGGTTCCTTCTACATGTGTGAATTTACCTTTGCGGACATAACAGCGAAATTCACCAAGGAGGGCGACAAGTTTTATTGCGAGTTTGCCCATTACCCGCGCCATACCGCAAGAGCGCAAAACAACGGCGAGGGCCGCAGCTTATGACCGACCAACAGCTTGACTTCACCGATGCGCTTCCACTTGATACCGGCGTTCCCATCATTGCATCGCCCAGCGACATCAACGCCGAACTCGCATCCCGCGCCTTCAATGGCACCAGCTTCACGCCTGAAAAGAGGGGAGAGCAGCGTCAACGCGAATACGCCGACGAAGTGAATGGCTTTTATGCGGAGCTTTGGCCCAAAGCAAAAACAGACGAGCAAAAGGCTTTGCTCGCCGAAGAAATGGAACGCTACCGGCAGGGCTACATCAAGCACATGACGGCCTATCTGCATAGCCATTCCAATGTTGTTTCCGCGTTCATCGCCGGGCCGTCCAAATTCCCCGTTGCGCGTATGCAAAAGCGTGGACAGTGGGCCGACAACAAAGCCAACGACTTGCTGGAATGGCGCACGCGAGCAAGGCAAGCCATCCAACGAAAGCTTATGGACGCTCGCCCGCAAGAGGTGAAGGACGCCGCCGAGTGGAACGCATTGGCGCGCGACATCGCCGGAAGTCTGGGAGTCATCAAAGAGATTGATGAGGGGCATTCGCCGTACACCCGTAGCGCGTTCGTCAATTCCATTGTCGGCAAGGTCGAGCGGCTCGCCCACAACGACGAGGTCGAGCTTGTAACGAAGGCTCTGCAATTCGTCACAGAGTACAACGAACGCCACAAGAAACCGGCTATCTCATCTCGCCATAAGTTTTGGACGCTCGCAACGGTTGCGGAGCAGGCGCGCGGTAGACTCACTGTGAACGCCACGCAAGAGCCGGAAGTTATCGCCCACGCCGAAGGGGTCGAGATTGTCGTCAATCCACAGGCCGACCGCGTGCAAATCATTTTCGCCGCGAAACCGAGCGTCGAGATTATCGGAAAACTGAAAGCAGAAGCGTGGAATTGGTCGCCGAGAGAAGGGGCTTGGCAGAGGAAATTGACTGAGGCCGCGAAGTACAGCGCGAAAAGAGTGACCGGCCTTTTGTGACCATCCTCCTCAAACGCCAAATCGGAAACGCCACTCTCTATTGCGGCGATAGTCTCGAAGTTCTTCCGACGCTTCCGACCGCCGACGTAGTTATCACCGACCCGCCTTACAACGCGAAGACGCACGCGGGCGCACGCACGACGCAAAACGCGAAACAGGTAACGCAGTTCGAGGCCGTATCCGACCAGTACATCACGGAGCTTTTTTCGATGCTCCTTGGAATGACGAAGCATTGGGTGATCTCCACCGTCGCATGGCAGCACCTCCAGCCCTTGGAAAAGGCATTCCCAGACGAATTTATACGCGCCGGGGTATGGGTGAAGCCCCACTACACGAAACAGCACTCCGGCGACCGTCCAGCGACCGGCTGGGAAGCTATTGCGATGCTTCATCCGCTTGGCAAGAAACGCTGGTACGGCGGCGACAAGTCGAGCGTGTATTACGCCGACCCGGAGATGGGATACAACCAAACGCAAAAACCGTTAAAGCTAGTCGCTGAATTTGTTCAGGATTTCAGCACGCCGGGCGAAACCGTACTCGATCCGTTCATGGGATCGGGTACTACTGGAGCCGCTTGCGCCAAGCTGGGGAGGAAGTTCATCGGCATCGAGCGTGACCCGCGCATGTTCGAGATCGCTTGCAAGCGCATCGAGGAGGCGTATCGCTCACGGCAAACCGGATGGCAAGCCAAAGTCACGCAGCAACGGACGCTCGGAGCAACCAATGACCGCTGACCCAATCGAAATGACTGCGCAGATGCTCGCACAACCAAGCCTATTCTGATTGGGCTACGGCGTAAGTGAGATGTCTGACTAATCCGCTGTCCAAAATGGCGGGGTGAGCAGGAGTGCGGGATCGCTACGCGCTAATTAGCTTTCAGTCTAGTGCTTCTGCATTGCTATGCAGAACCTTGCACGGCGCAAGGCCGGCACTAGACTGCCTGCGGCGCGATCCCAATATCATGTTCCAAGACGCGTTCGCCAACTACGGGGCTTATCCGCAAGCGGCTATAGACTTCGCTTCTGAGCGTATCTTCATAGCCAGTCCCAAGCGCGGACTCGCTGATTGCCACGTCCAATCGTATGCGCACATCGTCGAACCAAGTAAGGAACGCTTTAACCAAGTCTTCCGCGACGCCACTATCCGACGGCACGGCAAATTTCTCGCGGCCCAGCAGAACGGCACGGACGATAGCTTCCGCAACCGGAAGCGGATAGTTGCCCGTTTGAATCTCTTTTCCGCCATCCGCTAAAAGCGTAACGTCCGCCGTATCCATAAATGGGGCGATCTGGACTCGACGAACCAGTCCACGGTCCACATGAAATGAAATAGTATCAGCGTCGCTGCTATAAAAACTCTCTGGAAACTGGCGCGTGTTCAGTAATGCCTCAAGCGATTTCGCAATACCTTCCGCGACGCTACCGATGCTCGCGCTCTTACGCTTTTTTTGAGTTTTTGTTTTATCTTGCGCGACAGCGATGCGCGAGTCGCAAGTCGCCTTCAGATCGGCATACAGTTGCTCAATCTTTACTCCGCTCTTGGCCTTCCCTAGAAGCCATCCATCAAGTGCGCGAAGCTTTGGACCAGGGGAAACCTTCGCCGCTCCCCAATTCACTGGCGCTTCGCCCTGCCAGACCGCCTTGCCAAGCTTGACGAGTTCACCTTGCTGCGCACTCGTTAACGTGCGCGGATCAAAAACGGGGTATCGACGTAACTTAGAAGTCGGGGCCTCAAGCGCACCGGCGCCCATGCTCGCCGATCCATTTATTTCCATCGAATATGCAAACAAAGTCGATGTCATCACCGCCCCCAACAATTCCCACTCAAGGTCATCAATCGGCTCAAGATAATTGCAACGCTGATCTACGACCTTTGGCGTAACAAATATGAACGGCGCAAACACGGCGTCTACCGCTTTCCGTAGCCACAGCCGGGCTGGGAATGGACGTGCCTTGGGTGCATACCATGTTCCGCCTCCTTGCGCTTCCAGCGCCTGCTTAACGGTTTTTCGAGCGCCTGACTGCTTACGATCTGTCGCCGGACGGTCTGCAAGCGCGTGAATGTATCGCAAGGCCCCGGTACTACGGAGGTCTGATTCCTTTTCCTTGCACTCAAACAGCCATGTTGAGATAGTTGGCTTTTGGAGATAGGCTCCACCGTCCATATCGCTAAACGTCAATATCGGACGTAGAAACTGCTTCTCAATTCCAAACGTATCAATCGTCGCTTTATTCAGATAGAAGAACTCATTCTGCAACGATTTATAGCCCAACGACACTTTTGCGATTTCTTCAAGGACGGTGAATTTACTCATGCGTGGTCACCAAACAATTGATAGTAGGATAAGGGCGCCCTCATAAACTTTGACCAGTTGCGGGGGGTGTTCGGGTCACTGGATAGCCCTTCACGCTCCGAAGCGAGGGGCATCAATTTTACGCGCATCGAATCATTTTCATACGACTCATCCGCATTTAGAATCTGATCCGCCACTCCAATGATGCCATCCCAGATATTGTCGGCGCCCTCTACCAGCGATGCGATGGTTCTTTTCAAATTCACGAATCGCAACGGTTCACCCGTTATTTTCGCTTTTGGATCAACCATTTCGGCCACTAGCAATACCGCATTGACCTGCACTTGGGGGAAGAACGCTTCGGCTCCAGACGCGACAATCGCTATCAGCCGCAAATCGTTCATGAGCAGTTTTTGGAGAGCAGTCGCATAGTTCGACGTTAGCCAGCTTGCGGGGGTCACAAAGCCGACGCGCGCGCCAGGCTTCATAAACCGGAGCGCATGGAAGATGAAGAATGCGAACAAATCGGTTTTCTGTTCGGCTTCTACGCCAACCTTCAGAGCCGCGCTGAAAAGTTGCTTGCGGTATCCGGGGTCCAAATCATCTTGATTCTGCGAACGCAGATAAGGCGGATTACCAACAATGCAATCAAAATGCGGGATAGGTACAGGAATTTTCGATGCTTGACCGGCCTTAATTCTCGGCGGCGGAAAATCGACAGGTTGTCCCGGAACGCGGTCAAAAAAATTGCCAGGAACAATGCGCGGAAAGTTCTCGAACTCTGACAAGTCTTGTCGAAATAAATTGATCGCAGCGAGTTCCGCAGCGAATGGGCTAAGGTCGAATCCCCATACTTTCGCCAGAATCTCTTGATGCGATAACCTAGCACGCGCCGCAAGGAATCCATATGCGCTCATAAGAAATGTTCCGCTACCACACCCCGGATCGAGTATAACTGTCCTATCTCCGTCTACCGTAAGCGCAACCAGAAGATCAGCGACTGGACGGGGCGTATAGAACTGCCCAAGTAGAACTTGCTCCTCATGCGGTATAAGCCTCTCAAATACCACCCCTAGAACGTCATCGGTTAACGACGCCCAATCGTAATGGGAAAGGCTTTCGATGAGAGAGCGGACCAATATCTGCCCGAGGTCAGGCATGACTACGAGGGTGTCAATCGGTTGCGGCTGGAATAGCGCTTCATAGTCGAAGCGGCGGACATCATTCCAGAACGGCTCCAATGCCTGGGGAATTTTGTCGCCTGAATTGAGAGTCAGTTCTTTAAGCGACGGTTGTTTGCGCCGCAAGGCGAAGTAAAAAAGTATCTGGCCGATCAGTCGATAACCGATCTGTCCGGCTATTGCGAATTCGGTATCTTCAACAAACCCTCGAAAGCCCTGTTGCGCGGCCAACGTGTTTATCGTCTTACGCAACTTGGCGCTCGCCATCGCTTGTTGCGTGATTTCCTTATAGAGAATCTCGCGTAAATGACCCAAAGCGTGGCTAAGCCGCGCAACAAAGATTTCGGGATCAATCACATGTCCGGCTTGTCCGCCACTCGCGGCATGACCAATTGCCGCTTCCAAAATGTCTATAGCTTGCCTCCGCAAGCTATCGGCGATGTTTGTGCGCAGCCAGTCTTCAAGTTTCGTAACTGCCGTTAGCGCGGGCCATCGCTTTAGAACACCTGCGGGGGTGACCATCCCACCCTTTGGCGGCGTAGGATACAGCTCCGCCTCGCGCATGTTCCAAATCACGAAGTACGGCGCCGACCAGTGTTGAGCCTTCTCGATAGCGTCAGCGAAGAAAACCGGGTCATTGATGGAGGTATCTGGAGTTTTCAATTCCAGTGCAAGGAACGCGGCTTCCGCACTTCGATCCTTCCAAATGATGAGATCACTTCGTTTGCCTGAAGTCTGCCTAGGCTTTTCTTGGCTTGCCCTGTCGATCTTCAACCCAGGACGACGTTTTATCTCGTGATTGAGCCAACCGAGAACCTCGCCTTGGAATTCGAGTTCGTTGGTCTTTTTCCGCCCTTTAGCGGCCATCTATTTCGAGTTCTCCCGTCCGCAAACCTATCAGCCATACCGACTGCGCCCACTCCGCTTATGCCGCGTTCCGCGCAGCCCTGGCGCATTCTACACCGCCTGCCGCCGAATTCGCCAGAACAACCTACGCGCAATCGTGAATCCGAATCGCCTTCACTCACCTGCGTTCGTATGCCGAATTCGGTCTACAAACGCTCCTAAGCCGCCACTCAGGCACCCCGCAAATGCGCCTACTCAGACTGAATTCGCGTTTAGGATGCAAATCGTATATCGGCGGGTGACATGCGTACACGCCAACGATTTCGCCCCGCAGTTCGACATTGCCCCGGCTATCGAGCATCAATACTTCATCGCCTATTTTTCGCAGATCACAAGGAAACGTCATAGCCGCCCCGCCATATAGACCTCTGCGATGGCCGCGTTCCGCTCCGCCTCAGTCCGATACAGAATCACCGGGCCACCCTTGATCTTGAACGCGACGCCCGTTTCACGCGCGACGAGATCATTCATGGCATTCACCTGGGCTTTGCTATAGCCCGGCTCCTCGAACTGCGCATCGACCGCCTTGTCGGCCAGCCAAACGCAGCCAACCATGAACAAGGCCAGAAACAAGTACGTTTTCATATCATCCTCACAATGGTTTCATATAGATGCCGCGCCTTACTCTTACGATCAGCCGCTTGGCGCACGCTTTTTGCGCCGTAGTATTCGCTGACCTTTTCGGGTCTGTACCGCATTCCTTTCGGATTTTCCGCCGAAGATCACGCATCCTGTATGGAACTCCCGGCTGCATCACCGTCAAAAGAATCTTCTCAAGCTTGTCCGGGTAACGCTTTCTCATACCCGTTTTCTTGCCCCCCCCCCAATGGCCTACACGATACGATTTCAATTCTCCGCTCCAGGGCGGTAATTCCGAGAGCGCGTTTCAACAGGTTAAACATTCGATTCTCCTACAGTCGCCTTCGTTGCCGGATTCGTCGCTACCGGGCGCATCCGTTCCTTCTTCCACGTCTCATATGAGAGCGGAGGATTCAGCTTGTCATCGAGAAACCGCGCGTAAGCCGTTCTCGTCACAAGTTCCATTACGTCATCGCTGATCGACGACCCCTCACCAGGCATTATCGCCGCTGTTTCAAATCCGTACCCGTGCAGGCTACCGCGAATCTTGTTCACGGTCTGCTCCGGCGTGTCAGAAGCTTCATTGGCCCGCGCCGCCCAACCGTTCGTAATTGCGACGCGCGCAGCCGAATCAAGTACATCGTATGTCTCGCCCGCTACGAACCGCTTGACGGTATGACCGCCTTCGCTTAACCGTCTTGTCTCTAAGAAAGTGACTCTCATAACTCCTCCACACATTCGCGTTGACTTGCAGTTACACTACCATTACAGTTGGAATAGTCAATGACAAAGTTACAAAAAGAATGTAGAAAAGGTTATATGGCTGATATTCAATGGCTTACGATACGGGACGCAGCGAGACTCGCGGATATGAAGTACGAACGATTCCGCTGGTGGGTCGATCAGGGCAGAGGACCGGCGCGCCATGCCGTCCTTAACAGGCTCGCTTTCGACGCCGCCGAGGTTAAAGCATGGAAGCCCGCGTATAGGCCGCGCGGCGGATACCGCCCACGTAAGGCGAAACCATGAGCCTTTCCGATGAGGTTCTCGCACTAATGCGCGCGCGCGGTGGCAACCCGGATTTTATCCATCTTTCCAATGAAGCTCTAGCGATTTGCGACGTACTTGAACGCAGGCTTGCCAACAAGCAATTGCGCGAAATCGCCACCAGACTTTCCGACGATGGTATCCAGCACACATTATCCCGCGTCCGCCCATGAGCCGCTGGTTGAAATGGGACGCCGATCTTTTCGATCCCATACTGCGCAGATACCACAGCAGGGGTATGAACGACCATGCCATCGCGCATCAGATGCAGACGGACGGCCTTCCATTTTCCTACAACACGATACGCAACCGCAGACTCAAGCTCCGGCTAAAGGTCAACCGAGTCCAGCCGTATTTCTCCACTGACGAACGGCAATTACCGAAGGAGCGACCCGATCCGCTAAGAGTGGCAAGTCAAACGTTGCAAGACTTCGACCGCGCCACGCTCACATATCGAGGACAGCCGATCAGTCTCACGCAAGTCATGCGAATGACTAACCGCATTCGCGCCGTCGAAGGACTTCCACAGATCGACGCGAATCCAAATTGGCGCGTACCTTTCCCCGGCTAACGCGCCAAGCTGCGTTGCATCATTTCAGCTTCAGGACATCTTGATATAGCTGTTTCAAATGTTCATCGGACATATCGATTATCGGTTCATACATGAAGGAGTTCAGGTGTATGCTCTCTGGCGTCATCAACGCTACTCGCTGGAGAGTTTTTATGGACTGCGCTTCGCCCGAAAAGTCCTTCTTAAACCTCTTTATCAACGCCTGTGTCTGATTCGCGGCAATGGCATCGCTAAATGGCTTGTCATTAATCTTGTCCACCATAAACTTTTCCGCCGAAAGCCGAATCGCTATAGCCATCACGATCTTGTTCTCAAAATTAGCCCCATCTCCGGCAGCAAGACATGCGCTAGCTTCCCGGTGGATAACTTCTATCACTGACTTTGCGACATCCGCCGATTTCCCGGTTGCGCCGAAAGCCTTCGTGTAAATTCCATCCAGTTCGGCCACCGTGATGGTCGTGGAATCGGCTTTCCAATGAAGCAACGACGTAAGCTTGAAATAGTCCGAATCTTTATCTCCTTTGGTGTACTCGATGATATTGCGCATAAATGGAATGCACGCGATCTTCTTTCGAGGCTCGTTGAAATAATTCGGTTGCCAGTCATTCACAAACACGTTTTTGATTCCCGCAGCCTGCGTCAACGTCAACCCGCCGCTGCTTTTGAACGCCATGAGACAATGCGAGTACGAAACGAACCGGCTTTCGAGCGTGCGGAAGAAGTCAAAATTATGCGTCAGGATTATCTGCTTGAAGTTTGGCTCATCAGCGATGTCCTGTAGGTACTGAATTATCGCGTATTTGTTTTTGTAGTCGAAGGAATCGGCGATGTCGTCAAATACGATGACTGTTTCCTGCTTGGATTTCTTGCGCGCTTCGATCTCGAAAATGATATTGAGTATGTAAAGAGCCTTTCTTTCGCCGGTGCTCAGCACGTCCATCAGCGTGCCTTTTTCTACCGGCTCCTTATCCGTGCCGTCCTCGAACGTAAAACCGAGACTAAGCATCGGCTCCTCGCCAAGTATTACCGACGTTCGGTTCTTCGCCGACAACGTGAAGGGGACGATGAAACGCTCATTGAATTCCTGAATCACATCCTCCCATTGCGTCCGCTCTTTACCGGCTTCGGCCTCGATTTCCTTCTTGCGCTTTTCGGCGGCCTGGTACTTCGCCAGCAAATCGTTGTATAGATCGATTTTCACTTTCAGGTAGGACTTCCAAATCTCCTCCTTGAAGCTGTCTATATTCGCGAGCTTTGCGAGAATGTCCTCGTGTTCCGCGAGATACGCTTCAAAGCCTCGCACCGTTACATTTTTATTGATGAGCTTTTCAAGCTCCGCAAATTTCTTCCGCAAATCCTTATCGCTCGTGATCTTCGCTTTCTCGCTCGCAATCAATTCCTCCAATTGCTTTTGACTCGTGATTTCCAGTTTTTCGTCCGCATTCAGGCTGACCGTGTGTTTGGCGTCGAAGAATCCATTGTCGGCCAGATTCTTCGCAATCGTCGCCGCGTTGTAATAGTTGAAAATTCCCTTCTTGAAATACGTCGATGCCGCCAATAATTCGTTGTACTTCCTGACGTAATCCTCAATAGATGCCTTTACATCCTTCGTCCCCAGAAATGACAAGACCTTTTCATCGAAAATCTTGTCGTAATCGACATCGGCGAACGGCGCTTCCTTTTGCGCGGCTACTTCGTCTTTTACGCGGATCAGCGCGCGGTCAAACGTATCCTCGCTTTTGGTGAAAGTCAGCGAGACTTCTTTCTTCAAGTCCTTTTTCGATTTCGATTGTTCCTTGAGCGCATTCACGAGCGCGATTTCCGCCTTGTTAATATCGATGTGAAGCTTTTCGTATTCTTCCCTCAGCTTCGCATTGACGAGCAGCGTTGAAGTCTTTTCCGTGCAGCCGAACACTTCGTCATAGGGGGCCATCACCAGCACGCTGACGCTGGGAAGATCAACGCCTTTTTCGTCCTTGATGTCGCTTCGACACGCACGCGTAGTAAAAACGCGGTCGCCTGATTGCGATTTCTCCGCAATATCTTTGAATGTTTTTGCGAGGGACGATTTCATGGCGCCATTTGGCGCGTAGATGGCGTACACCCGATCCTTCTTGAAATCGAGACTAACCTTGAGGCTTTTAATCCCGTAGCAATTTTCGAGGTCAATTTCCAGCTTCGTCATACGATCCGCCTCTCCCTAAATCCGCATCCCTGTTCAGCCCAATAATTCCAATACCTGTCGTTCCAGATCGGCCTTGTCGATCCCAGGCAGTATTTCCGCGACGATGAACGCTACGGCCTGATCCCAAAACTGACGGAATCCCGTTTCATCGAGCTTGGCGAAGCTGATTGACCGGAGCTTGACGAGTTGCGTCGGCGGGTTCCCCGGAATCGTCGCCAGGTCATAATAACCGATATTGAGCTTCACGGCATCCAGCAATTGCTCCAGCGTCGCGTACCGATTCTGATTCTCGAATACGAGATTGAGCAGACCATAGAATAGGCGATGGAAGCGTGGGTTTCTTGTACGGCGAATCGTTGCAGTAACAACTTCCCCAAGGCGCATCGCCTGCACTATTTCCGCGCTTGCAGGATCGGCGGCAACCAAGCCGATCTTTTCCCGGATTAGAAGAACGTCAGCCGCCAACTATTGCCCGATCTCCAAGCTTGCCCGTCCGCATCCATTTCACAGCGAGCCGCCGCGCTGCATTAACGTCGGGGCACACGCAATGCCAGAAGCCGTGCTTAGAGCGTCTGACTTTGCCTGTGACGCGGAAGAACGCAACCGCCGCGCCATCAACTTCCGCGCGGCGATTGCCAGCCTCATACGCTTCGACCGTCACGACATCATTCCTTCATCTTCGACGGCATCATCAGCCGGAGCCGAGTCGGTACGCGCTTGCTTTGGCTTGAATCGGCCAGAGAAGCCTTTCTTTCCGTCCTTCGCAGGCCATACCGCGCCTTCATGGTCCACGCCGTCGAGTTTGAACAACACGCGGAAATGCGGCTTGTTGCCCGTCGTGTCTTGTTGCGCGAATAAATTTATGAATCCTTCAGCCATATATTCTCCTTATGCTGCTTGAGTTTTTTTAACCGCCTTCCATACCAACTTGGATTCGCCCATTTCGAGACGCGCCCAATTCGGGAAGGAGAGGCCACCATCGCGCAAGCCTTTCAAATGCTCGCCGATCTCTTTGAGCTTCGCTTTTCGCTCCAATTTCACGTATTCGTCGGGTAACGCATCGACCGATTCCACGATTACCGATTCGCGCTGCTTATTCCAGCCGATTTTGTAATCATTCGCCACGCCGGGGAGGATCACTTCAACCTCGCCCGTTTCATTCATCAAATCACGAACGCCGATCCACGCTTCTCGCACGGCCAGTTCGGATTGAGTCACTTCGCTTTGAAGCGGCGCAATTGTTTCCGCGAGCTTTGTCTTTGCCGCGCGTTCCCGTCCCTCCGCTTGCAGCAGTAACGCAAACGCTCCCATCAGAGCTTGATTGTGTTTTTCGATCTCATCGCTCATTCCATGCCCCCATACAACAAACACCAAAGCGCAGCCCATACAAACAATCCGCGCCAAATCCATATCAGCCCGCTAATCATCGTTGCCTCCCGCTTTCAAGCACCGGCGCAGCAACCTTGCCGTCTTCCCATGTCGGCGGAGCCTTCTCATCGCACATGAACGCGTAATCGACTGCGGCCTGATTGTCTTCGTCGTAGTAACAGACCGCCTCATAATAAGGGCCGAAATCGTGCGGAAATGATCGATAGCTTAACCGTGCGCCTTCCGGTTCTGGACCGCATACATTGCGAATTGCCTGTATGTACGCCTGACATTCCTTCACTGCGTTTTCGCGGTAATTGGCGTCACCCACTTGCGCGCACTTCTCATCCGAAGGCGATGCGCCGAGTTCGAGATACGCCCGCGTCATGCGACCTCCACAAGCGCGCCGTTTTCATCCGCGCTGTACCATGTGTTTTCCTTAATGCCGTTTTCGCCCGCATATCCCACGACGACGCGCTTGCGTTCTTTTTTCTTGTCATACCAGGCGACGATGACAATGCCTTTCGTGCCAGCCATCGCTTTTGATTCAAGTCCGAATGCGGCGGCGATACCGTGTTCGCCCGTGTTCGTCGCCGCTGACTGGTCGCCCGTGTTCGTCGCCGCTGACCAGTAGCCCGTGTTCGTCGCCGCTGACTGGTCGCCCGTGTTCGTCGCCGCTGACCGGTAGCCCGTGTTCGTCGCCGCTGACCGGTTTCCCGTGTTCGTCGCCGCTGACCGCTTCCCCGCCTTCGTCGCCGCTCACTGGCCGCCTGTCGTCCTCGGCCCGCA
>JAWXCN010000036.1:0-4769 GCA_034408725.1 Candidatus Hydrogenedentota bacterium
GAACGGAACACAGAGCACGGAAAATCGCCGCGCTCTGGATGAAGAAGTCGTGCAACTCCTGGCGCAGATCGACGACATCGCGCAGGACACGGAGTTCAATGGGATTCGCGTGTTGAGCGCGGCGCAGTCGGTAACCTTGCAGGCGGGGGCGCAACAGGGCCAGACGCTTGTAATCGCCGTGCAAGGCGCGTCAACGCGCGACCTCGGCATCAGTGCGGTCCGCATTTCGAGCGTGGCGCAGGCCGTCGCGGCCATCTCGACAATCGACTCGGCCATCCGCAGCGTGTCGTCGTTGCGCAGCACCATGGGCGCATTCCAGAACCGCCTCGAGTTCACGATCAACACGTTGGCCATCCAGGAAGAAAACTCGGCTGCGTCCGAGAGCGCGATTCGCGACGCGGACATTGCCCGCGAAACGATTGCGTTTACCCGCAACCAGATTCTGGTTTCCGCCGGCACCTCGATCCTCGCCCAGGCCAACATCGTGCCGCAAACCGCGTTAACGCTGTTGGGGTAGTCGCGCGAATAGCGTGACACCGTAAAGGGAGACGATCATGGGAGTGTCCAGCATATCAGTCCCGGACGTGCATTCTAGCGCAGTCCCGGCGGCAGCTAGGACCCCTTTGTACGGCGTTCCCGAAAAAGCGCCGAAACAAGCATCCGTGGCGAAGCACGTCGATACCACGGCTGAACAGAAACGGGTTGACCCGGTCGTGTTGTCCAATACGACGAGTATCCGGCTTCGCGTTGATGAGGCGACAAACCGCATCATCGCGCAAGTAGTGGACGAGAACAACGAGGTTGTTCGCCAAATCCCGCCGGAGGACGCGTTGCGTATTGCGGCAAACACCCGTCATCTTTTGGGTCTGCTGTTCGACAAAACAGTCTGATCCAAATCAAAATCGGAAAAGGCGTCCCGGCTGTTCAACGCAGCCGGGGCGTTTTATTTTTTCGTGAGTATGACGCGCGTAACGCCGTGGAGTGCGGCAGCGGGGAGCTGGCGGTTTCCCTTTTCTGGGCAAAGTCGCCTCGCAATTTAACGCGATTGTCCTGGCTTCTATTCACGTAATCCTGAAGCCTTCAGATTTACTGGAGCAATTTTGAGTACCCCGAAGTGAAAGCGGCGCTGACACGCCGCACTCCAAGGCGCTGCGCGCGGCCAACCGACGTCCAAATTACCCGCGCCGGGTGAGGTACAGGCTTGCGAGCGCGTAGTAGACGACATAGGCGAGCGAAAGCCACACGAGAATCCTGCTGTGTTCGGGGTATTGAGCGAGAATGACGAGGAGGCTCAATGCCCACAGCGCCGTGAGAGATATGGTTAGCGTGCGATACCGTTCGGTGCGCGATGGATAAAGATACTTGATGGGGACAAACACGAGTATGGCGCACAGGACGATAATCGCGAGGTTCATGATGGGCGCGAGGTGAAGCAAGAAAAGATACAACACGACGATGTTCCAATAGGAAGGCCAGCCCAGAAAATAGTGGTCTTCGGTCTTTGCCTTGGATTGGCAGAACTGGTACGCAGACGCCAGCACCATCAGCGCCGCCGCGATCATTCCCGTGAATTCGGGAACGAGCCCCCTTTCGTAAATGAACACAGCGGGCACAATCACATACGTGAAGTAATCGACGATGTTATCCAGCAAGGCGCCATCAAAGCCTGGAAGCACTTCCTTAACGCGAAAACGGCGCGCCAGGTACCCGTCGCAGGCATCGATTGCCGTCGCCACGACGAGGCACCAGAAAAATGCGATGTCGTGATCGTGGTAGAGCTCTGTAATTGCGAGCACACCCACAAGCGCGCCTGTCGCGGTCAGCAAATGCACCGACCATGCGGCGATACGGGAGCGAATGTCCGCGGTGCTCGTCATCGGGTAGTTTCCAATCTCAGCGGTCCGAATGGCCCAATTGTTTTTCCGGCGCGATCTGGTCGCGGACCCGCTGTTTCAGTTCCTTGGCTTCGGGAAACCGATTTTCCGCTTCGCGCGACCAAACCAGGATGCCATCAACGCGCACTTCAAAGACTCCGCCCGCGCCAGGTTGCAGAGCGACTTCGCCGAGTTCTTTCTCGAAAGTCACCAGGAGTTCTTGCGCAAGCCACGCGGCGCGCAGCATCCACCGGCGGGGTGCAATAGTGTATCTCTATTCGGGGAGATCGCATTAGTCGCTCCTGCTGACAGTATACCGGGGCAAAGCCACAACCAATTCCTACACACAAATGGCCCTTTCGCTGATAGGCGCGCGAACCCGCCGCACGATACTCTTCAACGAAGATACACCGTCCCACAAACCAAAGCGCGCGCGACAAGTCTCGGTCCGTAGTCTACGCGCGGAGGTTCTATTGAAAAACAGGGGACTTTGAGGAAGGAGTTTTCTCATGGCGAACACGGTTGCCTTAGCGATAGGTGTCGCTTTTACTGTGATAAGTGTTTTGGGATTCATTGCACCCATGATTGGCGGACTGCACCTGAGTCCTGCCCACACGCTAATCAATCTCGTGGCGGCAATTTTCGCCTTATTTTTTGGCTTGATTGCTACCGACAAGGGCGCGCGGTCGTTTTGTCTTGCCATCGGCGGTCTGTTCATGGCATTCGGCGCAATTGGTTTCCTGGCGGGCAGCGCCCAGGCCACGACCTTGAATGCAATGGAACCGATCATTGATAGCGCGTTATGGAAAATTTTTCCGGGACAACTT
The DNA here is from genome assembly GCA_034408725.1 of Candidatus Hydrogenedentota bacterium. Classification (GTDB taxonomy): domain Bacteria; phylum Hydrogenedentota; class Hydrogenedentia; order Hydrogenedentales; family SLHB01; genus JABWCD01. The sequence goes on from JAWXCN010000036.1 coordinate 2,702, forward strand.
GAGTTTGGGTACCGCGATCACATCCTGCATCTGGTGATGGGTGGAATTTTGATGGCCGGTGGGTTGGCAGGCGAGCGGCGCCGCGCGACGCGCCCGGCAGTGCTTCGGGAACAGCGGAAACTTGAACGGACAGAAGCTAACAGGCAGCGCGCGATGCAACGGTTACCGCATTGATGGGAACCAACTACAAACAAAAAGGGAGGAGCTAATCCATGTTACGCACAGGCGAAATTTATCGTTGCCCGAATGACGAGTGTGGATGCGAGATTGAAGTGATTGAAGGCGCAAAACAAGGCGGCGATCAAGCCCCCCGTTGCTGCTGCGGAATGGCAATGGAGCGGCTGGAAGGTGAGGAGATGGACGCGGATGAGGAGGATCTCCTCCCATAGATGACCAAAGCGGAAGGTACAAGGGGCCGCCCGGTATTTGGCCGGACGGCCCCTCGGTGTGTATATCGATAGAACCTACTGTTTCTTTGTTTCCTTGGCACCGTCTTGCGCCATCGCGAGGAATTTGGCCGGGTCCTTGCGCAACCCTTTTTCGCAACCCTTGCAGCACAGCGCGAAAGTCTGGTTGGCAATGACGATGTTCACGGGATCGCCCATGCTGCCCAGCTCTTCACCCGATACTGGGCAGGTCTTGGCCGTGAGCGTGGCTTTTTGCTTTTCGATGACTGCGGCGTCGAGCTTTTTCATGTTGCCAGCGACATCTTCCTTGAAGTGCGCGGCGCAGTCTTTGCAACAAAAGCGCACAAGGCGGTTGTTAAACACGGCATCCACGGATTTTTCACCCAGTTTTTCGCCGGCCATAATGCAGGTATCGAGCGGATACTTTGCCTTTTGTTGTTCGATAATCGCCGCATCGACTTTGCTGATCACGGCGGCGCTGTCGGCTTCGAGTTTGCCCTTGCAGCCGTTGCAACAGAATTTGTATTCGCGACCGTCCTTCACAACAACCACGGCATCGGCAGTTAATGCCTTGCCAGTTAGCGCGCAGTTCGCGAGCGGAAACGGATCGCCCACAACGGCTTCATCCGCAAACGCGGGCGTAGCGAGCGCAAGAATCAGTGCAAGCGACAAAATTATTCGACGCATCAGTATTCTCCTTAATGTTGGTTGGAACTGCGAACGCACCACCTCCAGCATACACCCGGAATAGTGGTTTGGCCGCAAGTTTCTTTATGAGCAACAGGCGTGCCATCGCCGTGCGGAGACGTATCCGCCTGTTCGCCAATGCCTTAGACAATGGCGAATCGGCGCGACGGGTTGCAATCAATCAGATCGTGGCCGCGCAATCGCCAGCTTCTGACGGGCGGCTCTCCCACTGCCGTAGCAGTTCGTACATCACCACGCCGAAGGCCGTCGCTACGTTTATGGTGTTCTTGTACCCGCGCATCGGGATACGCACTGTCGCGTCGCATTGAGAAATCACTTCCGGGCTGATCCCCGTGACTTCGTTCCCGAAAACAATCGCGCTCGCGCGTGGCCATTGGAAATCGTAATGCGGCACAGCGGAATCAATCGCTTCAATTGCGACACAAATGATGCCTTGCTCGCGAAGGCCCGCGAGTGTCTCGACCGTGGAAACATGGTGCGTCCACGGAACGTAATCCAATGCGCCCAGCGCGGTTTTCTCCAATTTCTTGTTCGGGGGATGCGCCGTCATTCCGCAAAGATGGATGTGCGCGACAGCCCCCGCGTCGGCCGTGCGGAAGATCGAGCCGACGTTGAACGCGCTGCGAAGGTTGTCCAGCACCACATGCAGCGGTTGTCGCGTAATCCCGGGGAGTGCCTGGGAGGGAATCTGCGCGTAATGGGGCTCGCGGGCTGGGGACATCGGCTCGTACATTGTCTCCTTCATCCACCTCGTATGGCTGGAGCATTCAGGGAATGCTATCACACACGCCAAGGTAATCGCGCTTCGTTCCCGATCGATTCACGTGAGCATGAGGTCTACAAATTGATTGAGGCATTTCGGCTATCCGAAGTGAAAGCGGCGCTGACACGCCGCAGTCCAAGGCGCTACGCGCGGCCAAATGACGTCTAAATTCCGCGCGGAGCGCCTTGGA
>JAWXCN010000037.1:0-5441 GCA_034408725.1 Candidatus Hydrogenedentota bacterium
CTCCGAGAACCGCAGCAGCAGGGTGTCGTGCGATGTGAGTTGGTTTGCGTGGGTATCAAAGCCACCGGCGCTGACGTAGAAAATTCGGGTTTGGAGATCCCCGCGAATGAGCGAGGCGACGGTTTGCAGCGGGTCTTTGCCGCCGCGTTGCGCGGGCTGCCCTTTCACGAGGCCGGCGCGTTGCGCGGCTTCCTTCACTTCATACGAACTCATGATGGCGTTCGACGTGGTATGCCGGAGGAAATCCAGTGTACCGTTCTTTTCCGTGCGCTCCACGTTGATTTGTTCAAAATGCTCCGCAGTGTCCGTGGCCTTGCCAGGACGCCAGCCGTAATTCATTGGATCGGTAAACGCCACGCCAATGCCACGTTCACCATCGAAGGCTTGCGGACGGTTGTTACCCAGCGAAACGCCCGCCTGGGGCCGCGCCGCCGTGCCCGAACAGCAATTGTCGAAATAGCGGCCGATCCAGCCTTGGGCCAGGAATTCATCCGAATCGCTGGCCGTGTGCCAAATTTCCATTGAACGGAAATGCGAACGGTCGGGGTTTGGATAGCCAACACCCTGCACAATCGAAACCTGGCCGCTGTCGTACAGTTTCATCAAGCCCGCCAACTTATCGTTTGCCGCCAGGTCGTCGTTGATTCGGATCAGGCGTTCCTTCTTGAGGCCGATGCCCGGGCGCGCGCGATAGTACGCGTCATCCGACCACGGCGCGAGCGTGTTCAACCCGTCGTTCCCGCCACCCAACTGCACGACTACCAGAATCCGCCCGTCCTTGAAACCGGCGATCGACGAAGATTCAGTGACGGCACATTCAGCCGTGCGCGTGAGGAACGCGGGCGCGAGGCCGATCGAACTGAACATGGCCGCGCTTTTGAGGAATCCGCGCCGGGAAATGATGACGTTCATAGTGTGCATCCTTGTGACGCCGGCCAAGCCGGACCGATTAACACAACTGGTATTCCGCCGTGCTCAGCAACAGGTGCGTCGCGGCAATGAGGTTCCTGGGGTTCACATTTTTCCGGGTCATCCGGGCATCCGGCCCGGCGACGGGCGCGAGCGCGGCCAGCAAAACCTGACGCTGCTCCGCGGACAGCGGCACGCTCAGGAAATGTTCCGCCAGTTTCGACACGCATTCGTTTGGAGTGGTGAACCCGAGTGACAAAAAGAATTCCTGGGCGTTCCAGGCTTCAGGTTCCGCGGCGGCCGGCGCGGGCTTCATTTCGCCTTGCATCGCGGGTTCAGACATTGCTTCGCCGTCTGTCATTTTGGGGTCGCCCTCAGGCGTCATTGCCGGGCGCGCCTTCTTCTTGTCATTCGCAGCATTTGCGACAAGTAACGATTGCGGAAGGTTATAACGGATCAGCATGGCATTAGCATTCACCCACGCGAGGTTTCCATCCCAGCCCTTGACGTTCGGCGGGTAGAAGAGGTCTTGGCCAATGCTTTGCGTGGCCCGGGCCATCGCCGCGTAAGGCGCGTCGTCGTACCGCATGTCGAATGCAAGCTGCACGGCAAACTGCGTGGGGCTTTTCACCTGGCGCGCAATTGCCTTCTCGCTGTAAAACGCGCGGGACAAAAACATCTGCCGCAGCATCGGACGAAGTTCATAGTCGCTTGCCCGCAAGGTGTTCGCTAGCGCGGCAACGATTTCCGGTTCCGGGTCGTCGTATGCGAAAAAGCTCCATAGCTTTCCCGCAATGAACGTAGCCGCAGCGGGCTGCTCGAATATCACATCGATGATGTCCCAACCGTCCAGCGCGCCGCGCCGGCCCATAAACACTTTTTCGCCGGTGTCGTGGTATTCATACCGGTAGACGAATTTCTGGTAGTCGGAGGTCCATCCCGTAAATGCGCGCGCCGACTCCTTGATATCCGTTTCCGAGTATTGTCCCTGGCCGAGCGTGAACAGCTCCATGAGTTCGCGCGCCCAGTTTTCATTCGGTTGTTTTTTTGTGCTTTTGGCATTGTCGAGATAGCGGAGCATCGACGGCGACTGGCCGACGTCGATCGTGAGTTGTTTAACGTTACCCGCGGCGTGCTTTCGCAACACGGCGTTCATCGCGTGGGTCTGATGGGAAGAGCGCACCTTTTGCGCGGACGTCGCGAAATGCCCATGCCAGAACAGGGTGAGCTTTTCTTCCAGTGGCCGATCAGACTTGTGCATGCGCTCGAGCCACCAGGCTTTCAACTCCTGAATGGCTTCCCGCTCGGCCCGCTGATACTCGCTGTTCTTTTTTTGCCGCTCCTCGGGCGTGAGCGCGGCCATGATCGCCTTTAGCTCTTGTGGATCCCTCGGTGGGACTACGAAGTTCGCCGGCGGAAGTTTGTCGGGCTGATTATTGTAGTCAACGAAGAAGGCGACAGCTTCTTCCGGGGACTGCTTCGCAAGGCTTGCGAGCCGCTCGGACGGTCCGCCGAAGCCCGCGCGGTTAAGAAGGTGCCGCGCGGTGATTGCGTTCCATGAGTCGATTGGTTGCAAAGGATCGGTGGCCATTTCGTAACCACTCCTCAAAGTGTTCTACCCGGAAGCCGAACCAGGCTTCATTCTACTCCACCCTGCTGGTGGGTGAAACACCGCAAGCGGATTCCGGTTCCCAATCCGCGCGCGGCTAATCCGCGCGCGGCTAGATCGGCGAATATCCCGATGATATACTTTGTGCATTCTGTGTCCGCGTGGTTACGCGCGGTTAGTTGAAAGGTGAAGTCACGTCGGCATGAGCACCAGGGCCCGCTCCTATTTCCTCAGTTCGGTCTTCAAGAAGCAAATCATTGCTGTAACGGGACTTGCCCTCGTTGGATTCATAATCGTTCACCTTTCCGGAAACCTGCTGATCCTGCTGGGCCCCGAAGCGTTCAACAATTACGCGCAAGTCCTTCATACCTTGCCCGAGCTCTTGTGGGCCGCGCGCATCGGCCTTATTGCGGCCTTTGTGCTCCACGTCGTATTTACGATCAAGGTCACACTTGAAAACCGCCGGGCGCGCGGGGGAACCCGGTACACAGTCGCTGCCACGCACGGGCGGACCAATTTCGCAAAAAAATCGATGATTCTGACGGGGCTATTCGTGTTTTTCTTTCTTTTTTTCCACCTCTCTGATTTCGCCGTGGCAGAGAAGTTGGGACCGTACGCGATGCTGCGAGGCACGGAATACGAGTTGTACGGACTCGTGTGGAACGGATTCAGCAATCCCATCCGCGTCCTGTTTTATCTCGGGTTTGTCTGGTGCGTTGGCATCCATTTGAGTCATGGCATTCAGAGCCTGTTTCAGAGTCTTGGCTTCTTTCACGACCGCTACACGCCGTTGCTGTCGAAGGTCAGTTTGCTGTTCGGACTTGGTGTGGCCGCGGGATTCAGCGTGATTCCCATATACGTGTTTGTGCGCAACCTTATCGGCGGGCCGCCGGTATGAACCGAAACATGTTTTGCCCGCCGCATCCGAGATACACACCATGAGCCTTGACTCAAAAATTCCGTCCGGGCCGATTGCTGAAAAGTGGACCCGGCACAAATTCGAGATGAAACTGGTGAATCCCGCCAACAAGCGGAAGTACACCGTCATTGTTGTGGGCACGGGGTTGGCCGGGGCGTCGGCTTCGGCGTCGCTGTCCGAGCTTGGGTACAACGTCAAGACGTTCACCATGCACGATTCACCGCGCCGCGCGCACAGCATCGCGGCGCAGGGCGGCATCAACGCCGCGAAGAACTATCAGAACGACGGCGACAGCATCTACCGCCTCTTCTACGACACAGTGAAGGGGGGCGATTTTCGCGCGCGCGAGGCGAATGTTTACCGGCTCGCGGAATTGAGCGTCAACATCATTGATCAGTGCGTGGCGCAAGGCGTGCCGTTTGCCCGCGAGTATGGCGGGCTGCTCGATAACCGGTCATTCGGTGGCGCGCAGGTTAGCCGCACGTTTTACGCGCGCGGTCAGACCGGCCAGCAGTTGTTGCTTGGCGCGTACAGCGCGTTGATGAAGGAAGTCGCTGCGAAGGGCGTGGAACTGTTCACGCGCCGCGAAATGCTGGACCTCGTCGTGGTGAACGGTCATGCGCGCGGAATTGTGTGCCGCAACCTGGTAACCGGCGCAATCGAATCGCACGCGGCCGATGCCGTGATCCTTGCGACGGGCGGATACGGCAACGTGTTCTATTTGTCGACAAATGCGAAGGCGTGCAACGTCACCGCGGCGTGGCGCGCGCACAAAAAGGGCGCATACTTCGCGAACCCCTGTTACACGCAGATACATCCCACGTGTATTCCCGTACACGGCGAATATCAGTCCAAGCTCACGTTGATGAGCGAAAGCCTGCGCAATGATGGGCGCATCTGGGTGCCGAAAAAACAGGGCGATACGAGGCCCGCGGAACAGATACCCGAAGATGAATGCGATTATTATTTGGAGCGAAAGTACCCGTCATTCGGAAATCTTGCGCCGCGCGATATTTCATCGCGCAGCGCAAAGGAACAATGCGACGCGGGCCGCGGCGTGGGTTCGGGGCAGGCCGTGTATCTCGATTTCCGCGACGCGATCAAGCGGCTGGGAAAGGATGTAATCGAATCGCGGTACGGCAACCTGTTCCAGATGTACGACCGAATCGTCGATGACGACCCGTACAAAAAGCCGATGATGATCTATCCCGCCGTGCATTACACGATGGGCGGGTTGTGGGTCGATTACAATCTCATGAGTAATTTGCCGGGACTGCACGTGCTCGGCGAAGCGAACTTCTCCGATCACGGCGCCAACCGGCTCGGTGCGAGCGCGCTCATGCAAGGCCTTGCCGACGGATATTTCGTGATACCGTATACTGTTGGCCATTATCTTGCCTCGAACAAATTCGAGTCGGTAACTACGGACCACGCGGACTTCAGAGCCGCGGAAGCCGAGTCAAAAACCCGGATCGACAAGTTGCTCGGCATCAAAGGCAAGCGCACGGTAGACGATTTTCACCGCGAGTTGGGTCTGCTCCTGTGGGACAAGTGCGGCATGGCAAGAAATGAAGCTGGCCTTCGCGATGCGTTGGGAAGAATTCCAGCGATTCGCGACGAGTTCTGGAGCAATATCGCCATTGCGGGCGCCGGAGAAGAACTGAACCAAAGTCTCGAACGCGCCGGTCGCGTCGCGGACTTTCTTGAGTTCGCGGAACTCATGGTCGGCGACGCGCTCCACCGGGAAGAATCCTGCGGCGGCCATTTCCGCGAGGAACACCAGACAGAGGACGGCGAAGCCAAGCGGGATGACGAGAACTTCTGTTTCGCGAGCGCATGGGAATTCACTGGTATCGGGAATGAACCGGCGCTGCATAAAGAGGCGCTGGAGTTTAGAGAAGTACACCTGGCGACGAGAAGTTACAAGTAATTAGACGGAGATATGGAGATGGGAGGAGATAGCGGAGATAATCTAATTGAATTATCCCCCAATCCCCTCCTATC
>JAWXCN010000038.1:0-17437 GCA_034408725.1 Candidatus Hydrogenedentota bacterium
CGCCACGGCTGCATCGCGCCCGCGCTCCATCGGCAGTAACAACGCTCAGTTCCTCGATATCGCCAATGAAAGGGCGCATGACAAGCCCGCGACCATGAATATTTGCCGCGACGGCGCCACCTATTGAAAGCCGATCCGCTCCAGTCTGTTTTTGCGCAATGGTCCACGGCGCGGCACTGCCGGGTTGCAGCCGATGAAGGTCGGCCACCAGTTTTGGCCATGTGATGCCCGCCTCTACTTCCACGAGGCCGTGTTCCACATCGAGCGACAACACGGCGTCGAACGATGCGGTGTCGCAAAGAATCGTTCCCGCGCCAAATTGCTGGCCACCCATCGCGTGGCGCGCGCCGGCGATGGAGATGGAGAGGCCCGCGTTACGGGCACACAAGACGAGCCGCTGTACGTCTTCAGCCGATGTTGGGCGCGCAATCTCACGCACCCAGGACGGATTGAGCTTTGAATGCGTGTCGTTTACATGAATGGTGTTGGCTTTGTTCCGGATGGCAATTTCGAACATGTCATTTTCTCCTTGGCCTTTTGTGGGCAGAATTGAGACACATATAGAGTGTATATATACGAACTATACAATCACGAGAACGATTTTTGTTCCAGGTGTTACACAATGGGGATGGAGTCGATCTTTTCCCGGACGCGTGTCAGCAGCGATGTCAGCACACGCTGTTCGGGCTCTTTCAGCGCGCTCATGATCGCGGTCACTTTCTGGTGGTACACCGCGGCGGCTTTCCGGTACAGCTTCTCGCCATGAGCGGTAATTTTTACTATATTGTACCGCCGGTCATCGGGATCGGCCACGCGAACGACGAGTCTCGCTTTCTCCATGCGATCGATAAGCGTTGTGATATTCGCCCGGTTCACGAGCATCATCCTGCTCAACTCGACCTGTGTCAGGCCGCCGCTTTCGCCGCTTTGGTTGAGCAGCAGCATCATCACGTTGAACTGTACGTCGGTGAGTCCGTGCGCGCGAAAAAACTCGTCGGCCTTTTTCTGCGCTTTCGCCGCCGTGTAATAGATGTGCAGAAGCGACTCGTGCGCGCGGGCCTTGAAATCGTTGCGCAATCCCAATTCATCTTTGAGCGCCATACCCGCCCCAATTAGTTTATATGTATACAATATCACCCGGATGCACGGTTGTCAATGGGTGGCGGCGTTCAAATACATACAAAAAAACGAGTGGCGCGGCCAATGACCGCGCCACTCTATGAATTTCTAGAAGGGATTTACGACTTGTGGAAGCGCCGGCGAACCGCGGTGGCCGCCAGACCAAGGCCAAGAAGCACGACCGTCGTGGGCTCGGGAATAACGCCGGCGCCACCTTCCTGGACCGCCCATTCTTCGAATCCGGCGTTCGCATTCTCAGTTTCGCCGAACCGCGAGTAGAGATACACATACGCATCGCCCGTCGCGAATACGCTGTTGGGTACATAGAACAGGACGTCGCCGTTTCCACTTCCGCCGTTCAGGATGTAATCCATCAGGACGTGCGAGTCCTCAAGCCCGTCGAGGTCGTAGACCAAGCTTGCATCCGCCAATTCCAGAATACCGCTTCCGTCGAACGTCTCGACGCTTTGATTCGCGGTGTCGGAAGTGAACAACTGGATAGCGTCGAGGGAAAGCAGTGAATCCGAACCACTCTGGTTGATGTCCAGGAGAAATTCCCGATAGTCAACACCGCCGATATTCACAATCGGTACGGCGGTCAGCAACAACTCGTGATTAAAAGGGTCTGCCGCGCCATTATCGAGTGTACCGTTTACAGTCGTGTTATACGCCTGCGTTATGTCTGTGTTCGCACCGATTTCGACAAACGAGTCGATATTTCCCGTGCCGGTAGATCCACCGTCCCACTGAAAAAAGAGCGCCCCATCGATTGTGCCGCTACTGCCTACGGCAGTCAGATCGACTACAGTGGCATTGGCCACCGTAATAAGCACCATTGCGGCGAGAATTACAACGGCTTTCCGGGTAAACATTCTAAATTCCTCCATTCCACTTAACGTCGTTCGATTTTGAAAAATTTGCTACAGCAGCAATGGCTAGTGAGCAAAGTGCGTGCCATCGGCGAATCCTTCGTGAAAGCAGTTTTTCCACCAGCACTGCGCAGTATTCCGCAAAAATTGTAACTTCTTTACGGGTAGTACGTTACGTAGTTTTGCACGCATGGGCTTTTGCGAATCTACATGTCAATGGTTTACCTGATGCGTCAATCCGTTGCAAATCAGACTTTAGTCATCTCTGACAAATCCTTTATGGAGATCGATGTGGATTCTGTCCGGAATCTCGAGTAAAGGCACGATTCGCATGAACTCTTAAGTCAAATCAAGCAAAGAAGAAGTAGAACGAATACCAACATTGTTAATGAGTGCGGGGCTAATACATTTGCTTGTACCATTCGAAAATGCACCACTACGAATTGCGGACAATAATTTACCCGAAGGCATCAAATAAGTTAGGAGCAAAAAGACATGAGCACGCTCGAACGCGCGATTTCGATCGCCGCGGAAGCGCACACCGGCCAACCTTCGAAGGACGACGGCCCCTACATCCTTCACCCGTTGCGGGTCATGCTTCGCATGAACACCGAAACGGATCGCATCGTGGCGGTGCTGCACGACGTGGTCGAAGACACGGGCTGGACATTCGATCAGTTGCGCGCCGAAGGTTTCTCCGCCGAAATTGTGGACGCAATTGATTCCGTCACAAAACGGGAAAACGAAGCTTACGGAGACTTCGTCGGCCGGGCGGGTCGAAACACTATCGGGCGGCGAGTGAAACTCGCAGACCTCGCGGACAACTCGGATTTGAGCCGGATCGCGCATCCAACGCAGAAGGACTTTGAACGGGTGGAAAAATATCGCCGCGCAATAGCGCAACTCTCTGGCACCGAAGGTCTGGAATGACGTATTTGGAGTGGAAATTGGTGGGCGGCACAGGGCTCGAACCTGTGACCTCCGCCGTGTGAAGACGGCGCTCTAACCACCTGAGCTAGCCGCCCACCGATGAATGCGTATGCTATCAAACGTGCGTTGGAACGGTCAAACCGCGCTGTTGTGTTGGTAACGCCGGTTCAATTAAACGTGTGCCGCGGCGGAGAAGTGGACGTGATACCTTCCCTTGCGAGCAAGGATGTTCGAGCGCGCCCTGGCCAGCGTCACGGACGGCAACCTCGGGGATTCGCCTTCGTAAGACCCTACAGCGATCACGCGCGGAGGTGAGCAAGCCGTAGCGCCATGGGTTTCGCATGCCGGAGCAACTTTGACGCGCCGTTAAAGTCGAACGCATTGATCACGTCCACCAGCAAGAGCGAGGTCCGGCGTCTGCCGCGGATCGTTTTGACGTTTGTATTCTTCATTTCCGTTAGTTTGCCCGGTTTCCGCAGTGTGACGCTATCGGAACCGCCCGCGCGCGTCCGTAAGGATTTTCGCCACGCCCTGTCGCGTTTGTTCTGACGAGGAAAACACCATCGAAATGTGGAACCTGGCATTGCTTGCCGATCAGTTCGAGACAGTTCTGCGCGAGGCGGAAGCGACGCACCGTCTCGATCAGGCCGTATATGGCCTCGATATGGGCAACGAACGGACCATCCAGTCGATCCTTGCGGAAGGTTTGGGTGCTCACTATCTGGTAACGCGAGAAGTCCCATATCCATCCAGCGCAGGGCGTAAGCTGAGTCAACGGTTCCGGTGCGACCTTGTCATCGCATCACGATCAATAGCGGACGAACCACTGTGGCTTGAGATCAAGATCGCGTGGCAGTTCCGCGAAGGCGGCCTGCGAAGCCGGACATACGGCGGGCAATGGCGATTGCGTGTCGCGGAGGACGTGCGCAAGATCGAAGCGGACCCACTCGTCCGTCACGCGGGTGTCGCGATGATCGTATTCACGCAGTCACTCGAAATAGTGAAGAAAGACCTCGATCTGTTCGAAGCGGCCATGGCCGCGAAGGACGTCATAGTCGGCTTCCGTCACGTGCGCCACATTCCGATTCAGGACCGGATTGGACACCAGTTTTGCACGATCGCGCTTTGGCCGACATTGCCCGTCGCGACCGGCCAAATGCCACCTTGATTGCTACAAGTCCGCAGATTGGAGCGCCAATGCGCGGGTGTTATAGTATTCGTAAAGTCGGGGCTTTTTGAGCGAGTGTTATGTATTTACTGGTGATCATTGCCATTTCCGCGCTTTGTCTTGTCGTCGCGTACCGCGTCTACGGGAACCTGCTGGCGCGTCTGCTCGAGCTTGATTCCAATGCCATCACCCCCGCGGTGGAAATGCGCGACGACGTCGATTACGCGCCTATCGAACCCAAATTCCTGATGAGCCAACACTTTTCGGCGATAGCGGCCGCGGGGCCCATTGTTGGCCCCATACTTGCCGGCGTGATGTTTGGCTGGCTACCGGCGCTTATCTGGATTCTCATCGGCAGCATCTTCATAGGCGGTGTGCATGACATCACTGCGCTGACGGCGTCCATCCGGCACAAGGCGCGGTCCATTGCGGAAGTCGTGCGCGTACACATGTCGCATCGTTCGTATGTGCTGTTTCTATTGTTCATCTGGATCGCGCTGGTGTACATCATCGTCGCGTTCACGGACATCGTCGCGGGTTCGTTTGTGGGCAGGCAGGAACTTGGTAATGGCTTGGTCGTGACGGGAGGCGGCGTGGCGACGTCCTCGTTGATGTACCTCGCGCTGCCGATCGTGATGGGATGCCTTTTGAGATTCACCAAGCTTTCGTTAAACATGGCGACCATTATTTTCCTGCCGCTGGTTGGTGTATCGATCTGGATAGGCCAATATTTGCCGTTCGATTTGGCGCAGGTCCTCGGAACCAGCGATTCGGGGGCGCAGCGGATTTGGGGCGTGGTGCTCCTTGGCTACTGTTTCGTGGCGAGCATCGTGCCGGTGTGGATGCTGTTGCAGCCGCGGGGTCATCTCGGCGGTTATTTCCTGTATGTCGCGCTCGGTGGTGGATTGCTTGGACTCGCGCTGAGCGGCGCAAAGACGGAATACCCCGCGTACATCAGTTGGACGGCAGCCAACGGCGATCCCATTGCGCCAATTCTTTTCATCACCATCGCGTGCGGCGCGTGCTCCGGGTTTCACGCGATCATAGCGTCCGGCACAACGTCGAAACAGTTGCGCAAAGAAACCGATGCAAAGGTCATCGGCTATGGCGCGATGTTGCTCGAGGCGATGGTCGCGGTCGTATCGTTGTGCTGCGTGATGATTTTGACGCGCGAAGCCGCGCAGGGTCTGCAAGGCAAACCAAACTACATTTACGCGCAGGGGATTGGATCATTTCTCGGCACGATAGGCATTCCGCGGACGTTCGCGATTTCATTCGGCCTCCTGGCGTTCACCACTTTCGTGTACGACACGCTCGATGTTTGCACGCGCCTTGGCCGCTATATTATCCAGGAGCTCACCGGCTGGACGGGCAATGCGGGCCGGTGGATCGCCACGACGGCCACCGCGGGCGCCCCACTCATTTTTGTCGTTCAAACCACTACTGACGCAACGGGCAAGACCATTCCCGCATGGCGGTTGTTCTGGAACCTGTTTGGCGCGAGCAACCAGCTTCTCGCGGCGTTGACATTGCTCGGCGTTACGGTTTGGCTGTGGCGCACCTACCGCGCGCAATGGGTTTGGTGGGTTGCGGGAATTCCGACCGTATTCATGTACATCATGAGCACTTGGGCGCTGTTGCGGTTCGCGCGCGCGGGTTTCTTCATGCCGGATTGGACGTTCAAAGGCCTGCTCGTCGGCCCTGTGCCGTGGGTGGCGTTGTTGCTTGTGGGACTCGCCGGCCTCGTCTTGCTCGAAGCGGTCCGCGTATTCAGCGGTTCGTTGCGCCCGCCGATGCCGCCGCGACCAGAACCAGCCCCGGCCATGGGCGCGTGATCGGGAACCGATGGGTGATGACGACAACGACAACTATTGCTCGTTCGAGCGCAATGGACAACGCGGGTTTGCCGCGCGTACGGACCAAGCGCGGATCGTTGCCGCGCTTCTGGACCGCGCCAATTGCGAACCGGTCACGGCAATGGGCCGCGGCGCGTTGCACCGGTTTCCGCTAAAAGCCGGAACGGCAATCCTGCGCGAATACCGCCGCGGAGGCGCGATACAGCGTCTACTCCCGGAAGGTTCGATTCGCAATCGCCCGTTGCAAGAGTGGGAAGTGCTCCACCGGTTGTACGAGGCCGATTTTCCAGTACCTGAACCGCTCGGAGTTTTATGGCGGCGGCGAATAGGCTTGGTGTATGGCGCAATCGCAACTCGGGAATTAAACGCAACCGACCTTCTCAGTTACCTTTCGACAGATGCACCCTCTTCGAGCGAATACGCTTCGATTTTAGAATTGACCGGTACGGCCATTCGCAGAATGCACGACCTGGGCGTGTATCACGCGGACCTGCACGTGGGTAACATCCTGGTTTCGCGGACGGTGGACCGCGTCTTTATCATCGATTTTGATCGCGCACGTTCGGGTGCGATTACACCTTTGCAATGCGCGCGCAATCTGTTGCGGCTGCAACGCTCTTTCGTCAAGCGCGGCCTGCGGCTCACCGACTTCGAACGTATTCGCCGCGCGTATGGCCCGCTGGCGATGCCTTCCTGGCTCGAGTGGGCTTATGGCGCGAAAGGTTCGGCCTCGGACGTTTTGCACCGGCACTCCGGCAAACATGTCCTCTGACCGGCCTGACATCGTCCGCGAGCGCAGCGGGGTCCTGCGCATTTGGCGGCGGCGCGACGTTCCCGTTGCCGACGTGCGCGCCGTGCTGCACCAGGACGGTGTCGTGCTCAAGGAGGGACAAAAAAATATAACCCGGCGCGTAGGCCCGGTTGTCGTGAAAACGAGCCAGGGAAGTTTCCTGCGCGAACTTGCGCGGCATACGCTCAGACGTTCGAGGTACCAGCAGGGCTGGCGCGCGGCTTTGCATCTTGCCGCCCACGGCGTGCCGGCGCCACGGCCTGTCGCGCACGTTGAATGGGGCGCGTTGGGAATCGTCACGAAACACGCGACAATCCTCGAGTTCTTGCCGGACTGCATGGACGTCGAACACTTCGCAGACCGTATCCTCGCGGAAAGCAATGGCCCGGAAATGCTCCACGTGTATCTCGCGACGCTGGCCGCTTCGATCAACCAGCTCATCAGCGCCGGGGCGATTCACACGGACCTCGCGGGGAAGAACATTCTCACGAGGGACGGGCGCACGTTCTATTTTATCGATTTGGACGGGATTCTATTGGGCGCCGCATACACACTCCAGCGCCGTTTCGCCGCGCACGTGCAGCTCTACGATTCATTTCTAGATCGTTGCGGCGACGAACATCTCGCGCCGTTTCTTCGCGCAATGATTCCGGACACAGAACCTTTCGACGCCTGGCTGCAACGCGTGAAACTCTCGCAGTTAAAACGCCGCGCGCGCACGATAGTGGCATCGGCGCGCGCAACCCCGGCCGCCCGTTAAACCGGACGCCCAAAAACTATTGTGAAACTAACCCCGTCCGAGTTTTGCTTTCAACTGATTGAATTTTGCATCCAACGCGTGAATAGCCTTTTCATGTTCGCTCCGGCTCGCGCGATTCGCCTTCATATCGTCGAGCACACCCAACACGCCGCGTCCGCTGCTCGTCGCCGTCGCCGCCGCCGCCGCCGGGCCGCGTTTCTTGCGGGATGATTTTACGCCGCGTTTCTTTTGCCAATAGTTGTAGTTGCTGTATGAAATGCCGAGTTTATCAATTGACTTCATCAAAGGTTCGCCGTTGCTCACCATGGTGTCGAGCTGCCGCATAAGTTCCTGGACCTCGTCCCGGCTGCGCCGTTTACTGCGAGTTTTTGTCTGTTTTCCACGTGGCATGTTTGTAATTTCCTCCGCTGTTAGTAATTCCGCCGATTATGAAAGTTGATTCATTCAAGCGAATGTACTTAATAGTAACAACTGGGGGTATGCAGTTGCCAACTATTTTTTCGCACGCCGGACCTAACGCGGTGCCCGCAGGTTTTCCCATACCGCGACTCCCGTCTGAATCCCGCCCGGCATGGAAGCCGGGCGCTACTCGCGATGGTGCGGCAATGGCGTTGCGAATGCCGGTTGCCGTATAGTGAATTCAGGCTGATTCACGGGCAAACCCCAAGGGTAAGGAGCACTGTGTCATGCAGGCGATTTCACGACGCGCGTTCATTCAGGCGACGGGAGCGGCTACCGCTGCACATACATTTTTGTTGGGCGCGCATGCGGCTGCCGGGGACCGGGTGCGCCATGCCGTTATCGGTACGGGCGGGCAGGGCGGTTCGCACGCCAAGGTGTTCTCCTCGATGGAAGACTGCGATGTCGTGGCCATATGCGATGTCGAGGCGGGCCGGCGCGAACAGATTGCGGGCGCGTTGCCCAATAGCGATCAGGTGAAGCAGTACGAAGATTTCCGCGATTTGCTCAATGACCGGGAGATAGACAGCGTCAGTATTGCAACACCCGATCATTGGCACACGCCGGTGGCGCTGGCCGCGCTTAAAGCCGGCAAACATGTCTACGTCGAAAAACCGTGCTGTCATAACATGCGCGAAGGCGTGTTGCTCGTCGAAGCGCAGAAAAAGACCGGCCTGTGCGTGCAACACGGCACGCAGTACCGCAGCACCGCTTCCACCCAGGAAGCGGTGAAACTCTTGCGCGATGGCGTTATCGGCAAGGTGCGCGCCGCGAAAGCCATCAACCATCAGTTTCGGCCATCAATCGGCCGGACACCGGATAGCGATCCGCCTCCGGGCGTGAACTATGACATGTGGCTCGGCCCCGCGCCGGCGCGACCGTTCTCGCAAAACCGGTTTCACTACAACTGGCATTGGCATTGGGACTATGGAACGGGCGACATCGGAAATGACGGCGTACACCAGGTTGATGTTGCGCGGTGGGGCCTTGGCGTGGGCCTACCGAATGCCGTGAGCGCGTCGGGCGGGCAGTTGTTCTACGACGATGATCATGAAACTCCGGACACGCAGTTGGTCACGTTCGAGTACGACGAGTGCTATCTCATTTTCGAGATGCGATTGTGGACGAACTACCCAATGGACGGCCACGACAATGGCGTCATTTATTACGGTGACAACGGCACCGTGGAAGTCGGCCGCAATGGCACGACCGTTACGCCGTTGAAAGGCGAGACGCGGCAATTCGGAACGGGACCCGACCTGAACGGAAACGTGCGCAACTTTCTGGATTGCGTCAAGGCGGGCGATCCGTCAAAACTCAATGCTCCAATTTCGGAGGGGGCTTTCTCGTCTCAACTCTGCCACCTCGGCAACATCGCAACGCGCGTCGGGCGCAGGCTGCAACTCGATGCGGGGAAAATGCAGTGCATCAACGATGACGAAGCAAACAAACTGTTCACGCGCGAATACCGCAAAGGTTACGAACTGGTGGACGTATAAACGTGCGGTTTGTAGTAGTTGCCATCTTATCCCTTTGCGCGGCCTGGGGCGCGGACGAGCCCGCGCTCGTCGTGTACGTTGCTCCGGATGGCAATGACTCGTGGTCCGGTGTGCTCGATCAACCAAACCCGGATAAAACTGATGGTCCCGTCGCTACCTTCGAGCGCGCGAGAGACCTGCTGCGCGACATTCGTCCTCGCGCACGATTGAAACCGGGCGCCATTGAGGTGCGCATCGCGGGCGGCACGTATGAGCGCGTGGCGCCGTTTACGCTCGACACGCAGGACGGCGGGTCGAAGGAATCACCCGTCATTTACACTGGCATCGGATCGGCTCCGGCGATATTGACCGGTGGCCGCGCTATTCCTGCCGGTCAACCTGTGGCAACGGGTATGGCGCAGCGTTTGATCTCCGACGAAGCGCGCGCGCATGTACAGCAGATCGATCTCAAGTCCGCTGGAATTGCCGAGTTCGGCACATTGAAGCGCCTTGGCTTCGGCATGGCCGGGCCAACTGCCGCGCTGGAACTTTTCATTGATGGTAAACCGATGACGCTCGCGCGCTGGCCAAATAACGATTGGGCGCGAATCGCGGCCGTGCCTGCTGGAAAAGACGGCGGCAAGTTCACCTACGATGGCGATAGACCAAAACTTTGGAAATTCCATGATGACATCTGGGTACACGGGTATTGGACCTGGGATTGGGCGGACTCGTTCGAGAAAGTTCGATCAATCAATTCCGAATCGAAAGAGATTGCGACCGTACCGCCGCACGGTGTCTACGGCTACAAGGAAGGCGCGCGATACTATGTCCTGAATGTATTCGAGGAGATCGATCAACCCGGCGAATACTACGTTGACCGCGGCACGGGCATGTTGTACTTCTGGCCGCCGGACGGCGCAGGGGATTTACGCGTTTCGGTGATCGAGCAGCCGCTCATTGTGATCGATGGCGCAAGCCATATCGCGGTACGGGGCGTTACGCTCGAATACACGCGCGGGCAAGGCGCCGTCGTGAATAACGGCGATCATGTTCGATTCGAAGGCTGTACGTTCGCGAATCTTGGCACAGGCGCGATTAACTTTTCCGGCGGCACGGACAGTGGCGCGTCGGACTGTGTGATGTACAACCTCGGCGAGGGCGGTGTCTCGATCTCCGGCGGCGACCGCATGACGCTGACGCCCGCGCGGCTGTACGCGGACAACAACGAGATTCACGACTTTGGCCGGCGCATCCGCACATATGTGCCGGCGGTGAGTGTGGGCGGCGCCGGCAATTCGGTCACGCACAACCTTATCTACAACGCGCCACACATGGCCATTGGCCTTAGCGGCAACGACCATCTCATCGAGTACAACGAAGTACACCACGTCTGCATGGAAACGCACGACGCGGGCGCATTCTATATGGGCCGCGACTGGACGCAACGCGGCAACATCGTGCGCTACAATTTCATGCACCAGATGGGCCACGGCGACGTGCAGGCAGTTTATCTCGATGATTGGACAAGCGGCGTGCTCGTGTACGGCAACATCTGCCAGGGCGCGCGGCGGGGCGTGCTCGTGGGCGGGGGCCGCGACAACGTTATCGAGAGCAATTACTTCATTGATTGCGGCACCGGCGTACACATCGATCAGCGCGGGCTCGGTTGGGCGAAGAACTATTTCAATGGCGAGACGCCGACCCTGTTCGACCGCATGAAGGACGTGAACGGCGATCAGCCCCCGTATACGGATCGGTATCCGGAACTGAAGACGCTGCTGAACGACGAACCGGCGCTCGCGAAAGGCAACAGGATTACCGGCAATATCAACGCCGGAGAAAACTGGCTGGACCTGAGCGATGGTCTTACCGAAGAAACGCAATACCTTGTCATCAAGGACAATTTCACGGAAGGGGTTCCGGGTTTTGTCGATCCATCCAAATTTGATTTCCGGTTGAAACCGGATGCAGCCGCGTTGAAGCACGGCATCAAGACGTTGCCGTTCGAGAAAATGGGGCGAAACGGACCAAGCGTATTGCGCTGAAATTCATACGAGGAGCCGGACCATGGCAAACAGAAACGTATCAGAAGGCCGGAAGGCGATCTACTATATCGGCGGCGCGTTGTCGATTATCGGCGTGTTGACGTTCTTTTCCGTGTTTATTTCCGCCGCGAGCAATTTTGGTGATTTCTCAAACTTCGCCGAAAGAGGGCGCTCGCAATTTATGCGTGCGATCATTGGGATGGGCGCAATGGCGGCCGGCGGCGTTTTGATGGGCATCGGCAGAGCAGGGCTTGCAGGCTCGGGCGTTGTGCTGGACCCCGAACGCGGCCGCAAGGATTTGGAGCCGTGGTCGCGCATGTCCGGCGGAATGCTCAAAGACACGCTCGACGAAGCCGGCATCAATCTTGGCAATGTTGGCACAGCTTCAAAACCCGATTTCGCGGACCGATTGCGCAAGCTGCACGCGCTTCACCTCGATGGCATTCTTTCCCAGGAAGAATACGAGCGTGAGAAAGCCGAACTCCTGGATAAGGAGTGAATCCAATTCCGTTTACCCAGCCGCGCGCAATGCGCTATTCGCGCCATTCCGCGGTGACGGTGCTCGCGAGTCCGCCGCGGGGATTGCAGGCGATTTCGATGCGCATTTGTTTCGGCTCGACAACTTTTACCAGGTCCTCGAGCATCCGGTTCACGAGATGCTCGTACCAGATGCCCACGTTTCGGTAGGACATCAGGTAATACTTCAGCGAGCGTAATTCGATGCACTTCCTGCTTGGCGTATACGTGATCGTCACGCGCGCAAAATCCGGCAATCCGGAAAACGGACACACGGAAGTAAATTCATCCGTCGTCGTCACGATGTCAACGCGGCTCGCAACAGGCTTGTCCGCATACTCATAATCAAAGCATTCTAGACACGCGGTGTCGATTGATCCGGGCCCGCTAAATGCTACGGTCCTGTCATGCGCTTGAAACTGTTCGCGCGCAGGGTTTTCCGGTATTCCGTCCATTAATACTGCTCCCAGGGGACAGTCACGCGGCACGCCCAAGCGGGCCGCGTGGCTGTCCCCGAACCATGTTCAGTGACGGGGACAGCCACCGATTCCGGTTTGGCCGGAATCGGTGACAGTCCCCTCTGCTAACAATTCACGAACTTCACGCTCTTACGCGGCTCGGCCATCATCGGTTCGACGGCGTCCCGCCAGGTTGCGTAATGAGCGGTTTCCTTGTGCCGCGCGGGGTCCTCGGTCGTGCGATACACTTCGACGAGGATGAAGCGTGACGGTTCGTCCTGTTGCTGGAGCACATCGAACCGTGCGATACCCGGCTCCCGCGCGCTATTGCGCGCATTCTCGATCGTTACGTCACGAAACGCGTCTTCAAAGCCCGGCTTCACGTGAACGTGAACATGCACAATCAACATTGACACAACTCCCTACTCCGCGCCCATCAATCCAAACCGCTTCATCAACAACCTGTCGGCCATGCGCGTGGGCAGCACACGTTTCAATGCGGGGTACATGTGCCCTCCATAACCTACGCGCACGACCGTTGGCGCGGCATCGCGCGTGGCGGCATCGACAATTTGCTTTGCGACAATTTCGGCGTCCGTACCATGCGACTGCGATGCCCTTGCGCGAGTGGCGATGCCCTTGGCGAAACGTTGATACGGCGAGTCCAGTCTCAGATCCAGATGCTCCGAGGCGGTTTCGCCAAACTGCGATTTCACACCGCCCGGCTGCACCATAATCACGTCGATCCCGAATGGGGCGAGTTCCATGCGCGCTGCTTCGGACACCGAATGGACGGCGGCCTTTGACGCGCAATAGATACCCGCGTACGGCGTCGCCAGAATACCCGAGATGCTGCCGATGTTCACGATGCGCCCGCGCTTGTTCACGATCATCGAAGGCGCGACCGCCTGCATCATGGCAATCAGGCCCACGATATTGGTTTCAAACTGCGCGCGCACCTGTTCCGCGGTGAGATCGATGATCGGCCCCATCTGACCATAACCCGCGTTGTTCACGAGAATGTCGATGCGCCCCGCCTTCGCAATCGCGCCATCGACGGCGCGCTTCACGGAATCCGGGTCGTTGACGTCCAGCGCCAGCCGTTCAATGTTCGCTCCGGCAATGTCGCCAAGCGTATCCGGTTTCCGCGCCGTCGCGAACACGGCATGTCCGCGCGCGGCAAACGCCCCGGCCAACGCTCGGCCAATTCCAGTGGAACATCCGGTGATCAGAATGGATTGATTGGTGAGCATGTGTGAATCCTCGTGTGAAGCAAGCCCGCAGAATAACACGAGCGCTATTTGAACGCTGCCTTGGACCGCTGCCTTCGACTGCAGCGTGTAAGTGCCTCTTTCACTTCACCTATCCAGATGATCGCGGATCGCTTGAAACTACAGGCCAGTCCGCAAACCCCAAAGCGGTAGCTACCGCTACCGCAGTCCAAGGCCTTGGACTGCGGCGTGTAAGCGCCGCTTTCATTTCACCTATCCAGATGATCGCGTATCATTGCTTCAGCCCGCGTCTTCATACCGCACCGGGTCCTCGACGCCCGCCTCGGCGAATGCGTTTAACCGCTCAATGCAGGTTGGGCACTTGCCGCAGGCCTTCGACCCACCGCGGTAGCAGGACCACGTGTAGACAAAATTTACCCCTAGTTCGATGCCGAGCCTCACCGACTCGACTTTTTTCTTGTCGATGAACGGCGCGTGTACGGCGACCGGATCGCGGCGGTTCAACGCAAGGGCGCCGTTGACGCGCCGCAGAAATTCCGTTGTGCAATCCCAATAGCCGTACTCGTCGAGAGCCTGCGCTCCATAGTACACCTCGTGTATGCCGTGCGATTCCGCGTAGGCCGCCGCGATCGACAGCAGGATCATGTTGCGATTCGGGACATAGGTCGGCGGTTGATCGAGTTGCGCGCCGGACAACGTGTCTAAGTCCGGCACCGATTTGCCGCCTGTAACCAGCGCGGAAGCCCCTTTGACCATGTCGCCCAAAAACGTGACGTCTATATTACGGTAAACCGCCGCATCCACCGCGTCTGCCTGCCACCGCGCGCATTCGAGTTCCTTCGCATGGCGTTGACCGTAGTCAAAGCTCAACGCATGGAGCGGCGCGCGGCCCAAAACGCGCGCGACATAGTGTAGCAACACCGACGAATCCAGCCCGCCGCTGAGAAGCACCACGGCCGCCCCGCCGGTGTGAATAGTTTCCATCCTGTCGAGTCCTCTTCTGCGCGAAACAACCATGATACACACTGGGCATTAGTCTACAGTTAACGACAAAGTTCACGTTAAACCGCTACACCACAAGATATTCCGGTTATAGGCACTATTAGATGCGTTTTTCACCGCCTAACTACCATATATTGGGGCAGATACACTTCATTCCATTGCGATAGGTGTTGCATCGTGCTATACTCAGAGCGAGTTCGCGCTCATTTGTGTGGGTAGTTTTTCGCTAAGCCCTTATTTTGCAATAAGATAGGAATGGCTACGGAAGCGCGTGGGGCATGTCACGCGGGGGATATTCATGGCCGTTGATGTGATTTGCCTCGGACTGGCGTGCGCCGATGTCATGGTGCGCCCCGTCGAGACATTTCCGGCGCGCGGCAAACTCGAACTGGTTCCCACGCTCGAGATTCACCTCGGCGGGTTGGCTGGCGTGGCTGCGGCGATCATTGCGAAATTGGGCGGGGCCGTGGCGTTCATGGGAAAGCTTGGCACGGACGGATTCGGAGATTACTGCGCCGGCGCGTTATCGCGATTCGGGGTCAACACAGATTATCTGATGCGCACGAACGAAGAAGGCACGCCGGCAACGGTGGTGCTCGTGAGCAACGATGGCGAGCGCACCTTTCTTCATCACGCGGGGTGCAGCCGGTCTTTGCGCGAGCAGGACATTGATACCGGAAAGTTTCGCGGCGCAAAGCACGTGCATTGGGGTGGCCCCTCGGTGACGCCCGGACTCGACGGTCCGCCGATTGCCCGGATTCTCGAATGTGCAAAAGAAATGGGGCTGACGACGTCGGTCGATACGTGTTACGATGGCCTGGATGTCTGGTTCCCGCGCATCGAAGCCGCGCTGCCGTATGTCGATGTCGTTATGTCGAGCCTGGAAGAGGCGAGAAAATACACCGGCAAGCGCGAGCCCGAAGCCATCGCGGATTTCTATCTGGATCGGGGGCCCGATATCGCTGTGATCAAACTCGGCGAAGACGGTATGTTCGTGAAGAGCACGGTCGAGCGCATGCGCGTCCCGGCGCATACGGTGGGTGTGATCGATACGACCGGTGCGGGCGATGCGGCCTGCGGCGCGTTTGTATTCGGGTATACGCAGGGATGGGAACTCGCGCGGTCCGTCCAGCTTGCGAACGCGGTCGGCGCGTTGACCGTTCAGTCGATGGGCGGCGCCGAGGGCGTTAAATCGCTTGACGAGACATTGGCGTTTATTGAGCGGGTCCCCGTAGCGGTGGAGGCAACTTGAACATGATTGCAACGACCTTGCTCGTAGTGCTTGGCGCATTCGCAGCCGCGCAACAGCCGAGTGTGCAAGAACAGGAACTCGCGAAACCGGGCCAGACACAGGAAGCGCCCGCGCGCCCGCAAACACCGGCGCCCGCGCCTCCAGCGCAACCCGCGCCACAACAGACGCAACCTACGCCCGCGCCCGAACAGCCGCCTGCGGCACCGCGAAAACAGTCATTAATCCAACATACACCCAACCCCGAAGAAGCCGAACGCGGCAAAGCCGGTAAGCCGGTCGCCGCGTTCTGGGTTGTCGTACCCGGAAATTAAAATTGGTATTTCGCACACTCAATAGTTTGGCCGTTTCATTTCTCTGCGCGGTAGCCGCCGTTGCGCAGCCGTTTTTGGTTGATTTTCCCGCTGGCGCGGTCCTGCGGGGCGCGGTGTTCGACGCCTCCGGAGATGCGGTCTACCTTTCCGCATACGATCTCAATGAAGTATGGAAAGTATTGGCGGCAAGCGGCGAGATTCTTGCCCGAGCAGACGCCGGCAAAGGCGCCAGCGCGCTCGCATCGGATGGCGCGGTGCTGGCCTGTGTGAACCGCTCGGCGAAAACGGTTTCGCTGATCCGGCTCAACGATTTTTCGGTCATCGGCGAGGCAAGTGTCGGCAGCGGCGCCGACGAAATCACGGCGCTGCCCGGCGGCGGGTTTGCGGTCGCAAACGGCTTTTCCGACAGCATTACCCTGATCGATCCCGGCAATCCCGGCGCGCCCGTGACCATCAACGGCGTATCGAGCGTTCCCAGTGGCATTGCGGCATCCGAATCGCTGCTCGCGGTCACGACGCGGTCGCCCGCGGCGCTCCTGGTATATGCGGGTGGATCGCAAACACCGAATGCCACGGTCCCGCTACCGGATGGCCCATCAAAAGTTGCTTCGCTTCCGGGCGATCAATTTGCGGTGTTGACGAAGCAGAGCGTCGTTGTCGTGGACGGCGGCATTGGCCGGATCGTTGCGGAACGCGCCATCGTCGCGCGCGATATTGCGTCGCGCGGTGATCGCGTACTAATCCTTGGCGCCGCATCGGTCGATATCTGCGATGCCGCGTTGAATCCGTTGTCGACCGTGCCTGTCGAAGGTGATTCCAGTTCGATTGCCGCCGGCACAAATGGGTTCGCATTACTTTCGCCGAAATACAAAGCATGGTCGCTATGCGCGACGTTGCCGGCTGCCACCGGACAAACCGTTGCCGGCGCAACCGCGCCTGGGAACGTGCCAGAACCGGCGCCCGTGGAAGCTGCGCAACTGCCTGCGTTGGAAGACACCAATGCGGCTCCCGTAGAACCCGAGCCGGTTGTCGTCGCGCAAGCCGAACCCGCAGTGGAAACGCCGGAACCTGAGATCGTCGAAACTGCTCCGGCGGAACCAGCCGCTATCGAGCCGACACCGGAACCGATTGCCGCGACGGCTGAAGTGGAATCAGAGACCGAAGCGACCGCGCCGGAGGTTTCTCCTGA
>JAWXCN010000039.1:0-15188 GCA_034408725.1 Candidatus Hydrogenedentota bacterium
GATCGCGCAGCGCCGTGCGCAGCGATTCGAGCGTGCCCGAAAGGCGGCCCAGCGATTCCGTCCGCCGGATGAGTCCGACCACGCTGGCGGTCAAGAACTGGCGTTCAAGCCAGAGCAGGTTATCGTCTTCGTCGGGCGCCTGTTCGGGCGTGTCCGCCGCCTGCGGATAATGCCGCTTGATCGTGTACCACAACGCATCCGGCGTACACATCACGGGCCTGGCCTTGAGCCCCGTGAGGTTCTCCACCTCGTATAGCGCGCGCGTGTTCAGCGGATACACCATCGCGACGGTGAGCATGTGGCCGATTTTTTCCACTGGGAGCAGTTCATGACGCATTGCCATTTCCCGGGGCACGAGTTCGATGCACTCATTTCTTACGTCGTAGTTATGCAAATCGATAATTCCGACGCCCGCTTCTCGTGCCACGACGCGGATAAAGGTCTGCATGTCGAGATAGCCCAGGCTGATGAGCGTTTTGGCGAGTTTTCCGCCGTGTCGCATCTGGGCATTAAGCGCATCGTCGAGTTGTTTAGAGGAGATAACACCGGCGGTGACGAGCAGTTCGCCAATCCGCATGGTTTTGCGGGAAGCGTTCCCGAGAGTTGAGGAGTGTTCCTGGACGAAATCGAACGGCGTACTCGTACCATATTTTGTGGCTGGAACCGTCATAAGGTCATTATATAGTACCATCGGTAGTCTGTCAACGTTTTCCATGCTCTAGTCAATAAATTACTTGACAGGCATGGGCGCGAGCAATATAATACTGAATATAAGATCAGTAATATAACGGCCAGGGAGTGCACGGTCATGAGCAATGTCTATCTCTTTGATCTCGATGCCTACAACAAGGCCCGGCGTCGGCGATACGTCGTCCGGCAGACCCGCCTGTCGCGCCACCCCGGCATCGAGCAGGCGCTGATGCGGCTGAAACAGACCATCGATACGCAGCCGCGCGAGAAAGCGCAAGGCGGTTCGGCGAGGCGGTAGTGCTTGGGTGCTGCGGAAGAAGTGGACTGATCTTGTACGATGTGTGAATGGCTGACGATCTGTTTAAGCATGCCGCCGCCGAACGATTGAAGAAGGAAGCGCCCCTTGCGCGCCGGGTCGCGCCGCGCAGCATCGACGACGTCGTTGGCCAGGACCATATCCTCGGCGCGGGGAAAATTCTGCGGCGCGCAATCGAAGCGGACCGCATCACTTCCCTGATTCTTTATGGCCCGCCGGGCTGTGGAAAGACGGCCCTTGCCCGCGTGATTGCGATGCAGACGCGGTCGGCGTTCGACAATCTGAACGCGGTTACTTCCGGCGTGAAAGAGTTGCGCGCGCTCATTGATGCGGCAAAGGCGCGGCGCGTACACGACGGCCGTAAGACCATTGTATTCGTCGACGAAATCCACCGGTTCAACCGCGCGCAACAGGACGCGCTGTTGCCGGATGTCGAAAATGGGAACATCGTTCTAATCGGCGCGACAACCGAAAACCCGTTTTTCTCCGTGGTCGCGCCGTTGTTGTCCC
Organism: Candidatus Hydrogenedentota bacterium; assembly: GCA_034408725.1. Taxonomy (GTDB): domain Bacteria; phylum Hydrogenedentota; class Hydrogenedentia; order Hydrogenedentales; family SLHB01; genus JABWCD01. The sequence continues at coordinate 1,517 of JAWXCN010000039.1, forward strand.
GGTCGCAAATATTCGAGTTGCACCCGCACACCGAAGAAGTGTTGGTGGAGCTGATGCGCAGGGCGTTGGCGCACTCCGAGCGCGGGTTTGATGGAGTCGAGGTTGTCGCGGATGACGACGCGCTCAAGCACATCGCGCGGTATGCCGAAGGGGATGCGCGCCGGGCACTGAACGCGATCGAGATCGCGATGATCACGACGCCCCCGGTGGACGGCGCGATGGACATCACGCGCGCCATTGCCGAAGAATCGATCCAGCGCAAACTGGTGCATTACGACGGCACGGGGGATGAGCATTATGACGCGGCCTCGGCGTTCATCAAGAGCATGCGCGGCACCGATCCCGATTCGGCGTTGTACTGGATGGCGCGTATGCTGCACGCGGGGGAGAGTCCGCGGTTCGTCGCGCGTCGCATCTGTATCGCGGCGTCCGAGGACGTCGGAAACGCTGACCCGATGGCGCTTGTGGTGGCGACCGCGGCGTGGCAGGCTTGCGAGTTCATCGGCATGCCCGAAGCGCAGATTATTCTCGCGCAAGCGGCGACCTATGTGGCGTGCGCGCCGAAGAGCAACGCCGCGTACATGGGAATTATGAAGGCGCGGGAAGACGTGCAACAGGCGAAGACGGTGATGGTGCCGAAGCATTTGCAGGATATGCACTACCCCGGCGCGCAACGGCTTGGCCGCGGAGAAGGCTACGTGTATCCGCACGATCATCCCGAGGGATACGCGCCACAGCATTATGGGGTGGAGCGGGGCGCGTATTACAAACCAGTAGATCGCGGAAAGGAAGCGGAGTTTAAGGCGCGGTTGGAGAAATTGGAAGAAAAGTAGGGATGTGAATGATGGGACGGGGAAGTGTTCCAAGGCGCCGTGAAAATTCGCGCGTAGCGCCTTGGAGTGCGGCAGCGGGTAGCTGCCGCTTTCCATTTCCTGGGCAAGGTCGCTTCGCAATTAAGCGCGGTTGCCCCGATTTATATTCGCGTGTTCCTGATGCCTTCAAACTTATTGAGGTATTTCGCGTATCCGAAGTGAAAGCGGCGCTGACACGCCGCAGTCCAAGGCGGCCAAATGACGTCCAAAATCCGCAGGTAGCTGCCGCTTTCACTTACACGGGCAATGTTGCGTCGCAATTTAGCGCGCCCTGCACGCGCTCCGAATCGTCTTGCTCGCTTGCGGAGCGTGTGCTAGAATCCGCGTATTGGATTAAGGGTGGGGTTTTGACATGAAACGTTTTTGGTTCGCAAGCGTCGCCGTAGCCATGATTGTAACCGTGATGCCGGGTTGCGCCCGCGCCTCGAAAGACACGACCGGCTATACCATGGAAGATTCCATCACTGTCGCGAAACCATTGGACGAGACCTGGCAAGACACCAAGACTGTCCTGCGCGAAATGGAAATGGACATTTATACCCGCGACAAGCGGGGAGAGTTCGTAGCGTTCACGCCCATGAAGCGCCAGTTGTACGTCGGCACCCCCAACCGGACCAAACTTACCATAGTGCTGAAAGAGGCCACCGCGAATTCAACGACGGTATCCATCGAGACCGTTGCCCAGGTCTACGGCGTGACCCTGCTGACCTACCCCGACTGGCATGATCGAAAAGCCGCGCACAACAACGAAGCGGTCGCGATCATCGAGGCGTTGAAGACGAAATCTTCCTAGCCCCTCCACCGTTTTATATAATTATCACTTTTCTTTTCTTCGTTCGTTAGTCAAAAATGCATTGTTTTCTTTATATACAACGCATGCCGATGATTACAAACCATAAATTCTCTCAATTCCTGTATTGCTTGCACTATCCGCAGTCAAGTGATATAATCTCTAGTGATGGGAGGACTGGCCTCCAGAAAGCGAGCGGAATATGTTGTCAATGGTCGAAGTAAAATGCCCCCACTGCGGAGTGCGCGGCCAGATCATGTTGCCGCCGCTGGGAGCAATTATTGTAGGGCCGTGCCCGCAATGCGAGGAACTTGTGGTCGTGTTTTGCGGCCGCGTGCTGCCGTTAAATAAAGAGACTATGGTCAACGGATCGACGGAGGAAAAGCACGAGCATCTCAAGGGTGTTCTGGTGGACTTTATTGATGACCGCATCCACAAGGTGGTCGAGCAATTGACTCCGGAAGTGGCGGAAGGTCTTCATGACTACACGCCTGAAACCGATGACTATACGCCTCAATCGACGGCCAGCGAGCGGTCGGGCCCAGGCGACACCGCCGTGGCTGAAGAAGAGACAATTTCGGACACGGAGTTGGATCAATTTCTGCGGTTTGATCTCCCGCGAATCGACAACAAGGATTACTTCCACACCATATTTGAGTGACCAAGGATGAGGGTATAGGGCATGTCCCTGGTTCCAGCCGGAACCGGGGGCATTTTTTTAGTGGCCGCAAAAAAAATAGAATCGGCGAACGGCAGTCTTAGAAATTGCCCGCTGTTGGCAGGGCCATGCCTTTTGACAACAAAGAGCGGGGCTGATTGCTCAGCCCCGCTCTTTGAACATAAAACCCTGCAAGGGGTTACTCTTCTGCGTGCAATGCCGCAGCCCGCGCGATTGCTTTTGCCAGTTTACGGCGGCGCTTCTCGCTGGGCTTTTCGTAGTGCTTGACCTCTTTCAGGCGTTGCATGAGGCCCTCTTTGTTGCACTTTTTCTTGAACCGCCGAAGAGCCTTTTCAAATGGCTCGTCGGACTTGACGCGCACTTTCGTCACGTCGAATCAACCTCCCCTCTATCTAAAGTAGTTATGAAAACCGATTGCGGTGTATCGAACGGGACATAGCAAACGCGCAAAGCGCACATAGCTAGCCCGATATGTTAGCACACGCCCCGGGGGGAGTCAACGCAAGTGACAGAATGTTGCGGGGGCCGGGGACAGCCACCGGCATCCAAAACGCGATGCCGGTGACAGTCCCCTTGGGCTGTTCCCGGTCCCACGCATCGAACTCGAACCCCCGCATACCAAACCCTGGCCAGTCGAACTCGCTACTGGTCCATAAATCCCTTCGTCTGCAACCACTTGGCCTGTTCCGGCCAGAATCCATCGACTCGTCTGCGGAAAGGGAATGCTGCGTCTTTGGTTGCCGGGAGTTTGACGCCGTGGTCCGCGCCTGGGAACGCGATGATGGTCATGTCGTTGCCCGTTTCAGCCTTGACCTTGTTCAGCATCGCGACGCCTTCCGCGGTCGGGTTGCTGTCGTCTGCTTCTCCGTAGATGAAGAGCATCGGGATATCCAGTTCCCGGACGACGGGTTCCGGGTCGAAATCCATCACGCGGCGGTACCAGCGCTGGAAGATCGCGTCCGGCGGCCGGGGTACCCATTCGAGTTTCGAAAACCACGGCTTTTGCCGCATGGGCTGCATCCATTCCAGAAATTCCTGGTACCCCTGTTCCGTGCGCACAGTGACGTTATAACGGCGCAGCATGTCCACGGCCTCGGCAATGTCCTGTTCCGAAAATCCGTTGGCGCGCAGGGTATATTCGTAATCATAAAAGCCTTCCCGTTCGACGAGAGCGGTGCCGCCAGAAATGCAAATGAAATACGCGGTATCGGGGCAGCGCTGGGCGGCAATTTCCATGAGCCATCCCGCTTGGCTGATACCCCAAAACCCGATGCGCTTCGGGTCGACGTCGGGCCGTGTTTGAAGATAGCGCAACCCCGCGATTCCGTCGTCCGCGAGTTCGTTGAAGCCGACGTCTAACCATTTGCCGGTGGACTTGCCGTTGCCGCGCTTGTCGAATACAAGACACACCATGCCATGTCGGGCGAACCAGTCGGCCGGTTCATTGTACATCCAGCGATCATTGTCGCCGCTGCCGTGCAACAGCACCACTGCGCCGTGCTTTGCGTTCGCGGCCGGGGCATACACGGCGCCCGCGAGCGTGACGTCGCCGTTTGTAAACGTCACCTGTTCGACGGTATACGCCAACGCCGGTTTCGGCGACTTGCGCGCCGCGAACTGCATTGAATGCTTGCCCAATTCCGCCGTGCCGGCGAGGCTTTGGTTGTCGCCCCGGCCTTTGAGTTCGCCGTCGAACACGAATTGCGTTTCAAATCCGAACCGAGCCTGGAACGTGTTCCGCTTCACCTCGACAGACCGGAACACGTGTCCCATCCATCCATATTCAGGCAACGAGACACTGCCCGAGACGGTTTCGCCAGTCTCCGTGAATTCCAGGGCGAGCGGGGTTTCCTGACCGTTGTTTTTCAAGACACCTTGCCAATATCCGGCAACGGAATCCGCGTGCGCGGCGCACGCCGCGAGAATACAAAGTACAAGTCGCATGGCAGTTCCTCTTTTCTTCGTTTGATGCCGGAGGCCGTGCGCGGGTTTACAGAGACGTTAGTGCTGGATTGCGGCGGTCAAGTTTGTTCGACGTGCCCTAGCGTCAAAGCGGTAGCGTAGTCCGAAGCGGACTCTGCTCGCGCACTGCATACCGGAGCATGCGCGGAGGCGCCTACTGGCTTTCCATAAACTCGTGGGAAAGTTCGGCGACGGTCCGCGTCATGGGAAACTCCTGGGGATAGCGCACATAGGTCGAATGTCCGTCCGAATACAGGACCGTGGCGCCGAGCGTGCCGCTTGTGGTCTCCGTCAGGTCGGTCGAAATGAATTCCCAAATTTGCGGGGTCGATTCATCGCGACCCTGAAACGCGGTCATCGGCGGTAACGAATATGTATTGTCCTCGTATGTTGCCACCAGCGATCCGCCGCTCCATTGCAACGGCGTCGTATTCGCGGGGTCAAGCAACGTGGCGTAGTACGCCTGAAACTCTTCGTCATTCTTGACGACATACAGCAACTCGCTCGCGATCATCGATTCGTCTTTTCCGAGTTCAAGGTTCTGGCGAAACGCCGCGCGCGCTTCATCCCGGCCGGGAAGCGGTTCAACGTGTCGTGGCGAGTTGGCATTGTCAGCCATTTTCCCGATTTTATGCTGGCGGAAAGCTTCCTTGCCGGCGACTTCCTCGGCTTTGCGAAGGGCCTTGGCGAGTGTGGGGAGGTACAACGCCATTAGAATCGCAATAATGGCGACGACGACGAGCGTCTCGATGAGTGAAAAACCTTTTTTCTCGCGCAGTCTCATTCGCGCATCCTTTGGCTTAAACCGTAACACACGGGGGGGATCACGTCAACGCATGCCATGCAGCGGTTTCATCGACCCAATGGCCGTTGGAGGCGCAAGCGATCAACCCTACAGCCGTTGGAAAGGGGGATGCACGATTCGGTAAGCTGTGCGTTCCGCGCGGCCCGGTCCGGGCCATCAAACTACGAAACGGCAAAGGCGCTCCATGTCAGCAAAGCACGAGATCATCTTGTCCGGCATTCGTCCAACGGGGCGGCTGCATTATGGGAACTATTTTGGGGCAGTGAAAAGTTTTTTGGACCTGCAGGAGCAGGGGCACCATTGCTACTACTTCATCGCGGACTACCACGCGTTAACGACCATTGGCGAGCGGGTTGATTTCTATCAGCAAACCGTGGACATGCTTCGCACCTATATCGCCTGCGGGTTGGACCCCGCGCGCTCGATTATCTACCGCCAAAGCGATTTACCGTCCACGACGGAATTGTGCTTATTGTTGGGCATGATCACGAACATTGGCTTCCTCGAACGCGGCACGACGTACAAAGATAAAATGGCCAAACTTGCCGCTGACGGAGAAGTCGAAGGCAATCCGCTGTCGTATGGTCTGTTGGGCTACCCGGTGTTGATGGCCGCGGACATTCTCATCGTGCGCGCAAACACGGTGCCGGTGGGCGACGATCAGCGCCAGCACGTCGAGATGGCGATGGACATCGCGCAAAAGTTCAACTCACGCTTCGGAGAAACATTGACGATTCCCAAGGCCGTTTCCCGGAACGCCCTTCGGCTTGCCGGTCTTGATGGCAGCGCCAAGATGGGGAAAAGCGACAACAACACACTGGATTTGTTGGACGTTCCGAAGGCCGTATTGAAAAAAATAAAGGGTGTGCAAACCACAACCGACCCCGCGCCACTCGATGCGGCAACTGACGAACCGGACGACGTTATTCCGAAGTTGCCGCCGAGTCTGGCCGCGTTATACCGGATGCTGCATTTGCTCGCGCCACGCGAGGTGTACATCGACTTTGTTGGAAAATACAGGCGGGGCGAGAAGTTCTACGGGACACTAAAGACGACGCTCGCCGAATACGTGTCGCAATTCAACGCGCCGATCATCGAACGATATAACGCGCCGGACAATACGGAAGCGTTCGTCCGCGAGTTTCTGCGCGAGAACGCGAAAAAAGTCGCGCCGGTGGCGTTGGAAACCGTCGAGAGCGTCCGCGCTGCAATGGGGATTGGACGCAGCCTGTATCGCGGATAGACGCCGCTTGACCAACGGCTTCGTGCGCCGCTACGCGGCGGCGGGGCGTTGCGCAGGTTCTTGAGGGGTTGCTTCGATTTGCTTTTGCCGTGTATCCCGAATGTGTTGGTTGATCGCAATCGTGCGCACGACGACGGCGAGCGCAATCAAAAACCAGTACGGTTCCATGATGCGGACGATGATAAAACTCACCGTACCCAGTGAATGGACCGTCAACGCGACCGTGCCGGCGAAAATCCCGACACTGACGCCTTTCCCAAACCAGTCGCGGGAGAACAGAAACGCCTGGCGGGTTGTTTGGAGCAACCGGAACTGCAAGAAGACGAACGCAAGGCAACCGATGATCCCCGTCTCGATCAACACGCGGGCATACTGGCTGTCGAGCACGCGGTCCCACGAAACGCCGCCGCCGAGCCAGGGCCAAACGTGCAGGTTATAGTGGACCTTCTTCCACACGTACAGCCGCTCGCCGGTGGATTTGTCCACCTGTAAACCTGTTTCGTATCCGCCGACGGTTACGTCGTGACCGTGCTCTCGCTGGAACGTGTAATTCACGCGATCCTGCACGTCGTCGGGCATGATGAACGGGGATGCAACGAGTATCGCGCTGATTCCCGCGATAAGCGCGTACCGGCGCGTGGCGATGCCCAGCGTAAGGACCCCCGCGATGAATGCGAGGTAGGACGCGCGCGACAACGTGAACAGGAATGGAAAGAACGCGAACAGCACGATACCTACTGTAAAAATGCGGTGCTTGCCGATGCGGGCCTGGGTATAAAGCCCGCCCGCGATGCACATCACGAGCACAAGATAGCCGCCCAGCGTGTTGGGTTCGGTGCCGCCCTGTTCAAATGGAGCACTGACGCGTTCCATGCCGCTGAAAAATCGTGAATGGAGACCATAGAGAGATACAACCAAGGCCACGGCGAAAAATAGATAAATCTGTTGCCGGACTTGCCGCAGGCTGCGCACCGCATTGCCCACGAGCACGAAAATCATGTAGAACTCCGCCATCTTCAGCATGGTGAAAAACGATTCATGCGTATCGAAGGCCGGCAACGCGCGTTGGTACGCATACATGGTCGAGAGCATGCAAATGCCGTAGTACAAAATAATTCCCGAATTGATCGGGTTCGGAAGCCACAGCGATTGGCGCCCTTCAAACGCGCACTTCACGAGCACGCCGATAAATACGATAACGATGAGGCCGTCGTTGTAGCGCACATTCAGCGCGCGATTTCCGATGCCTACCTTGCCCGCGTCAATCTCCGGCGACAACAACATCGCGATGACGAGGAAAAACACGCCGAGGTCCACGCGGAGAATCGTAAGTCCGAAGATGAGCGCGCTGACCGCGATGGACACCGTGAGCGCGGTGTTCTGCCAGTAACTGTGAATGAACAGCAGCGCCACTGCGGAGACCAGCATGAACCCCGCGAAGAACGGAAATTCGACGCGGCTTTCGGCCGTCTCGCCGCGACCAATCTGGTAGTCTGGATTACGAAAATTCAGCATCGATCATTCCAGGGAGGGCACGCGTCCCCGCGCGCCTAAGCGACTTGTAACCTGTACAAAAATCAGAATAAGAAGCGCGCGAGGACGCGTGCCCTCCCGCCATTAGAAATGAAACCAGCGCTTCTTCCGGCGCGTATCGCTGTCGTCGTAGTAGTAATAGTAGTAGTAATAATGGCGGCGCGAGGCTTCGAGTCCGTTCAGTACCACGCCCGCGAGGTGTGCCCGGGCGCTGTCGAGAAGTTTCTTGCCGCGAATGACGGTTTCGCGCCGCGCGTACTTCACGGACAACACGAGGACGCAGGCATCGACTTCTGTCGCAAGCAACACGGGATCGGTGACGACGAGCATGGATGGCGCGTCGCAGATGACCAGATCGAATTCGCCTTCAAGCTGGACCATTAGTTTCCGCATGCGGTCCGAACCGATCAGCTCGGAGGGATTTGGCGGCACACGCCCACTCGAAATGATCCAGAGATTGTCGACGCGCGTCGGCCGGATCACGTTGTGTACGTCAAAACCCTCGCGCAGCACGTCTGCAAGGCCGGGCCCACGGTCCGTCTTGAGCACGTGGTGAACGTGCGGGCGGCGCAGGTCGGTGTCGATAATGAGCACGCGCATACCGCTGTCGGCGAACGTCACTGCCATGTTCACCGCCGTTGTCGTCTTGCCTTCGCCGGGCACCGCGCTTGTCACCATGATGCTCTTGGGCTTGATGTGAAGCGTCGAAAGCTGGAGGTTCGTGCGCAACGTGCGGTAAGCCTCGGAGATCGGCGACTTGGGATAGTTCTGCGTCACGATGCAAGCATCTACCTCGCTACCGTCTGTTAACGGCACGTAATCGCCGCGATACTTTCCGCGGGCGCGCCCGAACCGCATTTGCGGAATCGTGCCGATGACGTCGAGGCCGAGGTATTCCGAAACGTCTTCGATGTTTCGGATCGAGGTGTCGCTCAACTCGAACATGACCGCAAGGATGAATCCGACGACCAGCCCGATGAACCCTCCGATAACGAAGCTGAACCAAGGTTTGACCTGCCGCCCAGATGGCAGCTCGGCGGACATTGTCGCGCCCTGGCGTTCGACGGAGCCCTGCTCGCGGCTGAGTCCCGTCGCAATCTGAAATTCCTTGTCCAACAGCGCATTCAACTGGTTGCGCAATTGTTCCGTCTTGCGGACCAGGTTTTGGTAATCCTTGTCCTTCTCCGCAAGCGCGGGGATCATGCTTTCCAGTTCGTTAATGAGCTTGCGGTTCGTCGAAGTCTGAATGTCGAGCGACGTGAGCTGCAACTGTAAACCGAGATACTGCTCGCGCAAGCTACGCCGGTCCTCGAGCACGTTGCGGCCCGCGCTCGAACCCGAATCCACTTCCTTCATTGCCTGAAGGATTGCCTGTTCTTTTTCCTGAATCTCCGCTTCGAGTTCGGCCAACGGCCCCTGGCTGGGTTGCCACACCACGGAAAGCTGAATGCGTTGTGTATGGAGCTTGTTTAGTTCTTCAAGCAGGTTCGCGATGACCTCGTCGGGAATTTGACCAATGGAGAGCGGCAGCGACTCATTTTTCGCGCGCAACTGCTCCTCGATGTTGAGCATCTTCGCATGAATTTCTTCCTGGGTCGTTTCAGTGTTGATCACGTCCTGCGTCAACGCCTGCATTTCTTCCGTCACCTGTTCCTTGGTGCGGAAACCCATGTCCTTGCGATATTGCCAGAGTTCGTTGTCCGCGCGATCCAGTTCGCCGCGCAGCTCATCCAGTTTTGTGACGACGAACCGGTGCGTATCTTCTTCTTCCTCGCTCAGAAACTGCCGGTTGCGGTCAATGAACACGCGCGCGCCGAACTCGGCCATGCGTTTTGCGTCTACCTCGCTGGCTCCGTGCGCGGTGATGCGAATCATTCCGCTTTCCTGTATCGGCTCTACAGCGAGCAGGGCTTCGACGTCCGCGACCTTTGTTGCGAGTTCCTCCTCCGTAACCACGGATGCAAACGCGCGGCCATCGGATATGTCCTGCTGGATAAGCGCGCGCGTTACGTCCTCGGCTACGCCGCGCCGGCTGACGCGGTCCACGAGTGCCTGCGGCGAGGATTCGAATAGCGGTTTCCCGCCCACGTCCCGGAGTAGCGCGCGTTCCCACGGCGACTGGCGCACGATGAGGTCCGCGGTCCCTTGGAATTGCGGACGCAGCTTGAAGGCGTACATGCCATAGACGCCGTAGACAAGCGATGCGACGACCGCGAAGATCGCGATCATCTTCCAACGGCGCAGCGCAACGCTGAGAACAAACCGGAATTGGTTCTCGCGCGTGCCCGATTGTTGGGCTGCCTGTTCGAGGGCTGCGGTTTCGCTGGCCATGCTCGTATTAGTCTCTACGGGCCTCGTTGCGCGACACGGGCACACCGATCGCCGGGCCGACGATTTCGGATTTGGCCGTCACATCCAGCATGCGGTCCCACGTAACCGATTCCGGCGTGTCATGGACCGTCGGCGTAAGGAAAACCATGAGTTCCGTTTGGGAGCGCGCTTTCTCAGTATGTTTGAACAACTTGCCCAGCACCGGCACACTGCCGAGCCCCGGCACCTTCTGTTCGATGTTGCGCAAATCATTCCGATAGATACCGCCGACGACCAGTGTCTGTCCGTCACGCACGTTCGATTCTCCGGTGTAACTCCGCACGGAGCGGATGGGCACGCCATTGTTCGAGCCTGACGGAAACGACACTTCGGGTTTGAATTCCAGTTTCACGTAAGGGCCTTTGTCATCGCGATGCACATGCGGTGTCACGACCATCTTGATGCCCAGATCGAGAAAGCGGGTCGAGAAATTTGCGCGGCCCGATACTTCGGTGCCGAATTCCGTGTAGGGGAATTCGTCGATCATTTTGATTTCCGCTTCTTTGTGGTTGACCGTCAGAATGTTTGGATTGGCCAAAAGCTCGGCATTGTTGTCTGCAACAAGCGCGTCGATCATGAGGCCGAGGTCGATATGCTCATTTAGCAGGCCGAGAAAGAGCTGGCCCGTCTTCGGAATTTGCAATGGGATATTCACCCGGCGATCAAAGTCCGGATCGTCCAGGAAGCGGCGGGTAATGTTGCTCAGCGCGTCGCCTGCGCCGCCGTTGTCGTTGTTTATGATTTCATTATTCAAGGGCGAGGCCGCTTGACCCTTGAGCGAATTGATGCCTACGTCCTGCGATGGCATCGGGTAATATCCGGCGCCTACCTCGTTACCCTGCACAAACCAGCGGACTCCGAGTTCTTTGAGCGCGCCGACTTTTACCTCGGCGATTTTTGCCTCGATGCGGACCTGCTGCAACTGGCTTTGCATTTGATCCAGCCGCGATATAATGGAGAGCATGTTCTGAATCGTTGTGGGCGTGTCAGTGATGATCAGGGTGTTAGTGGTTTCGTCGTGGCTGATGCTGCCGCCTTCGGTCGTCATGCCGTCCAGCGCCGTCCGCAGGGTTTCCGCGTTCGAGTTTTGCAGCGGCAGTAATTCCGTGCGCATCTCTTCCGTGCGATAGCCAACGTTGTAGCCGGGCCCGCTACGCGACACCTTCACGCGAGGATTACGCAGGATGGCCGACAGCAGGTTTGCCACGCGGTCCGCCGCTTCCTGTTCGCTTAATCCCGCAATGGTGACCGAGCCCGCGTACGGCAGTATGATGTTGCCGTTCGCGTCCACTTGGGTGGTCGTCGACATTTCCGGGCGGCGATACACGTCGATATAGACAAGGTCGCCTGGCAAGATGCCGCCGTTCTGGGCCGGTTCTGGCGCGACGATGACTGGCGGATTGATCCGCGACATCGGCGAAGGTTCTTCCGCGCGCGCTCCGCAAGAAAAAGCGAGCAGGGTGGCCAGCGCCACTTTCGCAAATGTTGGTTTCATCATATCTCCTTCCCAAGGGTCACGGTTGCGGGACCACCGGAATACTGAGTGGTTGTTCTTCGAGTCCGTTGTTGCCGGCGTCGGCATCCAATTCCGGGGCCGGCGCGGCAGGCGTGCCAGTAGGAGCCACGGCCGATTCGGCGATGGGTTCGAGTGGCCCAGGGGTTTCGGCTTCGGGCGCATCAACGGATAAATCTAGCGCTTCCATTGCCGGGGCCATGCCCGGTTCGCCCTGGAGGCGCTCGCGCAATACATCAAGTTGCGAGCGGATGGCCTGTTTGTTCGAGGGGTCGATGCCCGGCACCTCGAGCGCATGCGTCCAACTTTCGATGGCCAATTGTTGCAAGCGGATTCGTTTGTCGAGGTCGCTATTCCGATCGGCCAATGACTGATACAGCGACCCAAGTTCCGCATAATCCACGTCGGGGCTATGGTTATCCTGCGCGCCCGCCGATTGCAGGTAGTACGAGCGCGCTGCTTCTGGATCGCCGATCTTCGCGGATGCCCGCGCAAGCGTGCGCAATGCCGGAACGGCCGATGCGGGGTCCAGCAAGCGAAGTTCGGGATTGCGCAGAAGCTCGATCGCCTGCTGATAATTCCCCGATTCGTAATTGAGCCGTCCCATCAACGTTTCGGCGCGCGCTATTTTTGGATGTGTGGGATTGTCACTTCGGAATTGATCAAACAGGCGAAGCGACTCTTGCGCGATTTCCTGCCGATCATCGCTGTCGGCGGACTGTTGCATTTGCAGGGTAAACGCGGCGGCGAACTGCGCCTCCGGGCGCAGCGGGTCGGCCGGGTGCATCGCCGCGAATTCTTCGTATAGTCCGGATGCGCGCGCGTACTCGCCTTGCGCGGCAAACCTCGCGGCCTGATTGAACAACTGCGCGGGCGCGGACATGCGCTGTTGCAACCACATGTAACCGGCATACGCCCCGGCCGCCAGCATGCAAACGAAAAGCAGGGCGACGGCCAATCGGGCCAGGCTTTCCAGCGCGGGGTGTTTTTTGGGCGTGCGATGGCGCCGTTTGCTTTGGGTCTTGAAGTCCAGCGCCTCGTCCGGTATTTCGTCCGCGGCCGATTCGAGCGAAGTCATTGCCTGCATCCCGACGATCGGCTGGAGTCCGTGGTCTGATTCCAGTTCATCCAACAGCTTTTCCGCCTCTTCAAGATGGGCCGCATGATCGGGCAATACGGGGGCGTGGCGAATGAGCGCCGGCGCTATTGCAGGCGCCGGTGTTTTGCCAAGGGGTTCGTCAACGATTTCGGCGACAAGTGGCTTGAGGCGCTGCGCTTCCTCCGCTGGTGGCGTATCTTGCTGCATCGGATGCGTGGGCGCGCATTCAGCAAGCAATTCCTCAATCGGGATTGCAACCGGCGTTTCTTCGCCGGGAGGCGCCGGGGGCAAAACACCCGTGCGTTCCAAACGCGCCATTAACGCGGGATCTGTTGGGACTGTCGGGGCGTCTTTTGTGAGATCGGCGATGATGTCCCTCAAATGGGACATCGCCGCCCGGCTTGTCTCGATGGGATCGATGTCCTTATTCGATGACACTTGGTTTCTTGTAACCTCTGGCGTCATGTCCGCGTCTACATCGGCGACGCCCTTCTCGAAAAAACTGACCGGTTTTGTAGCGTCGAGATCGGTGTCGGGCGCGCCCGCATCTCCGGTCGGCATGAGTGGTACGGGCCGCACAAGGCCGCTCATTTGAATGAATTCCGTGTCGGAGCCGCGTTGCTCTTCGGGCACGCCGCTTGACAAGCGCGGGTCGCCCGCGAACCCCTGGCTGAGCTGCTCCTGGATACGGTCAAACTCGTTCAGAATTTGCTGATTGTCCGGCATGGGCTCCTGCGGAGTAGGTGGTTCAGAATCGTTGCTCATGAGTCACCCGATCGGGGTGCGTGCGCACGGCGCGCAACAAC
>JAWXCN010000040.1:0-22826 GCA_034408725.1 Candidatus Hydrogenedentota bacterium
ATCGAGTTCCTGCGCCTCGAGCGGCGCCCAGCCTTGCGTCGCATCGTATCCGTACAACGCGAGCTGGTTGAGGTTCTGCGCGGCACACACTTCCTCCGGCACATACACGTTCAGTTCCACCAGACTGTTCTGATCGACGGGCTGCTGGTCGATCCGCGCGTACACCGTGAACGTCGCCAGTCCCTTTGGCACTTCGGCGGGAGCGGTCGTGTCGACCGATGTCGAAATCGTCACGGGCGACTGCGATCGAATGGTAAATTCCGCCTGCATGCCACGCGGCGATACATGGATAACGGACCCACGCGCGCGCTCCGCATACCGGCGCACGTCGGCGGGCACGAAGCGCGTCTGCTTCAACCTGCGATCCGCGATAAGCGCGAGCTGATCGGCATAGTGCGGGGAGGCGGGGTCCTCGGACGCGCCGAACGGGGTCATACTCATGGCTTGTGTTTGCGCGCCAAACGAAACCGCCATCGCAAATCCGTATCCATAGGTCACCTGCCACGCGCCATCCAAAAATAAATGGTCCGACGCGACAAACATGGGTTGGCCCGTCACGCCGCCGGGCGCGGGAGTTTTGTGATCGCCCCGCACAAACACATGCGCGTCGCCCCACGTCTTGTTCAAGGACTGAAATTCGCTTCTCATCAGACGCGCGGCCTGTTCGGCCGCCTGCACCGAGAGCAATTGCACTGCATCCGTGTTTTCGCCGAGCGCAGTCCAAATCGCAAATTCATTCATGCCCTTCGGCGCGAGCGAGCACAGCGCGTTCCACCACACGTGGAACGCCGTCATCCCTTCGCTGTCAAGTTCAGCGACATAGTTCCAGTTACGGAGAATGTCCAGATAAGGCGCAAGGTCGGGGTGCGCATCCGTGAGCTGGTTCATCCTCTGATCGGCCGCTTCGATAACGTTCGGCATGGCATACATCGCGCCCGGCACGAGCACGTCGTAAAGCATTGCCTGCGCATCCTGAAACGATCGCTTGTCCGTCGCCAGCAGACGCCGCGCGCGCTTTGCGCGAAACGTGTCCGGGTCCAAAGCGAACCACGGGGGGTAGAGGTCGCTGCTTAGTTCGGCGCCTTCCGTCGCGAGCCACGGCGGATTCCCACACGCCTGTATATATCCAGAAGCGGGGTTCAGAACCACCGGCAACTGCGCGGTGGGCACGGTCTCGCCCCATGCAAACCGCGGATCGCCACCGGGCACGGGCGCGTTCCACGATACAATGTTCAGCGCGGAATTCGATCCTTCCGCGCGGTTGGCGCGAATCTGGTCCTGCGGCGAGGGGGGCGTGAATTTTGTCCCGCCATTGCTGTTGTACACGTAGAAAAGGTTGCCTTCACGGTCTGCATAGACGACATGAAAAGACGGCAATTGCCGCAGTCCGAGGGCTTCCTGAAATTCAGACAGGTTTGTTGCGCTGCCCATGAAATGCAATTGGCGCACGGCCCCGAAATCGCGGTAGCCGCCCACCATCCAACTGCACAGCTTGTTGTTATAGCGTCCCACGATCGGTCCGCGCGGTGTGTCCAGATGCGGTACCTGGCGTTCCACTATTCCCGCGGGCGTGCGCACGTAATAGGTTTTGGAATTCGCGACCATGTGCAGATATTTCAGGGTGTCGAGATCGATGGTTCCGCCGGTGCTGCCCGTGGGATCGGCGGGATTCGATTTCTTTACGCTCTGATCCTGTTCCGTGAATACGTCCGCGAAATCAGTCATGTTCGGCGTTAATGCCCAGCTCAGCGCGCCGTTGTGGCCCTGGATAATCACCGGCAATCCAAACAACGTCGCGCCGTAGACATTAAACGTGCCGCAAGTCAGGTTTGCTTCATACCACTGAAACGGTCCGCGATATTCCGTGTGCGGGTTCATCACGAGGATTGTTTCACCCGTCGTCGAGCGTTGTGGTCCAATTGCCCACGCATTGCCCGTGTTCGCCGCAGGGGTTCGCGAGTACGTTCCCGGCAAGTCGAACGGAGCGAAGCTCATCAGGTAACAATGCATCAACGCCAGGATGTCTTCCGGCCGCACGCCGTCCGCCCATTCCGGGGCTTCGCCCGGATGCTCGACCAGCCACGCATTTACCCCAAGCGCGAATCCCCCGCACAAATCCCGCGTTATCGCGTCTGCGTAGGGGAACGCGGCGAGCGCGAGATCCGCGTGGCCGACCTTCAGCGAAAATTCATCGGACGCCGCGTACTCTTCGCCGTACACCTCCGCCGCGCGGCCATTCGCAACGCGATACGCGCGCAACATGGATTCGATGTGGTCTTCGGCCTGCGCATAGCCAAACGCGAAACTCATCGCGAGAAAATTGTCCGCTTGAATGTGGGGCACGCCCCATTCGTCACGGTAGATAGTTGCCTGCTCCCAAAGCACAAGGGGATCGGTGGGTGATTGCGCGAACACGGGTATGGCGAGAGCAAGCGCAAGCGTTCCAACTCGAAATCGATTTTTTGCGCCCCCTTGAAAAGGGGCAGGGGGGAGATGTACTAAGGCATTCCACAGTTTTGCACAAAAGCCCGGCAAATCATTTCTTTGATCAAGTGATGTCATTACAACAGGGATCGTCCACTCCAGACAACGCTTTGTCAACCCGTATTACGGATGGACCGGGTTCTCGTACCACAAAACCGCATTAATCTCCCGTTCCTCACATGTCACCGCATCCAGATCGCCGTCGGCGTCCAGATCGACCAGTTCCACCAAGTCATATTTGATTCCCGGCGCGCCCGCGATATCGTGCGCAGTCCACGTCGCGTTCGCGCCGTGCGACAGCCAAAACACGCCCGAACTGGTTTCCGCGTGCTCACAAGTCACCACCAAATCGGCTTTGCCGTCGCCATCAACATCGCCAGTCCGAACCACCTTCGCGGTGCCAAATGAGTCTGAATACGTCACGGTCTCCGTGCGCCATTTGCTGCCTGTTGCGTTATCGCGAAAGAAGACCGCGATCTCCCGCGGTTTCACCGCCGCCACAACGTCGCGGTCGCCGTCGCCATCCAAATCGCCGGACGACAAAAACATCACCTCGCGTCCCTGCGCGCCGATTGCGTGCTCGTTCCAATTGCCGCCGCCGCCCGGATTCTCCAGCCAAAACACGCCCGATGCCGCCTCGCGCCGGTCTGAGCAGAGGATGTCCGAGTCGCCATCAGCGTCCATGTCTTCCGTCACGAGCGACATCACCCAGCCCGCCTTGCGCAGCGTGCGCCATGTCCATGTGTTGGCCTTTCCCGGTGTCACATTCAACAATCCGATCTGGCCGTTGGGATTCTTGGAACCAATTGCAAGGGAAATAGATTCGCTGCCAGCAGCCGGCAGCGGCGCGCAGAACATCCACGCCGATTGTTTTTGCAACACGGGAACAGGTTCGGCGCGCCATGCCCTGCCGCTGGATGCGGGATTCCAATGCACATACACCGTGCGGTCTTCGCCTTCGGTGCAGGAGACCACGTCGAGCGCGCCATCGTGATTGAGGTCAACCATCACCGCATCTTCCGGCTTTGGCACAGTGCCTACCGAAAACGACGGCCACGGTTCGCGAACGGATTTCGCGCCAGGGTGCGTGCAGACACGGATGTCGCCGCCCTCTTCCCAACCGGTCACAATGTCGAGCCGTCCGTCGTCGTTGATGTCAGCCATGCGCACGCCGTCCGCACCTTTGGACGATTGATCGATGACGTGCATCGGCCACGGAGCGTTGGAAAACGAAAGCGTTGCGATGACAAAAAAGGCGCCCACTTTTCAATCCAGAATCCGAAATCTAAAATCCAAAATCACGAAAGGTTGATCCAATCCCGCGGCTGCAAAAACACCGTCGTCAATTCATCCTCTGGTGTGCCGGGATCAGGTTTCCAGTCGTATCTCCAGTGCGCGACAGCAGGTAGCGACATGAGAATCGATTCCGTGCGCCCACCGGATTGCAAGCCAAACAAGGTGCCGCGATCGTAGACGAGATTAAACTCGACATACCGCGACCGGCGGAATAGTTGGAATTCGCGTTGTCCGGGCGTGAACGGTTTGGCGCGGTTGGCTGCGATCAATGGACCATACATGCCGATAAACGAATCGCCAAGCGCGGTTGTGAAGGCAAGATGATTGGTTTTGTTCGCGCGAAGGTGGTCGAAAAAAATCCCGCCGATTCCCCGCATTTCGCCGCGGTGCTTTATGTAGAAGTAATCGTCGCATTCGCGTTTATGTTGGGCGTAGTCTTCGCCGCAATCGTCGCACAATTTCTTCAGCGCGCGGTGAAACGCAACCGCCTCATCGCGCACGGGCACATAAGGCGTGAGATCGATGCCGCCACCAAACCACCATATCTCTCCCGCCTCGAAATACCGGATGTTCATGTGGATTGTGGGCAGGTGGGGGTTATGCGGATGAATGACGAGGCTGACGCCGGTCGCGAAGAACGGTGTGCCCGGATCGATCTTGAACGAGGTCGCCGCGGCTGGCGGCAGTGAACTGCCGTGAATCGCCGAAAAATTTACGCCGCCCTTCTCGATGAAGTTCGCGTTTTCCCAGACGCGCGTGACACCGCCGCCATCGCCCTTGTCGTAGTCCCAGCGGTCTTCACGGCATGCCACGCCATCCTGCGCCGACAGGAAGCCGCTGATGCGGTCCTGCACGCCGCGATAGGCGGATTCGATGCCGCTCGCTCCCGGCATTATGTCGCCGGCATCGATTCGTCCTGTGTCCATACGGTGAGATTTTTCAGATCGCGTTTTCTGGCGGGCAATAGCATGCCGAAGATGTATCCGAGCACGAACATGACAATATTGCCCACCACCGTTACGTAATAGGTATCAAAATTTGCCTTCAGGAATGCGTGCAGCCCTGGCGCGATATTCGCAAACAATCCAAGTTCATACAGTGAAAATGCGCTGGAAAACAGGACCGTAAACAGAATGCCGACCAGTACGGCCCGGCCGTCGCCCCGTACGGTCAGGAAGCCGAGCATGAACAGCCCCAAAAGGCCGCCCGCGCTGATCGAGTTCAGTTTTGTCGCGGTATCCTGAAGCGTAGTGGTGTCCGCACTCGACAACCAGTACGCGCCGCCGATCATGATTACCGAACTCGCGAGCGACAGCCATTTGGCAACTTTCACGTAGTGGGTATCGCTTGCGCCTTTTTTTAGGTGCCGCTTATAGATGTCCACCACGCTGACCGCTGACATCGAGTTGATGCTCGATGATAACGACGACATCGCCGCGGCCAGCACGCCGGCAATCACGATTCCCGAAAGTCCCTGATACAAATGGGTGCTGACAAAGTACGGCAGAATGTCTTCCGCCTTGCGTTCTCCCGTTAACATCTTTGCAGCTTCGGGATCGGGGTTGACCTGGTAAAACACATAGAGGGCAGTACCAAGAAACATAAAGTAGGCCCAGGTCGGAAGGCTGCAAAAGCAGTTGATCCACATCGCGCGCCGAGCGTCCGCGATCGTTTTCGCCGCGCAGTATTTCTGCACCACGTTCTGGTTGCTGCTGTATTCCGTCATCCAGTTCAGGAACCCGACAAGAATCAGCATGATCACGGTTTTTGTAGACAAAATATCCTGGAAGGATTGCGGAATCAGTGGCGCGGGCACGGGTCTTGACGTGCCGGGCAACGGATCGCCCAATACAAACTTGTTATCCCGGATCGCCACTTCCCAGATCGTGGTAAGTCCGCCCGGCAAGTTGTAGAGCACCGCAATGAGCACCAGCAATCCGCCGAAGGTCAGCACAATCGCTTGGATGAAATCAGTCCAGATGACGGCTTCGATTCCGCCCAGAACCGTGTAGAACGACGTAATTACGCCGCCAACCAAAATGCAGGTTGTAGTGTCCCATCCGGTAAGCGCGTTGACCAGCTTGGATACCAAAAACAGTATAAGGCTCAGCCGGATTGACTGGCTCACGAGAAACATGAGCGCGGCGTACATGCGGGTGCCGGGGCCGAACCGGCTTTCGAGATACTCGAATGCGGACGTCATGTTTGTCCGGCGGAAGAAGGGGAGAATCCAGATCGACGCAATGAGAATCGCCACCGGCAGCGTGACGCAAATCAGAAACCGCAGCCACGCCGTCTTGTATCCGTCCGCGGGGTAGCCCACAAACGTGATCGAACTGATCGACGTTCCGAACATCGAAACACCGAGCAACCAGCCGGGATAATTCCGGTTCCCGACGAAATAGCTTTCCGTGCTCTTGGCGCGCCGCGCGAAATACGGCCCCATCGCCACCTGCGAGGCAAAATATACGACAAGCACAACAACGTCTAACCAGCGGACTTCACCCAGCATTAGGCAGGACTCCCTTCCCCTGACCCCAAGGGGAGCACTCTAACAATCGAGGGGGGGCAGGTCAACCGGCCATTGCCCGCCGACTGAAAGGTCTTCAAACTTTCTTGTGGCCGGTGTTTGTTGTGGCCGGTCTCCCGACCGCGCCACTTCGCCGATCGGAAGGTCTCCCCTACACCCGTTCCACCCGACTCAAGGCCCCACCCACCATACACGCGAGAAAAGCCGACGAAGACGACAATAAAACCGTGTACGTCCACGGCACCGGGAGCTCGAATGCAAATTCACAAATGGCCGTGACGGTGAACCCCGTGATGAGCGCGAGCGCCACGCCCGTTCCGCTCAACCAGCGGCGAAAGAATGTGAATACCGTGATAATGCCAATCAGGCCGCCGTTGACGTAATTCATCGAGCCCATGCACAGCGCGAGCAGATCGGGCTGTTTTTTTTCCAGCAGGATGAACCCCGTCGCGAACCCGATCATGATGACCAATGAAAATGCCGACCAATACCGCCCTATCAACTGCGAGTTCATCAGCGATTTCCAAATTGCCCCGGTCGAGTGAATGGTGGAGTCGAGTGAAGACATGGCGGCCGCCGCCAACAACACCAGCAACACCCCTTTCAAGAGCGGCACGTCCGCCCGGCCAACGAAATCCACCAAGGGCTGTTTTGCATCGAGCCCATCGATGCCCGCGTATCGCAGCAGATAACCGACCGTGAGGTAGATGGTGATGAGCATCGCCGCGCAAAAGCCGGAGAGAATCAATGATCGGCGCGCATCGGTAAAGCTTTTTGTGGAAAGTACGCGCAACAGCATGTCCTGATCGGCGCCGTGCGACCCAATCGATAACACGGCCCCGCCCAGAAACAAGACGGGGAAAAAAGTGGCGTGCGAAGGGTCCCAATCAACAAGCGCGGGTGTCTCGAATGCACCGGCTGGCACGCGAATAAACAGATAGACGCAAAGAAAAATGCCGGTAAACACCAACAGCACGCTCTGAATTTGATCCATCGCAACTACCGCGCGCAATCCGCCCGTCAGGCTGTACCCGGCAACCGCGATTCCCACAATCACAATCCACATCGCTGTTGGCCCGCCCAGCAACAGGTGCAACGCAAACGCGCCGATAAAAAATCGGACGCCGCCGGAAATGTATTTTGCGAGCAGGTACGCGCCTTCCAGCATACGATGATTAGAACTGATCGTCTGATAGATCGTAAGGCGCGATGACTCGTACAACGCGCGCAGATAAAACACCGCAACGATACTTCGCCCCGCGATGTAGCCGAGCAACAACCACACCAGCACGTATCCGCCCACATACCCCGCCGCCGGAAACACCACCGTCGTCGCAACTGATGTTTCCGATGACAACACCGACAACAAGGCCTGCACCGTGCCCAGCCGTTTGGATGCAAAAAAATAATCCTCATCGCCGGTATTAGTGCGAGTTGTCAGCGTAATAAAAACGACCGCGCCAAGGTATAAGAGAAACGGCGTTAGAAATATTACGTGGGCCATGCCGGGCTGGACTACCTTTCTTGTTGCGCAGAGCATAGAAGCCCGGCAACTGCAAGTCCACTTCCAATAAAAAAGTCGCGACTTCGGAGGGCGGGTTTTCCAACCCGCCATTTTTTAAGTTGGACAAATCAATCGCGGGTTGGAAAACCCGCGCTCCGTTGTATAGTCTCCGTTCACGCGAAGGGGAAATCATCATGCAGGAAATGCGGCTCGGGTTCATTGGCGGCGGGTTTATTGCCCGGTTTCAGGCCATGGCATTGCGTTCGGTGCGCGGAGCGCGTCTCACGGGCATCTACGCGCCGCGCAACCCCGGCGCATTCGCGGCACACGCCGCAAGCATTGGACACGATGATTGCGCGGTCTACAAAAGCGTCGCGGACCTCTGCAACCACTGCGACGCTGTCGCTGTATTTGCGCCAAATCACGCGCGGCTGGAAATCTTCGGCCAGATCGCCGATGCGGCGAAAGCCGGCGCGCAACTCAAAGGCGTCATCTGCGAAAAACCGCTGGGACGCACCATCGCCGAAGCGAAGGAAATCGTCCAGTTGATGAAGGACGCCAAACTGCCTACCGCGTACTTCGAAAATCAGTTGCACATGAAGGCAATCAAATCTTCCATCGCGCAGCTCGCGCCCGTTGCGAAGGAAATGGGGCCGCTCGCGTTGGCGCGGTCTTCGGAGGAACACGCAGGCCCGCACGAAGGCTGGTTCTGGGACCCGACGCGGCAAGGAGGCGGTGTACTCTCTGATATGGGTTGCCACAGCATCGCCGTGTCGTGGTTTGTGCTCACCCCGCACGGACAGTCCCCCACGTATTTGAAGCCAGTCGCCGTGAACGCGGAGGTGGCGCTGCTCAAATGGGGACTTCCCAAGTATAGACAGGACCTGTTGCAACGCATGGGCGTAGATTACGCGAAAACGCCCGCGGAAGATTTCGCCACCGGCATGCTCACCTTTGAACATCCAGACTCCAGCCAGCGCGTCAAGGCACAGTTCACCAACTCATGGATGTACGACAAACAGGGCCTGCGCCTCGCAATGGATGGACTCGGGCCCGGCTATGCCTTCGAGTTGAATACTTTGAAGTCGCCCCTTGAAATCTTCATTGGCGACGCCGCGGCGGAAGCCGTCGCAAACGCCGAAGTCGCGCTCGAAAAATCAACGGCATCGCGCGGCCTGTTGACTGTTCAACCCAATGAAGCGGATTTGTATGGATACGTCGATGAACTGGAAGACGCGGTGCAAGCTTTTTCGCAAAATAAAGACGCATTCCTGAATTTGGATTACGGCCTCGAAATCACGCGATTGTGCCAGGCAGCGTACTTTTCGGCGGAGAAGGGACGCGCGATTGATTTGGAGGACCTCGCGACCCAGCGGGAGCTGGATACCTACGTCTCCCTTATTGCGCAAGGCAAGGGCCAAGACCAACTCAACGCGCATTGATCCTTGTATACCGGCGAGCACAGGTACGAAAAATATGGTCGCGATGAAAAAATGCGCTGCGTTTGGCAAACGAGACGCTACGACGAGCACGATGACGATTGCGAGCAAGCGGGCTCATGTTGAATGAGGTAGAAGTCCGTTTGTCATGCACTCGATAAAAAATGCGCTACCGCCCATCGGGCCGATAGCGCACTCGTCAGAGGGTAAGACCTTAAGGACCGTTATTTCCTATGGCGGTGGGATTAGTCCGCCGGTGCTTCCAGGTGTAACGTGCCTTGGCCTTGTAATGGTATTGACATCCGTGTCACACACCGCGACGTCCCTGTCTTGGCTTACAAACATACTATCGGCAGAAATTTATTGTAACTTTAGCGGGAAACGTCGAGCGCGCCGGAGAACCATATCCCTTCATAAATTTCCGCTGTAGCGTCCGTTGCGCATAAAAGAAGAGCGCCACAACTATGGGATTGTGGCGCCACTCAGGAGGGAAATGCATTTTACGCTCTTGTCACGGACATGTGCAGGGATGGGACACATGCCCGCTATGGAATCGCGCGGAGATTTTGTCCGCGGAAAAATGCGAGAGTTGGACGCTTGCGCGGCCAACCTCGGGTTCAACTTTCGCGACATCCGTGTCTTCGGGGGCCTTGGCCTCCGTGCCTTGGCGTCTACACTATGTATCGGCGGATTCGCCGGAATCTTGAGCCGAATTCCATTCTGATTTTTGTTGTGGATTCGCTTCCTGCTACAATCCCGCGTGTTTGGGGCTCGAGAGAACAAAATGCGAGTATTGATTCTCGGAGCAGGCGGGCAACTTGGACGCGACCTGCTCCGCATTTTCCGCGCAGACTATCACGTCGTCGCGTTAACGCACGCACAACTGAATATTGTAGAAGGCGAATCGGTGCAGCTTGCCGTACGCGACGCGCGGCCCGATCTCGTATTGAACGCGGCGGCGTACACGGACGTGGAGAAGGCCGAAGACAATGAGCGCACCGCGTTTCACGTGAACGCAAACGGCGCGCAACGGATCGCGGAAGCGTCCGCCGCGCTGGAAGTGCCGGTTGTATACTTCAGCACGGATTTTGTGTTCGACGGAACGAAGGACAAGCCGTATGGGCCGACAGACACTGCGAATCCCACGAGCGTGTACGCGAAGTCAAAGTTGCGGGGAGAAGAAAATACTCGCTGGCACAATCCACAGTCGTTCGTCATTCGCACGGCATGGCTTTATGGTCCGGGCGGAAACAATTTCGTCGAAAAGATAGTGTCCGCGGCCGGGTCGCGGCCGTCTTTGAGAGTGGTGGACGACGAATTTGGTTC
This sequence comes from Candidatus Hydrogenedentota bacterium, assembly GCA_034408725.1. Taxonomy (GTDB): domain Bacteria; phylum Hydrogenedentota; class Hydrogenedentia; order Hydrogenedentales; family SLHB01; genus JABWCD01. The sequence continues at coordinate 10,580 of JAWXCN010000040.1, forward strand.
ACCAACGTACACGCGCGACCTCGCGGAGGCGGCGCATGCGCTTGTGCAAACCAGGGCGTATGGCATCTATCACGCCGTGAACGAGGGGTCCTGTTCCCGCTTCGAATTTGCCCAGGCCATTGTGAAGGAAGCTGGATTGAGCACGCCCGTTGAACCGTGCCCCGCGTCGGAGTATCCGATGAAAGCGGCGCGGCCCCGGTATTCGGTATTGTCGAACGCTAAACTTGAATCGGCATGCGGCATGGTTATGCCGCACTGGCGCGATGCGCTGGCGCGCTATATGAAGCAAAGGGAGATGGCAGCATGAAACGCATCGTGGTCACGGGGGGCGCGGGCTTTATCGGATCGAACTATGTCCGGCATGCGCTGAATACCTATCCGGACCTGCACATTGTAAACGTTGACAAGCTCACCTATGCGGGCAATCTCGAGAACCTGAAAGGCGTGGGCGCCGCGCGCCACACGTTTATCAAGGCGGACATCGCGGATGCCGTGGCGATGGAACACGCAATGCAAGGATGCGACGCGATTGTAAATTTTGCGGCGGACAGCCACGTGGACCGCAGCATCATGGAGGCCAGCGATTTCATCGCCACGAACGTGCGCGGCGTTCACAACATTCTTGAGGCCGCAAAAAAGTTGGGCACGAAGCGCGTTTTGCTTGTTTCGACCGATGAGGTGTATGGAAGCATCGACAAGGGGTCGTTCAAGGAATCGGACCCGGCGAACCCGCGTAATCCGTATTCGGCGAGCAAGGCCGGCGGCGAGCTGTTGGGGATGTCGTATTTCCACACGTTTAATTTGCCGGTCATCATTACACGTGGCTCGAACACGTATGGCCCATACCAGTATCCGGAGAAAGTGCTTCCACTTTTTGTCACGAATGCCATCGACAATGAACCCGTGCCGCTATACGGCGATGGAAAGAATGTGCGCGATTGGTTGTACGTCGAAGACCACGCGCGCGGCATCGATCATGCCCTGCGCCATGGAGAGCCGGGAAACATCTACAATATCGCGGGTGAAAACGAGCGCGAAAATATCGTGTTGACGCACCGCATTTTGAAGGAAGCCGGTAGAGGGCCGGAACTCATCAAGCCGGTAAAAGATCGCGCGGGACATGATCGCCGTTACTCCATCGATTCGAGCAAGCTCAAGGCGCTGGGTTGGGAACCGCTTACCGAATGGGATGAAGGCATCGCTTCGACGGTGAAGTGGTACCGGGATAACGAGTGGTGGTGGCGTCCAATTAAAAGCGGCGCATTCAGGGAATATTACAAGCGGCAGTACGAGGACCGCGAAACGGACTGATGCGGCGGCGAATATACGGAATACGAATATCGATTACGAGCGTGAATCGCGCATCGACGACCGCGGCTGGATTGTCCTACGTCGGGGGATTCCCTGGGGCAGGGTAGGGGATACGCACCTTTTTTCGATCCTATCGCATTATGTACCATCTTATAGTCTGTAACGGGTTGCCAATCGTAGTTGTACTATTGGCGGTGGGGTGCGTCTGACCATCGGGTGAACTCAAGTTCTTGAAACGCGTTATGCACGAGTGTGGTCTAACGGCTGCGCAACGAGGGAAGAGAAAACGTGAGCAGCAATAATAACCGCCCCGCAATTGTACTTACTGGCGCCACCGGAATTCTGGGTAGCGCACTCCTCGCGGAATCCATCCTCCGCGGTTACCGCCCAATCGCGATTATGCGCGACCGCACGACGGAACAGGCGCGTGTGCGTTTGCGCGCGGTATTGAGCGTATATGGTTTGCGGCATGCCGCGGATGACGTCAGCATCGCGCATGGCGACGTGCGGCGTCCGTGGTTGGGTATGGACCCGCGCACCGCGGCCGGCGTATTGGGTTGCGCGCGCGCGGTAGTTCATTGCGCCGCATCCACCAGTTTTGATCCCCGCAACAGTCATGATGTGTGGGATGCGAATGTGGGCGGGGCGTCCAACGTCATCGAATTTCTTGAACAACGGCGGGTGCCGCTGTACCACGTGAGCACGGCATATGTCGCGGGCGCGCGTTCGGGCGTGGCGTACGAAACCGAGCTTGATGATCGGCATGGGTTCACGAACGCTTATGAGCGCAGCAAATGGTTCGCCGAAGCGACGGTGCGCGCGGCATTCGATCGCGGCAGTGTGCGCGGAGCGATTTTCCGTCCGGGCATCATTGTAGGTTCCAGCGAAGACGGTGCGATCACCGATTTCCAAAACGTTTACGGTTTCCTTCGCCTGATCCACCTTGCACAGACAAGGCTGGCCAACCGGGCGGGCACGGTGCGCCTGGAAGGCGATGCATCGACCCCCTGCAATTTTGTGCCCGTCGATTGGACGGCGAAAGCGCTGTGGCACATCGTTGAAAACGAAGGCGCCAGCAATCAGACGTATCATCTCACTGATGCCAGCGGGGTGACGCTCGGCGACATGCTAAGCTGGGTCAATACATTCCTCGAAGACACGGGCATGCGGTTCGAACTCGTGCGCGAACTTTCAGGTTCGCTCCACGCGCTCGAGCAAATGGCGCGGTCCGCATTCCAGTATTACCGTCCGTATGCGTTTCGCCAACCTCGATTCAACATGAACAATACGCTTCGCGCGACGCAGGCGACCCTGCCGTTGCCTACGGTACAGCATGACTCCTTTGACCGGCTCTTTCAGTTTGCGCGGTCGCGCCGCTGGAAAGGGGCGTTGGCAAGCGCGCATTCGCCCCAGGTGTCCGCGCCGCTTCGTCCACAGGCGCTTCCCGCTTAGGGTCTCTCGCGGAGCAAATGAGGCAGGCTGGGCATGGTCTGCCGGATTTGGGCGCATTCTGACCTTCCCACCCTTGCGAAGTTGATTCTGTAACCCTTTTTATGTCACATGATTGTGTGCGGACCGCGATTGAGCGGACTTCCGGCACGCGCATTGCTCTGTCTATTGAACAGGAGAGTGCATCTGGAGCACTAAATTGTGACGGACACGAATGACCAGTTGGCTCATGATCCCGCCGCGGGAAGGGCGCTTGCAAAACAACGCGCGCTGAATGCGCTGACGTTTCTGTTGGCCGTTGCGGTGTGTTGCGAAGGTTATCTGCTTTGGGAAATGAGCGGGCGCGTTGATGACGCAATGATGAAGCTGGGGCAACTCGAACGGAACGGCACCGCCGCGGACTGGAAAGTAATCCCAACACCGGATGGCGATACACAGGCCGGGCGCAATCTGCAATCCCAGCCCCTTGATTCCCTCCTGGATCCCTTTGCCCAGACTGATCCCCTGTACTGGGACCCCCTCGCTGATTTGGACCGCGCGCGCCATGAAATGGATCTGTTCATGCTGCAGATGCGGCCGGATTCGATCTTATACCTGCCGCGCGTGGAAGGTATTATCCGGAAAACGTCTCCGTCTCAAAGCCTCCGTGTGGAAGACGCCGGCGACTCGTACGTCGCGACAGTAAATTTGCCCGGCGTGGATGAGTCGGATGTCAGCGTCACCGTTTCGGAAATGACGCTGATAATCTTGGTCAAACAGGAGCGCGGTACAGCGAAAATACCCGGCGGGCAATCGTCCCGTCATGAGCGCGTGAGCGGACAATCGGTCTGGAGAATGCAACTCACCGATGCCGTCGATGAGACCGGAATTAAATCCTGTCTGAAGGACGGCCTGCTTACGATTACGATTCCGAAACTGTCGAGGTCGGCCAACATCCGGTAGCGTCCCGTCCGCAACCGATCTCCCCCCTCGAAATCTCCCTATCCAAAAAAAACTCGCGGGACACTCGCCTTACGCGTGCGAATGCCCCGCGGAAACTTTCCGGATCAGTCCATTATTTTGGTTTTACGCCGCCCGCGGCGGTCCTTGCCTTGTCCTGTTCGGTCTGGGTCACTTTGGCTTTTTCCGCGTCCTGTACTTTTTGGCCGGACTGATCAAGGAGGGTCAGTTTTTCCTGCGCCTGCGGACCTGTCAGGTCTTCTGGCACCATTTGCAACAGCGTTGGCACACTCTGATATTGGTCAATTGACTCATCGAACTTCTTTTCATCCAGCAACCGATCACCGTCCTCAATGCGGTCTGACGCAAGATCAAGCACCGTTGTGATGATGCGGGCGATCTGCCGCTTTGAATCTTCCTTGCCGGTATCGGCGGCGTCGAACTGTTCCTTGAACTCATCGCCAACCTGTTCAAATACGGTGGTGGCTTTTTTGTATTGCGCGATGGCCTCGGCGTACTGCTGATCAACCGCGCTTACTTCGGCTTGCTTAACGACCGATTCCGCGGCGGACAGTGTGGCGATGGCAAGCGCGAGACGTTGATCGCGTTCGCTGATTTGAATCTGCGTTTCATTGATGAGTTTCGCGGCTTCTTCGCTGGATTGATCGTATTCGAGCGCTTTTGTGAAGTTTTCGAGCGCGTTGGGCAGCGCATCACGCGGTGCATTGGGTTTTGGCGCTTCGCCCAGGTGGGCTTTGCCCAAGGCCAGGTGGTGCGCAGCCAGTTTTTTCATGATGCGGTTTCGCTCGGGGCCATTCAGGGCAAGCGCGTTGGACCATTCCTGCACGGCGCGATCGCGGCCCTGGGGGCCGAACGCGTAGAACGCGTCGCCAATGATTTCATAGGCAGCGAGCGAATTAGATTTAAGCGCTGCGAACTGGCGATATGCGCGCTCTGCCTCGCGCATGTTCTTTTTGTCGCGCAACTGATAGACGACCTGTTCGGTGGCGTATTGCGTGAGTGACTTCGTCGAGGGTTTTACGTCGCTGCTATCACCTTCGGGACGCATTACGGTGAACCAGACGTCTGCGACAGCTTCCACCGTCGATTGAAGCATGGTGGCCCCCGAAGACTTCGCGTACCCGTTGTAGCCTTCGCCCCGGCTGTAGTCGGCGGCCAGAATCGTGCGCGCATCCGCAAACATGCTTTGGCGATCCGAAAGGTATTGGACCGGGTTGCGAATGTACTCAAGGTGCGGGCTCTTCGTCCGCATCTGATATGACTTTAGGTTTTTGTCGATGTCGCGCTCGACCTGTGCCCGCAACTGGGCGCCTTGGGCGTCATGCTCGAACGTCAACGGGAAGATTACGTCCGACACCATCGAGGCGAGCACGCCCATGCGGTACGCGAAATAACTTCCACCGCTGCCGCGTTTTCTCACGTCGCGCAGAAGCTGAATCTCCGTTCCAATGGCGTGCATCACGTCGCTGTCGCTGTCGAGGTGCCCTCCCAGGTTCAGTACGGAGCGGCCCGCGGCGGCGCCGGCCAGAACGTCCCGTTCATAGTTTATATCCACGGTCTTAAACGGGTCCGCGTAGCCTTTGCTTATCACCTGGAACGCGGTGCCGACGATTGCGCTCTGGGCGGTGGGGCCCCAGGCGTGCGCATGTGGCGCGGCGAAGGCGCACGCGAGCGCGGCCAGGATGGCGATTTTTGTTTTCAGATGGGGCATGTTCTACCTCTTTTTCCTCGATTCCCGCGCGACTCCGGGGTACAGTCCAATTGCCGCGAATTAAAAGTACAGTCCATCATACATTGATTCGTGCGGGTAAAACTCATAGCGTGGCCGGAACTGTGTGTCCGCCCGGCGGTTGCTGCACCACGGAGGGATGTTCACGATTCCCTCATTGGTATATACGTTGGCGCGAAGGTACTCGACCAACAGCGGTGTAAATGGTGGCTTCAGCCCGTCATCTTTTAACTGCATCCATTCTACATGCCCATCAAGGTACAGCACATTCCCGCCGAAAGGAACGAAATGGTTCATTACCAGTTCGCCATCAATCGAGACCGCGTCGAACATGACCGGAATCTCAGTGTCCGAAACTGCGCTTGATGACGGATTGTTTACGTCCGCAACAAACTGACGATTTACACCGACCGTTGTTCTAAAAAAAGCATCGGTCCCCGCGGCGCCGTGGCCTCCGGGGAAGAACAGGTCGTCCTTCATAAAATCCATGTCGTCGGTTTCGGCCATGTGGCGGTTGAGTTCGTCCCAGAGGAACATGAGATTCTCCTCGGTGGCGACGGCGTATGGAAGGTAGATGTAGTATTGACTGGTAATGCATTCGTAGTCGGGGCGTTCGCGGACCATCTTCGAGAGGACACCCGCGTTCCGGGGGTCGTTTTGGACTGCGGGCGAAATATACTGCGGTAAAAACGATACATCTACAAACGGCTCGAGTGTCGGATCCTGCAATGTGAGGCCGCTCGAGGGGCATTTCAATATCTGGAGGTCCGAGAGATAATCGGGAAATATATCGCGTGGGTCGAATGTAAAGTTGTTGCGGACGAGTTGGGTATGTTTTTGGCCCACCGGAATCAAGCCCGGATCGCCGAAAAGATGGTTTGGATGGCCAGGCGGATAACCGTCATTGTGTTCGCCGGCAAACATGAGGAACGTCAATCCAAGTTGTTTAAGATTATTCTGGCAGACGGCGCGGCGGCCACGTTCGCGCGCGCGCGCGAGCGCCGGCAGCAGCAAGGCCGCCAGAATGGACATGATACTGATCACGACCATCAGTTCAATGAGGGAAAAGCCGCGCCGGCTGTCACGAGTCCGCATCGTCCACCTAATGGTTTGCCCACACCCCGATGCCGCGCAGTGGAACCGTCGCTGTTGCGCAGCGCATGGCCGACTTTACTACAGAAAAACAATAGCATACCTTCTCGGATTTCGTCAACTGAAGACCACGCATGCCCGCGTTTCCCCGTGGTGAGTAATTTCGCTGAAGGCGCTTACCGCGTGAATAGAACGTGGTCGGCGACTTCTCGAAGCGAATCATATATCCCCGCCGGCCGCAATTCCTCGAGTTCCGCGCGGGTTTCGTATCCCGTCGTTACGCACAGGCAGGCCACCCCCGCGGCGCGTGCGCATTCGACATCGAAGTGGCTGTCGCCGATGAACAGCACTTCGCCGGGCGCAAGCGCAAAAAGTTCAAGCGCGCGCAGCATTGCATCCGGCGCGGGTTTTGGGCGGGTCACGTCGTCCGGGCCAATGCGCACGTCGAAGTAATGGAGCACGCGCAGGTGTTCAAGAATCATCTCGGCGTACAGCCGCCGTTTCGAGGTCGCAAAGCCCAGGCGCAATCCGATGCTGTTTAGCGCATCAAGGGCTTCGCGCGCGCCGGGCATAAGCGACGTCATGGGGCAGCAAATTTCGGCATAGTGCGATCTGTATATGCGTGCACAATCGCCGGGGTCGTGCCGGGTGAACAGCGCGAACTGTTGTTCCAGCGTGTACCCGATGCTCCGGATAATTGCCTCTCGCGCGGGCCGCGGCTCTCCAATTGCATCGAAGGTATGCAAGAATGACTGCACAATCGCGTTTGTGGAATCGATCAGCGTGCCGTCCAAATCGAAAACGACCGCGCGCACGGTATGCGGTGCGCTATGAAGCGGCATCGAAGTTTCGGATCAACTGCACGTAGAACCGGCAAATCTCCGCAAAATTCTCGACGCGCATCCGCTCGTTCACGCCGTGGACCATTGCCAAATCATTTCCCTTAAAACGCGCCGGCACAAACCGGTAGACGTTTGGCGTCACGTCGTAAAAATGACGTGAATCCGTACCGCCCAGCACCAGAAATGGCGCCACGATGACATCGGGGCAAACTTCGCGCACGGTCCGTTCCAAAAGCTTGTAGCTTGCGGCGTTCACATCGGAAACCGGAGAAGGATCGCGCGGCTCTTTTTCAATGGCCTCGATTTTGACCCGATCATCGGCGATGATTTCGATCAGCCTTTGCTTCGCGCTGTCCGCCGACTCACCCGGAAGGATTCGGACATTGACCACGGCTTTCGCTTCCGGCGGAAGCACGTTGTCTTTCACCCCGCCGTCGATCATCGTCACAGCGGTTGTTGTGCGAACGACGGCATTCGTCTCAGGAGACCCGGACAATAATCGCTCGACAATAGGTCGAAACAACCACAGGTTCGCGAACACGATGCGCTGCCCCAGCGGCATTTCTGGGCCTACCGCGGCGAACATTTGTTTCGTTGGTCCCGAAAGGCTTCCGGGGAAAGGATTGTTTTCTATCTTCGTAATGGCTTCAGCGAGAATGCCAATCGCGCTGTGTTTCGGTGGCGTGGACGAATGGCCGCCTTCGTGATTCGCGGTCAGGGAAAAACTCACATAACCTTTTTCGGCTATGCCAATGAGCGCGGTAGGCTCGTTGACCCCCGGCATTTTGCCTTCGAGGATTGAGCCACCTTCGTCCACCACGCATTCGGGCGCAATGCCGCGCTCTTTCATCAGCGCGACGACACCTTGAGCGCCGTTGGGGCCGCCGAGTTCTTCGTCGTGCCCAAAGCTGAGGATGACGGTGCGTTTCGGAGTGAACCCCTTCGCAATCAACCATTCAACGGCTTCCATCGCACCGATGACGTTTTGCTTGTCGTCCGCTGCGCCCCTCCCCCAAACCACGCCATCGTGAATCTCACCGCCAAATGGGGGATGCGTCCAGTCTTGCTCGGTTCCGGGAGGCACGGGCACGACGTCGAAATGGCCCAACACGACGAGCGGTTTCAAACCCGCATTGGTTCCCTGCCAGGTATACAGCAGGGTGAATCCACCGACGAGTTCACGTTTTAGCGTGGCGTGCGTTTGGGGATAGGTCGTTTCAAGATAGGCGTGAAACGCTTCAAAATCGTCTTTGCTCAGCGGCGCGCTGACCCCGAAAGAAATCGTGGGGAACCGGATCGCCGCCCCAAGGTGTTCGGCCGCGGCGCGCGCGTCGACATCAATATCAGTGACTGGCGCAGCCTGCACCTGCACCGGCGTCATCATCAATGCGCGCGTCAATACGACGGCCCCAAGCACAACGATGACTAAAAGAACCGCAAGGATAAATTTCTTCATACGCCCCTTCCCCGGCTGACGTGGGCCATCGTACCAAATTCCCGCTACACGCCGGCGAAAATCCGCCTTGGACTGCGGTAGCGGTAGCTACCGCTTTCACTTCGAGAAACCAGCAGCGCCAAGCAATCATCCGAGGCCTGATATCTCCGACGTTGTTGCGGTAGCGACAGCACCGCTTTTACTTTCAGCGCGCAGCGGGGGTTGGTGCCCCGATCCAGACCATTTGCAATCTGAATCGAAAGCGGTAGCTGCGTCCGAAGCGGACTCCGCTACCGCACTCCAAGGCCGTTTTTGATAGAAGGTTGTTTGGACTGGGGTAGGGGGAGCTCGTAGTGCTGGAGTCTCATGGTATCCGAAGTGAAAGCGGTAGCTACCGCTACCGCACTCCAAGGCGCTATTGCGCGGTATCCGGGCCGGGTGTTAGCGCGTCGTATGGGCCGGTTGAGAAACGAAGTATGTCGCGGAAATTGGGCACTGCGGGTTCGCTGTGCTCGATTCGCCAGACCTCTTCAATTTTCAGCATCGTGAACCATACTTCCCCTGATTCCGACGAGGGAAATGTTGCGTGCATGGAAGCGACCCGTCCCGACGCGTCGCTAATGGCCGTGCCCGCGAACCTGCAATAGACGAGGACGCGCACTTGTCCCCTTGTGGCCAGGTTCGAAAAGTCCCATTGCCGGATTTGGCGCGCCATCGTGCAATGGTTGTAGCGTTCAAAGAACCATTGGTACGCGCGTTTCACGTAATCCGCGCGCCAGCCCTGCGAGTCCTCGTAACTGGGCGCGTAAAGCTCCATGACGCTCGCGAGATTCTCACCCGTGAACGCCACGTCCAATTGTTCGATGCGCGCGACGATTTCAGTCGCGGCCGGCTTGAATTCATCCGCAACAGCTTGAAGATTTGGCCACCAGTCCTGCGCTGTTGGACGGGCCACAGTGGTTGTGATGGACATGCTTCGTGCGGCAGTTACCAGCGGTGTGATGACGGCTTCTTCCTCAATCCGGCTGTGGACCATGCTCAGCGCAATGGCATCGCCGTAATTGACCGTGCCTTCGTACGGCTCGCGTTCGTTCGTCAACGCAGTCACCGCATACGACCAGGACTGCTGCGGGTCCACCCCGTTATCAGTCCAATCGCGTTGCTCGAGTTGATCGGCCACGAGCACGAGCGCGCCGCCGGGGTGGGCACGCTTGTATACGCGGTAAGTGACGTCGCCTTCACGAAACGGCCAAGACACCGTGACGTTCGTGTCTTGCCGCGTGGCGGTGAAATCCCGAACAGGGGATGGCGCCTGCGGAAGCACAAACGCCTGTTCCTCATAATGGTTCTCGCGCGTGTGCAAGATAAATGCGCTTCGGCCAATCTGAGTTACAAACGCGGGACCCGTGCCATCCGGCACGAGATATTGATCGAGCAGTTGCGTCCATTCGCTGGCTGAGTTTTGCGTATTCGGATCGACAACGCGCGCGAACCCGTCCGTGCCTCCGAAGGGCGAAAGGATCGGCACCCAATAGTGCGCGCCGGTGTTGGGTACAAGTTCGGGCGTCTGGCCCGCGCGTTCCATGCCATAGGCGCCGCGTATGAGCAATCCTTCGCCGTAGACGCCATCGATGTCGCGAAGGTTGACTTGCATCTCGAGCGGTGTGTTCGCCGCATCCATTTGATATGCAACCAGCGCCTTTTTTGCGACCAGTTCTTTGCGCGGGATCAATCCGAGATCGATGATTTCGCGCAGGGTGGGCGCGATGGCGCTCTCCCAGGACAACGCGCGATCTCCGGTCCAAAGGTCGCGCGGTTCGTCGAACGCATAAACAGTCGCGCCCGCCATTGCGCCGTTGAGGATCATCGTGCGGTAGAAATGCGCCGGCATCGCGACATCCGCCGGCGGCGTGCCGTACACGCCGGGTTCGATGAACCGCGCCGCGGAATACCATTCAGGACTGCATTCCACGCCCCAGTGCGCCGCCGCGTTTTGCAGCCACAGTCCCATCATCATGCCCTGCTGCGCCAGCGTATCGTCACCGTCGAGTCCCGTAATCGGAAACACGTACGCGGACGATGCGCGCAAAGTCTCAAAAAAGGACCGGCTCCAGGTATTCGCAAGTGCGTGCGGCCACGCGTGCGCGCCGAGCCGGAGCATGGTGAACCGGCCATTCTTTGCCGCCGCGTCAATCGCCGCAAGCAGCCAACGCACCTGCGGCGGCGCGCCAAACGCATCGCCTCCTCCAAACGCGTAATAGTCATTGAACGAAATATCGGCAACCCACACCCCCTTCACACAGGGATAATCGAAAAGCAGGCGCTCGATGGATTCGATAGGCTGAAGGGTCCGCGGATCGTCCGTCCCTATGACGATCACGACCGGAATATCCAAGGATTGTACGCCAGACAAAATGCCCTGGTATCGCGCATGCCGCGCCGCGGCGTCAGGCGCCGCAGCGTCGATCCGTAGGATGCTGTAGGGTTTTAGCGGTTCTGGCAGCGCGGACCATGTCTCCGCAATTCGCTGCACATATGCCCCGGCCTCGTCGTTACCCGCGGGATGCGCCTGAAAAACCAACAGTGGCCGGTCATTGCTGACTTCAAGCGTAAGGGGCAAATAGTTCTGTGCCCCGGCCGAGCCCGCCCACACGACGACCATGACGCACAAGACGCCCTGATTTATCCACCGACCACCCCTCATGGCGAAGATAGTACTGATCCGGCAATAATATTGCAAGTTATTGTACGGCAAACAGTTAAGTTCCTTCGACTTTATAGGAACACGTTGTCCATTGTTTATCCTGGGATTCCTATCCCCTTAAAGCGATTTAAGATGCAGGTGCGGATCCCGTTTATGAGGGCCGGCGCTAACCATGCCGTATTCAATTGACAACAAAGTTGAGAAAGCGTGCATCTCCCTCTCGTGATTACGGTTGGGCTAGGTTTATAGTTTCTGTGGTACACTTTTATCGTACTCTGTAAGCGGCGGCGTGCTCACTCCCGCTGCTGGATGCGCCGGCCCACGAAAGTTGCAGGTGGGCGGTGCGACACTTGGGTTGCAATATTGAACTGAGGGCTGCGCGACAAGGCTTGGGACCGGCTTGCGCAGTCGTGGGCTAAGCGATGGCGCACGAAAAAGATCGGCGCGCGTCCGTGCGGTCTGGCACGGCGCGGCAGGCGATGTTTCTGGCGGTCGATGGATCGACCCTGCTTCAGGCAGGAGCCGTGCTCGATCTTAGCCGGGATGGGCTTAGTCTCGTCACGAGGCAACCGCCGACCGCCGGCACGATCGTTGAAATCGAGATCACCGCGCGCGAGGATGCGCAACAATCGCAACCCATCATCACCCGCGGCCGCGTCGTGCGCGTGGATGAGATTGGTGACGGCGAATATATTGTGGGTGTTAAGCTGCGGTTTCGTCCACAG
>JAWXCN010000041.1:0-27393 GCA_034408725.1 Candidatus Hydrogenedentota bacterium
AGATATATACCGCTTGCCGATCTACGTTCTAGTGGCATCGATAGCAGGGACGGCGTGGGCGATTGACCCGACCGGGTTGCAGACTGCAGCGGGCATGGAAGGGAAAGTCTTCGAGCTTCAACAGAAGCTAACGCTGGAGAAAATCGAAGACGTGGAATGGACGTCCGAGACGAGCATCGAATACGAGTTCAGCGATCGGTGGGCGCTTCGACTGAAAATCCCCGTCGAATTTGCAAGTGAAGATGATAAAGAGATTGATGACGGTTTCGGTGACTTGGAACTACGGCTAAAGCACGTATTTAATCCGGACTCGTCTGGAATCATCATTGCGGGGACGGCCGGCGTTACATTTCCCACGGGCGAAGACAGCGAAGGTGTTGGGGGCGACCTGCGCCTACGACTCAGCAAATGGGACCTTGGAAAGAGCAAAAAACATGGACTACATGCGACCTTGATGGCGAAGTACAAGAGCGATACGGAATCCGGCGAAGACCATTTGTTTCGTGAGGATGAGCCAGGCGAACGCGAGTTTCGGTGGGAGGCAGTGCTCGGCTACACCTATCAAGTGGGCGAGTCAACAAGACTCATTCTGGACGTTGTCCGGGAACAGGCGGAACACGACGATGAGAATGAGAACTTCATTGAAGCCGGCCTTACTCACAATTTCACGGACGCGATTACCGTAGCGGTGGGCGCTGGTGCGGGTATCGGTGAAGAATCGCCCGATTTTGTCGCGCGCGCGGGGGTTCAATTTCGCTTCTAATTCCCAGGAAGCACGAAGTATTCTTTTATGGCCGTGGACGTCCAAACAATAAACAGTTTCACTTTGGGATTAAATCTAGGAATGTTGCGCGAGACGTATGGAATTGGACTCGCACTCGTTGTGAGTGCGCTGACATGCTGCGGGTGCGGCACTGTGCAGCCGAATGCCGATTACACGCGTGCCGGCTTTATGATTTCGGCTCGAACCGCATCAGACTCCGTCTATAACCCCGCGGAAGAAGCCACCATAGAAAATCGTATCCGGGGGTTGCTTGCGGACGGCGTGACGGCGGAAGAAGCGGCGTCTGTGGCACTGCTGAACAATCGCGAATTTCAGGGACTATTTTTTGAGATCGGCGTGTCGCGGGCCGAAGTTGTGCAGGCAGGTCTCCTCACCAATCCGACGCTGTTCTTCAATGTGCTAATACCAGATGGGGGTGGCCGCACAAAACTGACGTACGGTCTCGCGCAGGAACTGGCCGAATTGTGGCAACTTCCGAAGCGAAAGAAGAGTGCCGAAGAAAAGCTGGAGAGCACGATATTAATGATTGTGAATTCAGGAATCGATATTTCCATGAGGGCAAAGGTCGCCTATTACAACGCGGCTGCCGCAACGATGGGAGAGGAAAACGCGCGCAAGAATGAGTCGCTGACTCAAGAAGCTTTAGGCTTGGTCGAGAAGCGTTTCAGCGCGGGGGATGTTTCGGAGTTGGACGTCAACCGCGCGCGCGCCAATGCGCTTTCCGCCAAGACGGACCTAATAACTGCCGCTCACGAGGCAAAATTCACGAAAGCAACATTGGACCGTGAACTGGGCCTGTCATATTGGAAGGCCCCATTCACTCTCGGCGACGCACTTACGGTGACGCCCGCGCCGCTCGAGGAGGACTCTGTGCTAATTGCCTCTGCGGCGGAAAACGTGATTGATATTGATATCGCCAGGCGCGGCATCGCTGCCGCCGAGGCAGATCTCGCGGCGCAATACCGCGCCGTTCTTCCCAGTGTCAAGGCGGGTATCAGCGCGGAACGGACGGCGCAACGCGCGGTACTTGGCCGCGTCGAGCAAGGAGTTGCGGCATGGAAGCCGTCCAGCATAGCAGGGGCCATTCCGGACCTGATCGATCAGAGCCTGAATGGCCAATCCCCACTCGATACGCTCCAGGCGCTGCAAGCGGGCCAGCCCGCGATTCCGACATTGTTGAACCATGGCATCGCGCAGGAAGGCCGATTTAAGTCGCTGAGAGGTACGCTCCCCGACATTCCGACGCAACGCCAGCGGGAACTGAGCGAGAAGCAGCAGATTGATTTCCTTTGGGGACCATCGTTGCAAGTAACGCTTCCGATCTGGGACCAGAACCGCGCACGGATAGCGATGGCCCAATTCCGGCTGCAACAAAAGACAAAAGAATACGAGAACACGCTTGAATTATTGGCTGAGTCGGTAACGCAAAAAGCATCGAAGATGAGGGCAGCCGAAGAGCTCGCCGCGTTTTTTGCGGATGAAGCCATCCCGTTGGCTGAGGAAAATGCACGAGGGGCGCAACGAATTTATGAACTGGGAGAGGAAGGCATTCTCTCGGTGATCGATGCACAACGCGAACTTCATTCAATCCGAAAGGCATATATCGGAGTGCTGCGGGATTACGAAATTGCCAAGGCTGAACTGGAGCAGGCCATGGGCGGCCGCATTGCGGAAAAGCCGCTCGATAAGGAAAGCGGGGTCGCCGATGCGAAGTAGAGGTGCTATCGCGTTAGGTTTTGCATCCATTATAGCGTTTGGCGCGGAAGGAGCCGCCAAAGCATCTGCCGGCGAACCACCTGCCGTGGTGGAAAAGATATCGGTAGAAACGAACCAGACCACCGTTAAGCTTTCGGAGAGCGCTGAAAAGCGGCTTGGCGTCGTCGTGGTCCCAGTCGAGCGCACGGAGGTTTCACGCCAACGCATATACGGAGGAACGATTCTTCCTCCACCCGATCGCGTTGCAACTATTATCGCGCCTGTGAGTGGAACAGTGGTCGGCCTCGGTACGGATGGGTCTGTGGGATTGCCGGTTGGTAGCTCCGTGGCTGAAGCCCAGGAGATCATCCGTTTTCTTCCACTAAACGCTTCCGACGCGTCACCGCTAGGCGCAGTGGAACGAGGCCAACTCGCCGTGTCGCGCATAACGCTCGTGCGCGCGCGCATTGACGCTGATGCGCGCATCCAAAGCGCCGGCGTGCAAAGGGCCGCGGCGAAAACCGCTCTCGATCGCGCCGAACAGCTGCTGAAGGACAAGGTGGGTAGCCAGCGCGGAGTCGATGAAGCGCGTGCCGTATTTGAGCTGGCGGAAGAAGCATTGCGCGCGGCGAAAACGGAACGGAGCGCTTTGGACGGGAAAACGGATAGCGGCCTGGATGATTCGACACCTGTGCCCATTGCAACGCCTATACCTGGTGTCGTACTCGACGTTAACGTCGCTGCCGGGCAAACCGTTACGTCGGGGCACATCTTGGTGGAAGTCGTCGATCGGCGGATTTCATGGGTCCGAGTTCCGGTTACCGCTTCCGAGTTTGACGATGTCTCCAGAGAACGTGGTGCCGTTGTCTCGATTCTCGGGAAACAGAAGCAGTCGCATTCGGTGGAGGGCACTTGGGTACCGGGTCCACTTACTGCCGATGCTCTCACTTCAACAATCGATTTGTACTTTGAAATAGCCGGAGACGCGTTCAGGCCGGGCCAACGCGTGAAAGTGGCTGTCTTCACAAAGGACAGCGGACAGCAGCTCACTGTTCCGTCGAATGCCATCCTCTACGACATCTTTGGCGGCGCCTGGGTATATGTACAGAGCGAAGAACGGACGTACCGCCGCGAACGGGTGGACATTTTGTATACCTCTGACGGAATGGCTGTGCTCACCGAAGGCCCCCAAGAAGGCACTCGCGTCGTCACCGATGGCGCAGCCGAGTTGTTCGGGGCTGAATTCGGAAACGACAAGTAGGCGCCGACCGGCGGGAAACGAATCGCGCAATGGGCTGGATTATTCAGGCGTCGTTGAGAATGCGGGTGCTCGTCGTTGCGCTCGCGCTAACGTTGATGGTCATGGGCGCGTCGTCGATGCGCAGCACGAAGCTTGATGTCTTTCCGGAATTTGCGCCGCCCCACGTAGAAATTCAAACGGAGGCGCCGGGACTATCCACCGAGGAAGTCGAGAGTCTCATTTCCGTGCCGCTCGAGAACGCCCTTAACAGCACGCCACACATTGCGACCATACGCTCGAAGTCGGTACTTGGACTTTCGTCCGTCGTACTGTATTTCGATGAGAGTATCGATTTGGACGCCGCCCGCCAGCAGGTGCAGGAGCGCGTAACGCTTGCCGCGTCGCGGTTGCCGGTCAGCGCGCGCACACCCGTCATCCTTCCCGCGCTGTCTTCGACAAGCAGGGTCCTGAAGATCGGCGTTTCATCCAAAACCTATTCGCAAATGGACCTGTCCGAGATTGCGAAATGGACCATTCGTCCGCGGCTATTGGCGGTGCCAGGCGTGGCAAACGTCGCTATATGGGGACAGCGCGACCGTCAACTTCAGGTTTTGGTCGATTCGCGGCGTCTTGCTGTACATGACGTTCTCCTGGATGAAATCGTTTCGGCTGCGCGCGGCGCTGTCGCTTCCGACAGCGGGGGCTATATCGATACACCGAACCAACGTTTGGCCGTGCGGCACGTTTCCAGTATCCAGGAGCCGGACGACCTTGCACAGGCGATTGTGAAAACGGTCAACGGCACACCATTGAGGATTGGCGATGTCGCGGACGTGCAGGCCGGAAGTCCATTACCCATCGGGGATGCGATCATCAACGGAGGGCCGGGGCTACTGCTGATTGTTGAAATGTATCCATGGGGCAATACGCTTGATGTGACACGGGGCGTGGAGTCGGCGCTGCACGATCTTGCGCCGGGTCTGGAAGGCATCGAAGTGGACTCGACTATCTTTCGTCCGGCCACGTTTATCGAACGTTCGCTTCGCAATTTGATGCACGCACTGCTTGCCGGCTGCGTTCTGGTCATTGTGGTGTTGGTGGCATTTTTAATGGACTGGCGCGCGGCATTCATCAGCCTATTGGCCATACCGCTGTCGCTCATCGCAGCCATTGTTGTAATGCGCGCGATGGGACAGACCGTAAATACGATGGTGATCGCGGGACTGGCCATTGCGCTCGGATCGCTTGTCGATGACGCAATTATTGATGTCGAGAATATTGTGAGGCGGTTGCGGTTGAACCGTGAATCGGCGACTCCCAAATCAACGTTTCGTGTAGTGCTTGATGCGTCGCTGGAAGTGCGAAGTGCGATTGTATACGCGACTATCATCGTGATTCTTGTCTTCCTGCCGGTGTTCTTTTTGGACGGCCTTCCTGGGTCGTTTTTCAGACCGCTTGCGCAAGCGTACGTCCTTTCGACACTGGCATCGCTTGTCGTCGCGATTACGCTCACGCCCGCGCTGGCGTACATGCTCCTGCCGCGGGCCAACTTCAGCAAGCGCGAGCCCGCGTTTGCCATGATGCTAAAAAGGCGCTACCGGAACTGGATGGCGCGCGCCATCAATCGCCCAAAATGGGCCTATGGAATACTTGGCGCATCGCTGGGAATCACGGCGATAATTATTCCCATGTTGGGCCAAGGTTTCCTGCCAAAGTTCCAGGAAACCGATTTCTTGATGCACTGGGTCGAAAAGCCTGGCATCTCGGTCGATGCAATGAGACGCATCACCATCCGCGCGAGCGACGAATTGCTCACCATTCCCGGTGTGCGGAATTTTGGCGCGCACATCGGCCGTGCGGAAGTGGCTGATGAGGTGGTTGGGCCGAATTTCACAGAATTGTGGATCAGCATCGATCCGGACGCGGACTACCAGGGCACCGTCGACAAAGTGCAGGAGGCCGTCAACGGGTATCCGGGCCTCCATCGCGATTTGCTTACGTATCTGAGCGAACGCATCAAGGAAGTATTGACCGGCGCGAGTGCGAGCATTGTAGTGCGTATTTTCGGGCCGGAATTGGACAGACTGCTGAACAGCGCGAAGGACGTGGCCGGGGCCATGCAAGGAATTCCAGGCGTTATGGACCTGAAAGTGGAATCACAGGTCCTCGTGCCGCAAATCACGGTCCGCATGAAGCCGGAGGCCGGGCCGCTGTACGGAGTGACCGAGGAGGACATTCGCAAGGCGGAACGCACATTCGTGAGCGGGCTTAAAGTCGGCGAGATTTATTCGGACCAGCGGATTACCGATGTGCTTGTATGGGGCACAGAAGAATCGAGAGCAGACCTGGCCGCGTTGCGAAGTCTGCTGATCGAAACCAAAGCCGGGGTCCGCGTACCGCTTGAAGAGGTGGCTACCATCGAGATAGTGCCGACGCCGAACATGATTAGACGAGAGGGTGCGTCGCGGCGCATCGATGTCACCTGCAATGTTGAGGGACGCGACCTTGGCAGCGTGGCGCAAGAGATCGAGGAGAAAGTCCGCGGTTTATCATTCGAACAGGGATATTTCCCACAATTCCTTGGTGAATTCGAGGCGCGCCAGTCTGCGCGCAATCGGCTGATTGGCCTCACGCTAGTTTCCCTTCTGGGCATACTGGTGTTGTTGCAATCCGATTTTCAGTCGCTCCGGCTGGTTTTCATGGTGTTTCTCTCTCTCCCATTCGCATTGGTCGGCGGCGTATTCGGATCGTTGGTGGGTGGTGGGGTTCTTTCTCTGGGTTCGCTGGTTGGCTTCGTGGCCGTGTTCGGGATTGCTGCCCGCAACGGCATTATGCTGATCAGTCATTGTCGGCACCTGGAAGTCGAAGAAGGACAGAAATTCGGCAAAAACCTGGTCTTGCGGGGTGCGGAGGAACGCCTCTCACCGATACTCATGACTTCGCTGGCTACCGGATTGGCGTTGCTGCCTATTGCGCTGGGTGGAAACAAACCCGGATACGAAATCGAGTTTCCAATGGCCCTTGTGATACTTGGGGGCTTGTTTTCATCAACCATGCTCAACCTTTTCTTGCTTCCCACGATTTATCTGCACGTTGGAAGAGGGGTCAATCTTGACCATGATAACGCAACGTAAAATGTTCGGTCTCGCACAGTATGGATAGACCATCAGTGATAAACAGCCAAAGCGGCGCCTTGGGGACCGCCGCAGTCCAAATAGGCGTCTGGTTAAGGCGTGGTTTTGGGTGAAGGACCACTTTGGGTAGAGGACTAAGTCGTTTTGGGTGGGGGACTATGCCGTAGAGGGTGGAGGTCTATTTGGACTGCGGTGGCGGAGCGGGTAGCGCAGACACCGCTTTGGCTGTTTATGGGCGACGACTTCAGAGGGACGTCTTACGAATTAAGGACGTTGGGACGGGCCCGTAGGGAAGAAGGTCTCGCCGGCGGCGACTTCGCGAGTCGCCCGGACGATCATGGTGGGGTCATCGGTCTTGCAGACCCAGCCTTGGGCTCCGGCGTCGATTGCCCGTTGGATTATTTCCGCGTCATCCCACGCGCTGAAAATGATTGTCCGCGTCTGGGGAGAGTCCGCGAAAAGTTCACCCATAGCCTCGAACGGGTCCTTCCCAGGCATGGTCGCGTCCAGCAGCACGACGTCTGCTTGCGTGCGGCGGGCCTCATCGACGAGGGTGTCGGCGGACGCGAGGCAACCAACGCATTGCATGTCCTGTTCCGCGTCGATAACCATGCGCAATACGGTCCTGATGTCGCGGTGGTCGTCCACGCATAGCACGCGCGTCTCGCACGAATCAATAGAGGGGATCACCATGACACCATTATACACCAGGTGGTGAGGAATTGCGCATTAATTTTTCCAATTCGTCAAATTCGAACGGCTTGGTCAGGTGCGCATCGAAGCCAACCTCCTGCTCACGGGCGATATCCGTGTCACGGCCGTAGCCGGTCAGGGCGATAATTTTGGCCCCTTGGGTGTTCGGATCGCTACGCAGTTGGCGGGCTACTTCATACCCATCGAGCCCGGGCAGGCCGATGTCCAGTAACACCAGGTCCGGTCTCCATAGCTTTGCCACTTTCAGCCCGTCCGTTCCACTGTGGGCGCTCTGTACGCTGTAGCCTTGATGGCGCAGGATACTGACGATCATTGTCACCTGGTCTATGTTGTCGTCCACTACCAGCACGCGGACGCCCTCGGATTTGGCTTCGCCAGAGTCGGAAATCGATGGTTCCAACAGCGCATACGGGGGCGGAACTTGTGGCAATCGCACGATGAATTCGCTGCCGCTCGTCATTCCGCTGGGCGGGCTTTGGACTTCGATGCTGCCTCCGTGCATGCCGACCAACCGATGGGCCAGGCTCAGGCCGATGCCGAGTCCGCCGGCCGCGCGGTCTAGTGATCGGTCCGCCTGGGTGAACAGGTCGAAGATGCGCGGCAAAAGCTTCCCATCGATCCCAACGCCATTGTCCCGGACGCGCACCTGCACGTAATCCTGCCCGTCGTGCTCGCAAGTTATTTCAATCCTGCCGCCGTCGTCCGTATATTTGGCGGCGTTGTTGAGTAAATTGATAAGCACCTCTTCCATGCGCGTCGCGTCGACGCTGGCCCAAACAGGCTGGGAAGAACAGTTGACCGCGAGCGCGTGTTTGTGCTGCTCGATGAGCGGCGTCGAGGTCTCGATCGCATGCCGTACGATTTGGTTCATGTCCACAATCTGTTGATTCAGGCGCACCCGGCCACTCACTACGCGCGAGACTTCCATGAGATCGCTGACCAGCTTGGTGAGGTTTCCCGCCTGGCGCTCGATGATCTCCCGGGCCTGCTGCGCGATGATGTTTTCAGTGCCGTGCGCGTGCAATTTCAGCAGATGCACCGCGGAGCGGATGGGCGCCAGCGGGTTGCGCAGTTCGTGCGAGAGCATGGCCAGGAACTCGTCCTTGCGCCGCGACTCTTCCGCCAACGCCTCTGCCTGCCGTATGATCTTCCTCTCCATTTCGACGCGCTGGCTGATGTCGCGCACGTTGCACTGCGCTACAAGCGTGTGGTCCTCCTGATAGACGTTGGCGATAAACTCGACTTCGACCTGCCCCCCGCTCTGGTTGTGGACCGGCAGGTGCTCATGGCGAAGGTAGCCCGTGCGTTGCAGTTCGCGAAACGCTTCTTTGTTCTCCTCTATGTCCTTGAACATGCCGATTTCGTAAAGTTCCTTGCCGACCAACTCTTCCGGTTCCAACTCCACCATCGCGGACATGAAGGCATTGGCGTCGACGATCTTCCCGTTATCGGCATCCAGGATAAGGATGCCGTCCTTCGAGGTCTCGAACAGCCTGCGGTAGCGGACCTCGGAGTCGTGCAGGGCTTGCTCGGCCTGCTTGATGTCGTGAATGTCCGAGTTCGAGCCGATCCACATTGAGACCCCGTCCGCCTCGTCCCGCATTGACAACGCGCGGGTGACGTGCCAGCGGTACTCGCCATCGGCGCGCCGGATGCGGTGCTCGAACTGAAACGGCTCGCCGGTGTGGATCGAGTGCCGCCATACCCGCACGTTTTCTGCCTCATCATCAGGATGAATGAACCGAGCCCAGCCCCAATCCCTGATCTGATCGAACGGCACGCCCGTGTACTCGCTCCACTGCGAGTTGAAGAAGTCCATGTCGCCGTTGGCCTTGGCGGTGAAAATCTTCTGCGGCATCGAACTCATGACAAAGCGCAGCAGCTCCGCCGACCGCTCCAAATCGACTTCGGTACGCTTGCGCTCGGTGATGTCCGTGAAAACGACTGCAACCTTCCGGCTTTCCGGATCGCCGACCCTCAAGGCATAGACATCGAATGATCGGCCCAGCTCCGCGGCTTCCGCCTCAAAGCGAACCGCTTCACCGGTGAGCGCGACTTTGCCATATGTTTCAAACCAGTGTTCTTCGTGATGCGGGCGAAGCTCGCGCATCCGTTTGCCGAGCGCGTCCTGTAGACCGCTTTGCTTCTCAAAAGCCGGGTTCGTTTCCAAAAAGCGATAATCGACCGGCTTTCCATGTTCGTCGAACATCATCTCGATGACGCAAAAGCCCTCATCAATGGCATTGAACAGATTGCGATAGCGCTGGTCGCTCTCGCGCAGCACCATCTCCGCCTGCTTGCGCTCTGTGATGTCGTAAAAGCAGTTGATGGCGCCGGTGATCTCCCCGTGCTCGTTCTTCAACGGACGGATGGCCACGATGACGACGACCCTTGAGCCGTCGGGGCGTTCGATATGTACTTCCCCGTCGGTTAAGTGCGGTATGGCGCCGCTCAGCACCTGGGCCATGGGACATTGATCGTGCGGCATGAACGTGCCATCCGGCCGGAACATTTTGCCCGAGCCGCAGAACTTCTCGTCGGTATTCCCCTGTTCCGGAGCGCGTCCCCACAGTTCCGCGGCGCGGCCGTTGAAGTTCTGAATCACGCCCGACGCATCGCAGGAATAGACGGCCACCGGGCCGAGGTCGAACAACGTTCGATAGCGCTCCTCGCTCTCGCGCAATGCCGCTTCGGTCTGCTTGCGCCCGGTAATGTCCTCGATGGCCACCAGTATCCGCTGGATGTTTCGCTCCGAGTCGTAGAGGCGGCGCGCGTTTAGCAGCATGATGCGGTGGCCCAGTTGCGCGAATTCGTGATCGACCTCAAAATCCTCGATGGTGCTGCTTCGGGTCAGGACTTCCTCCAACAACTCTCGCAGTCGCGGGATGTTCCACTCGCCATTGCCCAAATCGTAGATGAATTTGCCGATGACTTCGGCCGGTGCGACGTTGAAAGCACGATAGAAGGAGCGGTTGGCGCTTTCGACGTGAAGCTGTCCATCAAGCACGAGCATCGGATCGCGCACGGTATCAACCGTGTTCTGGGCAAAGTCGCGCGCGTCGGAAGCGATCTGTTCGCTATGCTTGAGCGCGTCGATGTCCACCAGGACCAGCACGGCGCCATCCACCTTGTTGTCAAGTGTTATATAAGGACGAACACGCAACGAATGCCAGCGGCCGGCTTTGTCACGCACTTCGCACTCATGCTCCCGCACGGAGGCAATGACTTCGGCGCAGAGTTTATCGAGGTCAGGCGCGGAGTTTGCCGAGCTCGCCGAGTGCAGCGGGAGGTTATGCTGGATGTGGCTTATCGGCCTGCCTAAATCGGTGGTTATCAGGCCAAACTGCTCGTGGGCCTGGCGACTGACGCGGCGGATGGTAAGGTCACGCCCAAGCAGAATGATGGCGATCTTGACCGAAGTCTGGAGATTTATCAGATCGTTGTTCAGGCGATTGAGCTCGAGGTTGCGATGGATCATCTCCTCGTTCAGGGTCGTCAGTTCTTCGTTGCCGGACTCGAGTTCCTCTTTCGAGGTCTCGAGTTCTTCGTTAATGGACTGTAACTCTTCGTTGGCCGCCTGGAGTTCCTCGTTGGCGGCCTCGTGCTGCTCCTGGAGCGACTGGAGGTACTCGCCCGTCTCGGCGAGGTCGGATTCGAGTTCGGCGATGCGGTTGGTTTCTTCCTTCTTGCTGAGGACCGCCCTTGCCGGCTCTTCGCGCAACGGCGCGCGGCCGCTGCCGCGAATCGCCTCCTCGGCCTCTTTGAATACGATCAGGAAGCAGCGTTCGGGCAGGTTCTTCAGCGGGATGACTTCCAGAAGAATCGTGCGCGTTTCCCCATCGCGTTTGACGCGCACGTTCTCCGCGATCGCAGTCTTGTTGTCCTTCCTGGCCTCGTTGATAGCAGCCCGCAGCGGCAGCATAAGACCCTCGCGCGCCATCTTCAGCACGTCAAAGGAAGCCTTGCCAGCAGGCGGCTCGAGATACGCGCCGGTCGGCCCGCGGAATTGCAGCACTTGCAACTGGTCGTTAATGAGCACGCCCGGCGGCGCGAATTGATTTACGGCGATGCGGTCGGCCTCTCGCTGCGCGTTCAACTCGGCGCGCACCACGCCATCGAGCGCCTCCGGCTGTCCCCGCTGCCGCATTGGGAGTGACGGCACTGCGCGCTCTCGATCGCCTTGGTCTCGTCTAACCGGCAGATGAAAGCCCGGGGTCGGCGCCTGCTTCTTGGAAAAGATTTTGTGCTTGCGGTCCACCGTCTCGAACAGGTCGGTGAAACCGCCGATGGATTCGGAGGCGCCCAGCAGCAGGAACCCATCGGGCTTGAGCGCGTAGTGAAACGTAGGCATCGCCTTTTTCTGCAAACCTGGTTCGAGATAGATCAGCAGGTTGCGGCAACTGATGAGGTCCAGGCGCGAGAAGGGCGGGTCGGCGATAAGGTTCTGCCGCGCGAATACCACCATCTCGCGCAACGCCTTGTTGATGCGGTAGCCTCCCTCCTCCTCGAAGAAGAACCGTTTGAGGCGCTCCGGCGTGATATCGCCGGCGAGGCTCTTGGCATAGAGGCCGTGGCGTGCCTTTTCCAGCAGCGCGTCGTTGAGGTCGGTCGCAAATATCTGGAGCTTGCGCATGCGCGGCGCCTTCTCCGCCGATTCGACGAACGAGATGGCGATCGAATACGCCTCCTGCCCGGTCGAGCAGCCTAACACCCAGACGCGGAGCGGATCGTCGCCGCGCCTTTGAAGTAGCGCGGGGAAGACGTCTCGCTGGAGCGCGTCGAACGTCTCTGGGTTGCGGAAAAAACTCGTCACGCTGATGAGCACGTCGGAATACAGCGAATCGAGTTCCTTGGCGTTGTTGCGAAGGAACTTGCCGTAACTTTCGAGTGTATCGTGCTTGTTGAGCACCAGCCGCCGGGAAATGCGGCGCTGGATGGTGTTGGACTTGTACAGCGAGAAATCCACGCCGGAATGGTTACGCAAGTGCATCAGAATGTTCTTGTAGCCGTTGTCGGCGTCCTTTGATTGCGCTGTATTCTCGCCATTGCCTTGGGAGTCCGTGGACTCGTCACGCGCTTGCTCGGCGCCGGTATTGGGAGTTCCCTTGCCACCCGAAGGCAACGGCGCGTCGTCATCCTGGTGCTCGACCGCTTCCGCGTGATCGAGTTCCGGGCGGATCGAAATTTCAAGAGAGTGCCCGGCGATGTACGGGTGTTTTGCGATGCGCGCGAGTTCGTTCGCGATATCAACCGGGGAAAGCACGAGGTCCACGCAACCCGCGGCTATCGCGCTACGCGGCATCGAATCATACTTGGCCGAATCGTCTTGCGCGAAGGTGATGCCGCCCTCGGCCTTGATGGCTTCGAGCCCGAGTGTGCCATCGCTGGCCGTGCCGGAGAGCACCACGCCAATGGCACACTCGCGCTGGTCCATGGCGAGCGATTCGAAAAAGGTATCTAGCGGCCGATGCGGCGTGCGTGTCCCCGCGCGGGGTTCGAGCATCAAAACGCCCTGTGCGATGCTCAGATTCGTGCCCGGCGGAATGACATAAACGTGATCGGCCTGGACCCGCTGATTGTTTATGACTTCCCGTACCGAAAGTGACGTGACCCGGCCTAGAATCTTCGTCAGCGCGCTTTCATGCACCGGGTCCAGATGCTGGACCAGCACGAACGCCATGCCGGTGTCCAGCGGGAGCGCCTTGAGCAACTGGGTGAACGCCTCGAGCCCGCCGGCAGAAGCGCCGATACCGACGATGGGAAACGAAGCCTCCGCGCCGCAGCGGTCGGGTACAGCCGGGACAGCTTCCGCTGGCGATTTCTTTCCATCTTCGGGTCGCTTCTTCTTCTCGGATCGCTTCTTCAAGGTAAAACCTCCGAACGTCGCGGATCGGCGTAAGACAGCCTATGGTAAATCGCTTGTTTTTGACTTATTATTTCGTGGCGAGCAGAGGTATTTTGTATCACCCACACCCTCGCGCAGGCGCACGAATTCCCGATCCCGGCCTCTTCGCGGGAAAACCTGTGATTCAGTATAATAAATATGTCCAGATAGCTCAACACATCTACCCGGCTGAAAATGCCCGGAGGGTAGTGGAACGGGTTGTACACCTTGTCCATATTCATACCGCACGTTACAGAAATGGTAACCGTTTTAACCAGAAGCCTTTCCACGTTAAAGGAAGAGGCCTATTTGGACTGCGGCGGCCCCCAAGGCGCCGCTTTGGCTGTTTATCGCAGATGGTCTACCCCTTGCCCTGCGCGCACGAAGTCATCGCGCATAAACAGCCAAAGCGGTGTCTGCTTTACCCGCTTCGCCACCGCAGTCCAAATAGCGCACTTTGCAAACTCAACGTTCAGCGCATTTTGGAGTGCGGGAGCGGGTAGCTGCCGCTTTCACTTTAAGAGAGCAGCAGCGCGATGCAACGGGTCAAGACTCTTTGCAATCCGAAGTGAAAGCGGTAGCTGCGTCCGAAGCGGACTTCGCTATCGCAGTCCAAGGCCTTGGAGTGCGGGAGCGGGTAGCTGCCGCTTTCACTTCAAGAGAGCAGCAGCGCGATGCAACGGGTCGAGACTCCTTGCAATCCGAAGTGAAAGCGGTAGCTGCGTCCGAAGCGGACTCCGCTACCGCAGTCCAAATAGTCCTCAGTCCAAACGCCAAGTTTTAGGAGGAAGCCTATTTGGACTGCGGCGGCCCCCAAGGCGCCGCTTTGGCTGCTCATCACGGTTGGTCGTGCGCAGGATATTTATTGACACCCTTTGGCCCGCCCGGTAGAATCGGGGTATAATGTAGCAGCGGGCGTATATCGAAACGGCGGTAATGCGTGAATAGAGCGGTGATGGATGAATCAAACGGTCTATCTCGGTGTTATGTTGGGCGTTATCGTTCTTGTGTTCGCCTGGGTAACACCGGCGTTGATTCGTAAAAAGTGTTCTGAGTGCGGGGCCAGAAATTCACTTGACGCGAAGGTTTGCGCGAAATGTGCGGCTTCCTTCCCGAATGATGAATGACCGCGTGTGGTTGTTTGCTATCGGCCCCTCCTCCTATGCGCTCGACTGGTTGCAGCCGGGCAGGCAGTTTTCCGGGTTGAAGTCCCGGTAACCAGATGAGGTGCTGTCAGTGCCTACCATGATCAATTGCCCATACTGCGGCAAACTCACCGATCCGCAATTGGACAGTTGCGTCCATTGCGGCGGGTTCCTGAAAAAACAATCCGGGCCGCGCCCGGCGCGCCGTAGCGCAATGACCAGCCAGACGTGTCCGAAGTGCGGTGCGCTGGTGAAAGAGGGCGATATTATTTGTGTGGCCTGCGGCGTTAACCTGCTCACGGGCCAGAAGGTCGCCGAGCAACAGGGCATGGCGCCGATAAAGATAGCGGCGGCGCCGGTCAACCGCCTACCCTATATTATAGGCAGCATCCTCGTGCTGCTGGTGTTGCTCATTGGCGCGCTGATTGTCTATTGGCTCACCCGCGATCCGGTCGCCAAAGCAAAGCGCCTTGCGAACAATGGGCGCATGTCTGAAGCGGTTGCGTTGCTGGAAGACCATGTGGCCGAGAACACCGACGATGCCACTGCGCATCATGAATTGGGGAGAATGTACTGGCTGGGCAGCGATATGACCCGCGCCGCGCAAAACTTTGAGAAGGCAGCGAGGCTCGATCCGGGAAATGACGAAGCGGCAAGAATGGCGGTAATAAGCTATGGTCAGGTTGAGACTCCTTCGGGCCGGGATGCGCAACTCGCGTTGCTCGAGCGCGTGACGCAGGAAGACCCGAACGACGCTGAAATGTTGTATCTGCTGGGTCTTGCGCGTGGATTGAAAAGTGATTACAGCGGTCAAGTCGACGCGTTGAGCCGGTCTTCGGCCGTGGAGGCGAATCCCGCCGCGCGGCGGGCCGAAGCAGCGGGCAGGGCGCTGCAGAATGACTTGCGGGGCGCGCAGGAGCAGCTTGCGGCTGCGAATCCCTCGGAGGCGGATACTTTGGCGGCCGGGGGCATCATATCGGCGATGGAAGGCGACAGCGCCGCCGCGACGGCGAAACTTCAAGACGCCGTGAATGCTGATACGTCGATTCAAGACGAGGCGTTGACGCGGCTGGGGTTGCTGCTGATCGAACAGGGCAACTATGGCGAGGCATACTCGCGGCTGGACGAAGCTTTGAAGCTGAACCCGAATAACGCGACTGCGAAATATTTTCACGCCGTGTGCCTGGACCGTCAGCGGTTGACCTCGCAAGCGTTGATGGCATTCGAAACCTTGGCGGGTGAAAACAATCCGTTCCAGGCCAAAGCGGCCGTGCAGGCGGCGCGCCTGAACCTGGCACAACAAAACGCGGACCGCGCGCTGCAAACGCTCTCGCGAGTGCCGGTACCCAACGCGCCGACGGACCTCGCGGAACTGGAAACGGTGCGCGGACGGGCAAACATGATGCTGGGTGATATTGATGGGGCGCGCGATTCGTTCCGGAAAGCGACGCAAGCCGACCCCAACTATGCCCCGGCGCATCTCGAGATGGGCCTGGTGCTGGTGCAGCGCCAGGACATTCAGGAAGGCATCCGTGAACTCGAACGCTACTTGAATCTTGTTGACCGGGAAGACCCGGAATCAGGCACGTCGGAAGTGCAGGCGTTAATCGATCAGTTGCGCAGTTCGGTAGATTCTGGAAGAACGGCGGAACGCGCGGAAGCCCCGGTCGCGGGTGAAAGGGGCGTGTCATGAAGCGGGCCGTATTGATAACCACGATGGTGTTAATGACCGTCTCGGCCGCCGCGCCGGCATTTGCGTGGGGGCCGAAAACGCGGGTGTCCATCGTGACTACAGCCGCGCGGGTTGTGTCGCGCGATTCCGGCGCAAACCTCGCGAAGCTCGAACGGGACATCCGGGCCGGCGCTGCCGTGTCGCCCAGTGAACTTGTGGCGATCATTCCCGCCGGCGCCGCGAACCCGTTGAGCGCGATCGAAGGCGAGATGTACCTGTTGCAGGCTGTCGGAGGCGGACGGGTGGACCCCTACCTTGCGTACCGGCTCGGCGTGCTGGGTTCGTTGGTTGCGCAGGTGACAGCGCCGTTGGCGGATTCCGATCCCACGATCCGGGACGTGTACTACGCCGATGTCGAGGGCGTCATCGAGACGGTCCAGTTGAAACCCGCCCGGCGGGCACAAGTCGATCCAGCTTCCTATCTCACGGATGTACGGGCGGAAGCAGATGAACGGCGTGAACTTATCCTGGCGGACTATCGTGGCGGACTCGGATTTAAGGGCATTGCCGGCGCGGCGATCAGCGACGACGCGAGCCGATCAGTAAACGCGGTCGCGGATGTGCTTCAGGCGGTAGTCACCGACCGGGTGACGGCTGCGAACATTTCTCCGTCGCAGATTCGCGATTACGCGGTGCGCGCGATTCAGTTTTACATCAGGCGCGGCAACGACGCGGAAACGGAAGCAGCGTATGCCAGGTTGATGGACATGAACGTGGCGACCGTAGATTTGCAGAAACAGATTGGAGACATGTTTTACGACGCAGGCAAGCACGAACGCGCGATGAAGGAGTATAAGGCTGTCTTGGCGTTGGATCCGTCCCGGCGCGACGTTACGACGCGCATCGCGGAATACTACGTGAAAGTCGGGGACGATGCCCTTGCCGGGGAACAACTCGAAGATGCGCGAGACGCATATCGGATGGCCCTGGATTCAGACAAACTGCATCCTTCCGCGCAAAGCAAGGTGCTGGACGCGGAGAAAATGATAGCGGAGCGTGATGCGCGCCTGGCCGCGGCGCGTGAATCGTTGAACGCTGGCGACGAAAAAGCGAATGCGGCGGAGCAACTTGCGTTCCGGCGGGATTACGGCGGCGCCATCGCGCTGCTGTATGACGCGCAAACGGCCTATAACACAGTGACGACGGAGTTCGCGCCGGAGTTTCGCGCGGCGCAGAATGGGCTGCTGACGACACAAAGCCGGCTGGGCATGTTGCGGCAGGAGCTCGTGAATAATGCGCCGTCGCTGAGCGGGCTTGGCGGTGGTTTCACGACGCGCATGCAAGCGCAGGAAGCGGCGCAAGCGACGGACACCGCGGCGTTGCGCGCGCTTATCGAGGCGCAGTATCAGGCTGAACTGAACCGCCTCCGCGCCGAGGCGGGCGCGGAAATCGCGCCGTAACAAGGTTGGGGTAGAGGACTAAGTCGTTTTGGGTAGAGGCTATTTGGGCTGCCTTCTGGTTAGAACGCCGTCCATCCAAAGCGGCGCCTTGGGGGCCGCCGCAGTCCAAATAGGCCTTTTCACGTTGAAAGTCTAAACGCCTGCACGCGGCGGGCGTTTTTTTGTTTTCCAACGACGAAACCAAATTGGACCGCGGCGGCCTACGGATCCACACCTTCCTGTTTCTGCAACCACGTCACTGCTTCGACGGCGATTCCCGCGAGGTCTTCGTCGCGTTGCGTAGCGACGCTGAGAAAACCCGTATATCCGTTGTTGAGCAGGACCGAGATCAGTTCCTCGATGCGCGCATCTCCCTTTGAGAGTGGACGCTCTGCTCCGGGTTCGGTGATCGAGCCGCGCGCGGCGTCCCGCGCCTGGACATGGGCTATCTTGCGAACAACTGTGTCCAAGCCCGCGATCGGATCAAATCCGTGTGATACCAGGGCGGCGGGCTCATAGTTCACACGCAAACCTTCGCTGTTAACACTCGCGATGAGAACGGAGAGCCTTTCCACAGAGTCGTCCCCGGTAGTTAACGCGATGCGAATGTCGCGTTCGAGGGCATAATTCGCGAGGTCCCGAATCGCCCCCACAAACTCGACGTGGCGTTGCGTTCCGTCGGCGGGAGCTACCCCGGGATCGACGCAAACAACCGGGCAATGGAGATCCACGCTGAGATCAATGATCGAACGCGTGCGCGCGACGCGTTCGTCAACCGTCGCGGGGTCCGCGAACCCCGAAAGTTCGCCGGAGATCGCTGGCAAATCGAACCCGAATGACTCGATGTAATCCACGAATTCCTCTCTGCCGCTGTCCGAAAGTTCACGCGGATCGAGTTCGGTGTCGACTACGCGCAGTTGAAGACCGTGTACACCGATTGCGAGCGAACGCTGAATATCTTTCTTGAGGCTCCCCGTACCGAGTGAGCCGAGCCGAATGGCGACTTTCATTGCTAAATAATCCTGAGTTGAAGAATGATTCGTGTCATGGAAGAAAACTAGTCAATACCTCATGGCAATAAGGCGTTCGGCGATTTGTATCCGAAAGCCGGCCAACAACGCTTGATAAAAGTCGAATCACAGGATTCTCCCAATACCGATGAACGGCGTACAGTACCCGTCACGTTGGCCGCGGATCAACGATCGAGCCAGTGGAGGCGGAAGTGCGCGAAGTAAATACTCTCGTAAGGTGTCTTCTCGCCGCGCTCGTATAGGCAACCGATCGTACCGTCGCTGAGTTCGGTAAGGTCCGAATAAGCCGATGGCCCTTCATGCAAAACTATTCCATTAGACCACGTTGCGCAGGCATCGTGGCTGATGCGCACGCTCATGCGTTCACGTTTTGTACTGGCGGGATTGCTGAACAAATACAACGGCGGGCCGCCTTCCAGATCAACGCGCAATGAACTTGCCTGGCATACGGGTTCAACCAGTGCTGATACTGGTTCAGGTTTACTCCACATTGCGCCACCGTCGTTGCTTAGCGCAACGTGACGCCGATTCTGCTTGTGATAGCTGCGCATATTTAGTGCAAGCGCGCCGTCCGGCAGCACAACCAGCGTCGATTCGTTGCAATAGCCCCCGGCGCTCCCGAGCGCGTTCCAGGTGATTCCATTGTCATCGCTGGCGATGACATGGGAAAACCATGTTGAGGGGTCCGGCAACAACGAATGATTGCTGGGAATGAGCAATCGGCCATTGTGTTGTTGAATTCCGTGACCGGGTCCAACGGCGTACCATCGCCAATCCGGTTGGCTCACTTGTTGGCTGATCTCATTCGGCGCGCTCCACGTCGCGCCGTCATCGGCCGAACGACTTACCCACACGGTACACGGCTGAGCAGCGCCGCCGAGAATTTCCGATTCAGTGTCATCGCCGGGATGTTTTGAGAACACCAGTACAATCGCGCCGGTTTCCTTATCTACCACGGGCGCGGGATTGTTACAGGAGTAAGTGCCGTCGTCGATAACAAGCTGCAAGGGTTGCCAGGTTTTGCCTTTGTCAAAGCTTCGCTTGAGGACCAAATCGATATCACCGAAGTCGCTCGTGCTTTCGCGCCGGCCTTCGCAGAAAGCGACCAGTGTGCCATTCAGCGTCGTGATTATTGCGGGTATGCGGTAGGAGTGATAGCCGTCCGCGCCCGCGGTGAAGACCACGGCCTGCTTCACGTCATCGCGTTCTGCCGCGCCAATCAGCAGTACGCAGGCCATGGTGACTAAACAGACGGCAACAAACGCGGGTGGATTGGTTTCTGTCTTCATGATCGGTCCAATTCCACTGTCGCGAGTTTTTGGGCGATTGCGGCAGTGACCACACCCATCGCCGCCAACGCCGTCATGAGCGCAATCAGAAGAATGATCACCTGCTGCTCCGCGAACGACGCCTTTCCCTCCCGAAGATTATCGAGTGTGATAAACAGAGCCATGTAAAAGACCCCGAGCGTAAATGCCCACGCCGACGTGAGCACGTGCGTCCGAACGGGATTTCGTGATGCGACGAACCCATAGACAAGCGCAACCGCTATGGCATAGTCAACAACCCATAGCGGCCACCACTGCCAGTTTCCCCAGTTTATTACCGCCTCCCCAATGGCCAAACCGATCGCAAACAACAGTGCCGTGTACCGCGTGTATGCCAGGACCATGTTTCCGTTCCTTTGTTCGCGCGTAAGGCCTCATTTGCCCAATGCGCCGCACATCTCAGCAATCAGGGTAACATCTTTCAAAAAGCGCAAACGTGCCCTGCCGTTCCAGCCCGTCATTTCGTAGACACACACTCAATAGGATAAAGTGTTCTGCGGGGTATTATGCAGCCGAGAACACCATGACCAAACGCCAGCCTTTGCCACCAGTAGATGATCATTGTCCCGTGCCCATTTTGCGTATTGATACATCGGGCATGGTGTGCGCGTTCAATGCCGCGGCGCGGGACGCTTTCCACCTTCCGCCGAGCCGGCGGCGGCGCGCGGTATCGTTGTTGCCGGGACTGAAGGATACCCGCATCGCCGAGCATATCGCCGCTGGCGCGCACGCGGAGTTTTGCACGATTGCGGGCGGCAGTGTTTACCATGTCTGGATGATCGGAATGCCGCGCGACGACGTTGCGCAACTCTACTGCGTGCCCATTACCGATTTGCGCAATGCGCATGCCTCTGGTGCGCCGCTTAGCGCCGCGGACAGTTCGCGGAGAGGCGACGAGTTGCAACAACTCGTGCAGACCTACCAGCAACAATTGAAAGAACTCTCCTGCATCTACGGGTTGGCGGAGTCGCTTCGCACGCGCGAGTCCGTCGAAGACATCTGCGCGGACCTGGTGTCGCTCGTGCCGCCAGCCTGGCGGCGCCCGGACCTGGCGCGCGCGCGCATTGTGCTCGACGGCCGCGAATACGTCAGCCAGGAGTTCGAGGAAACGCGCTGGGGACAATCCGCCGCAGTCGTGGTGAATGGCCGCGCGCGCGGCATGGTGCAGGTCTATTACGTGCGCGAAGTGCCGGGCTCCCGCGAGCATGGTCCCTTTCTCGCCGCCGAGCGCAAACTGTTAGACGCGGTAGCGCGGACGCTTGGCGAATCCATCGAGCGCCGCGAATTTGAATCGGATAACCGGCGCAAAGCGATCATCCTCGCGCAGGAACGCAACCGGCTCGAAACGATCCTGCGGGGCATCGGCGAAGGCGTTGTCGTGACCGATACCAATGACATCGTCCTGATGATGAACGCGGCCGCAATGCAATTGTTGGGATTGCCGAACCGGGAACCGATCGCGGTGAATTTTCTGTCATTGCTGGATGACGCCACATTCCGCGATACGTGGCGCGCGACGGCGGGGAGTGGCGAGGATTTTGCGAAGCAGGACCTGCATATTGCCGAGCCCGCCGAGAAGACGCTGCAAGTGACGCGGTCGCGGATACCGGAACTCGTGCAGGGGGCGGATTGCTTCGTGACTATTTTTCACGATGTGACCAAGGACCGCGCGATTGATCAGATGAAGACGGATTTCGTGGCGGCGGTGTCGCACGAATTACGCACGCCGATGACGTCGATCAAGGGATTCGTCCGCACGATCCTGCGCGACCCGAACATGCCGCAAAACTTGCGCGAACATTTCCTTACGATTATCGACGAAGAGACGGAACGGTTGACGCACCTGATCGAGGCGCTGCTCGAAATGGGCACGATCGAATCGGGCCGCGCCGTGCTGGACCTCGCGCCAGTCGATATCCGACGCACCGTGGATGGCATTGTGTCGTCGCTGATGCCCGCGATGCTGAACAAGCAGATCGAATTCGTGTGCGACGTTCCGAAGGACTTGCCGTCCCCCATCGCGGATGAAAAGCGCGTCTACACGATCATCTGCAACCTGCTCGAGAACGCGATCAAGTTTACGCCCAACGCTGGACGAATCACGTTCGCGGCACAGCGCGATGGCGATTTCATCGCGCTGTACGTCGCGGATACCGGAATCGGCGTGTCCGAGGAGAACCGCGCGCGCATTTTCGAGCGGTTCTACCAGGTGCGCGGCGGCAGCGAGAAGGCCCCCGGCGCGGGTTTGGGATTGTTCCTCGTCAAGGAAATGGTTACACTTCACGGGGGAACCGTTGACGTTGAGAGTGTACAGGGGAAAGGTACGACATTTCGCGTGCGCTTGCCATTGACGAGTACAAACCCGAGTGGATAGCAACCCGGAAACCGCGATGCCCGCCGAACTACAGGAAGAGCCGCGGACGTATACCGTCCTCGTCGTCGAAGACGACGTTCACACGGCGGAATTGTTGTCGTATACCCTGTCGTCCGCGGGGTTCCAGGTGTTCACCGCCGCCAGCGGACCGGACGCGCTCAAGAAACTCGAGATAGTCACCGTCGATCTCATCGTGTCGGACGTCATGATGCCGCACATGGACGGTTTTGCGTTGCGCGAACGCATCGTAAATGATCCCATCCTCAAAGACATTCCATTCGTTTTCCTGACGGCGAAAGGCACGTCGGAAGACCAGATTCGCGGGTTGTCATCGGGCGTCGACGAATACGTCACCAAGCCCTTTGATCCGCAGGTGTTGATCGCCCGCATCCACGCCGTGCTCCGGCGGCGCGAAAATTATTCGCGCGTGTCCCGTCTCGATCCGTTGACGGGACTGCTAAACCGGCAAACCCTTGAACGCGAGATCGAACGCGAACTCGCGCGCATCAAACGATACCCCGCGCAAGGTTCACTCGTGTTTCTCGATATCGACGGATTCAAACAGGTGAATGACGTCTACGGACATGCCGCGGGCGATCGCGCGCTCGTGCAACTGGCGGAGGCGCTGACAAACGACATTCGCAGTGTCGACCTCGTCGGCCGCTATGGCGGCGAAGAGTTTGTTCTGTACTTCCCCGAAACACCCGAAGCTGTCGGCGTCCGCATCGTCGAACGCATGATGGCCCAATTCCGCAATCTCACCGAAGGCGAATCCAACGGCCCCCTCACCTTCAGTGCAGGCGTCGTTGAAGCTCCGCGCGACGGCGTCGAGTTCGGGGACCTCGTAGCCCGCTCGGACCAGGCCATGTACCAGGCCAAACGCGCCGGAAAAGCCCAGGTCATGCCGTGGCGCGAAAACATGACCACCAACGTGGAACATTTAAAGCTTCCGGACGCGGCGACCTGATCTTCCTATATGGCCTTCGGTAGCAGTCCATATAAACCTATGAAGCACCTTCACCTGACGGCCAACAAATGCTGAATATTCCTACATGAGCTTGGCTGTTCGACTGACAGTGCCCGGCGCAACTTCTCAGTACGGTAAATGACATTGGTATGTGGTTTGCAAACTGTAGGAGAACGCAACATGTGGAAATTCAAGGTATTTGCCGGGCTGGCGGTGCTGCTCCTCGCGATTGGCTTCACCGTCGCGCCCGCCCTCGCAGGAAGCACGTGGGTCAAGACGCGGATTGGGTTGAAAGCGACAGACAACGAACTGCTTGCCTCGGGAAAGGTGGTTTACCGCGAAAAGGACCTCGGATTTCGCCGTAAGTTTAGTCTTGAGGTCGAAGACGTACTTTCGACCCCGGACGTGGAAGTGTTCGTCGACAACGTCAGCTTCGGTGTGATACCGCTCGTGGCCGGTGGCGGCGAAATGGAGTTGGATACACGAGACGGTGACTCCGTACCGTTGATTATCGTCGGCTCGAAAATCCAGATCAGGAGCGAACCGGACGACGAAGTACTGCTCAAAGGCCGCAATAACTAGATTGTGTATCCAAAAGTATGGTGTGGCGCCGGGCAATTTTACTTAAAACTGCCCGGCGCACTACGCTCTCCACAAGCAGTTCCTACCCAAAGTGGTCCTCCACCGAAAATCACATCTTAACAAGTAGCCTATTTGGACTGCGGCGGCCCCCAAGGCGCCGCCATGGCTGTTTATCGCAGATGGTCCACCCTCCAACACGTGCACGCACGAAGTCTTCGCCCATAAACAGCCAAAGCGGTGTCTGCGCTACCCGCTCCGCCACCGCAGTCCAAAGTCCTGCGGTGGCCGAATCCAGGACCTGATAGCAAAATATATGCTCCGCTTTCCCTGAACGGCGATCGGTTTCCTCATACTTTCGCAATCCTAAAATCCCGCCTTACATCCGGCCAATTCTTGATACTTCTTGCCCTCTTCGCGTACACTCTGGTCTTGTCTGCGCGGACGTTTTATTGCGTGCGCGTAAACGGTTGTTACCGCAACATGCATCTTTGTGGCGGTGTCTTTTGCGCCACCCCGGAAGAACTTCTACGGGCGGGGCGTTGCCCTTTATGGTGACGCTCGGACCCGCTACGAAAGGTCCCTTTACCGTGAAAACCGAAGCGCACGTAGTCAACGATTCCAGTGGCGTACACGAGGACGAAATCCGCGAGTGGATTCAGTCCCTGAACTATATCCTGGAGCATCAGGGCCCCGAACATGCCATTACGCTGATCGAGCGGTTGCGGCAGCACGCCCAGGAACGGGGCGTTCGACTGCCGTTCAGCGCGAACACTCCCTATGTAAACACCATCGCCGTTGACGAGCAGCCCCAGTATCCGGGTAACCGCGATCTCGAACGCCGCATCAAAAGCATCATCCGGTGGAACGCGATGGCGATGGTCGTGCGGGCGAACCGCGAAGAGGTCGGCATCGGCGGGCATATCTCGACTTTCGCATCGGCCGCGACGTTGTACGAAGTTGGCTTTAACCATTTTTTCCGCGGTTCGGGCAAGGACCATACGGGCGACCAAATTTATTTTCAGGGTCATGCAGCGCCGGGGATTTATTCGCGCGCGTTTCTGGAAGATCGACTGTCCCACGAGCAACTCGAAAACTTCCGCGCGGAACTACAGCCTGGCGGCGGTTTGTCGTCGTATCCGCACCCCTGGTTAATGCCGGACTTCTGGCAGTTCCCGACTGTGTCGATGGGTCTTGGCCCGATCATGGCGATCTATCAGGCGCGGTTTAACCGCTACCTTGAAGACCGCGGCCTGAAAAAAGACAACGGCAACAAGGTCTGGGCGTTTCTCGGCGACGGCGAGACGGACGAACCTGAGTCGCTCGGCGCGATCACTTTGGCATCGCGTGAAAAGCTGGACAACCTCATCTTCGTCATCAATTGCAACTTGCAGCGGCTGGACGGCCCCGTGCGCGGCAACGGCAAGATCATCCAGGAACTCGAAGCGATTTTCCGCGGCGCGGGCTGGAACGTCATCAAGGTCATCTGGGGCGGAGACTGGGACCCGCTCCTCGAAAAGGACAAGGACGGCTGGCTGGCAGATCGCATGGGTGAGATTGTCGATGGCCAGTACCAGAAATACACAGTGGAATCCGGCAAATATATTCGCGAACATTTCTTCAAAAACGATCCGAAGCTGATGGCGATGGCGCGCACCATGACAGACGAGCAGCTTCGCAAGCTCAAACGCGGC
Source organism: Candidatus Hydrogenedentota bacterium (assembly GCA_034408725.1). Lineage (GTDB taxonomy): Bacteria > Hydrogenedentota > Hydrogenedentia > Hydrogenedentales > SLHB01 > JABWCD01. Next base: position 25,681 of record JAWXCN010000041.1, read on the forward strand.
GGCCACGATCCGGAAAAGGTGTTCGCGGCGTACCATGCGGCAGTGCTGCACAAGGGCCAGCCGACTGTGATTCTCGCGAAGACGATCAAGGGTTACGGACTTGGCGAAAGCGGTGAAGGCAAAAACATCACCCACCAGCAGAAGAAGTTGAACGAAGACGAATTGCGCGAGTTCCGCACGCGGTTCGGCATTCCCATCTCCGACGAAGACGTCGCGCTCGCGCCGTTTTACAAGCCGCCGGCGGACAGCCCCGAGGGCGTGTACCTTCAGGAACGGCGAAAAGAACTGGGCGGATACGTGCCCACGCGCGCGACGAAATGTGAACCGCTAAAAACGCCGGATATTTCGGTGTTCGAGGAGTTTCACAAAGGCAGCGACGACCGCGCATTGTCTACGACGATGGCGTTCGTTCGGATACTTTCAAAACTGTTGCGCGACAAGGACGTGGGCAAGCACATCGTACCAATCGTTCCCGACGAAGCGCGGACTTTCGGTATGGAGGCACTGTTCCGCCAGATTGGCATCTATTCGCACGTGGGCCAGCTCTATGAGCCGGTCGATTCCGACACGCTGATTTACTACAAAGAAGCCAAAGACGGTCAAATCCTGGAAGAAGGGATCACCGAAGCGGGATCGATGTCGTCGTTCATCGCCGCCGGCACGGCCTACTCGACCCACGGCATACCGACAATTCCTTTTTTCATTTACTACTCGATGTTCGGAATGCAGCGAATCGGCGATTTGATTTGGGCCGCGGGCGATATGCGGTGCCGGGGGTTCCTCCTGGGCGCGACTGCGGGCCGCACGACGCTTGCAGGCGAAGGATTGCAGCATCAGGACGGTCACAGCCACGTGCTGGCGCTCCCGTTGCCGAATTTGATCGCGTACGACCCCTGTTTCGCTTACGAACTCGCGGTGATCATCCGCGATGGTATGCGGCGCATGTATGAGGAACAAGAAAGCGTCTTTTACTACATCACTGTAGGCAATGAAAACTATCCGATGCTATCCATGCCGAGTGGCGCGGAAGAAGGCATCTTGCGCGGAATGTACAAACTTCGCGCGTCGCAGGCCAAGCATAAACTGAAAGCGACTGTGCTGGGCAGCGGCGCAATCCTGAATGAAGCGCTTAAAGCGCAGGACCTGCTCGATAAACAGTTTGGCGTCGCCGTGGACGTGTGGAGCGTGACGAGCTACAAGGAACTTCAAAAGGACATGATCGAAGCCGCGCGGTGGAACATGCTGAACCCCGCTGAAACACCGCGGGAGTCGTACGTCACCGAATGCCTGAAAAAAGAGGCCGGCCCCGTTATCGCCGCGTCGGATTATATGAAGGTGTTGCCCGAAAGCCTGGGCCAGGCAATCCCGCAGCGGCTTGTCGCGCTGGGCACGAACGGATTCGGACGTAGTGAATCGCGCACGGCGTTGCGCGAATTTTTTGAAGTGGACGCGCGGTGGATCACCTATGCAACGCTGCACGGCCTCTACCTCGACGGCAAAATAAAGTTGGATGTCGTGCAGGGCGCGATGAAGACGCTCAACATTGATCCCAACAAACCGAATCCTTTGATCAGTTAACGCAGCCGGGACACTACACATGACACGCGAGTTCAAACTTCCTGCCCTTGCCGAGAATGTCGATAAAGTTACCGTCACTAAAATAATGGTCGCGGTCGGTGACGCGGTCCGCCGCGATCAACCGGTGATTGAAAT